>JBDRHL010000167.1:0-29129 GCA_043816955.1 Planctomycetota bacterium | reverse complement strand
GAGTATCTTAGTGAGTCAGGCTGGGGCACCTCCGAAGACAATTTCGGTACCTCAATTACTGTTCCGGAGGATAATCTCGGCAGTATCGCGATTTCCATCAATGATACTAACCCTAATGGGTACGACTGCTTCATAGTTGACTATTTTGAACTTGTGCCTATTGTTAATCCTGACCCGTCACCGTCAATATACATCCAAGCAGAGGATTGCAACTTAAGCGGCACTGCATATTTTTATGGTGCCCCGGATGTGGGACCTGTTATTGCGGACCCGCCTCCTGACGGCACGGGGGTAGGTGGTATGACCTTACCAGTTGAGATTCCCGCTGGTGAATATTATCTTTATATCAAATGGCAGGTAATTTCCTGGGATTCAGGTGGTACCAGCCAAATAGGGATTAGCGGTGTAACAGAAAACAACTCGAACGAAGCAAACCAACTCCATACATTGTATATTGGTTATAGCGGGACCAGTCCATTTTACCTGGATGAAATTGCTGGTCCGAGTCTGGGACCGGGGGCAACTTCTCTTAATACATCAGGTTGGGGAATTACTCCGGGTAATTTCGGCACCTCAATTACTGTTCCGGAGAATAATCTCGGCAACATCACTATCAGCATTTCGGATGACACCTCTAATGGCTACAACTGCTTTGTTGTAGATTATTTCGTGCTTAAGCCTGTTGTTACCTGCCCCGGTGATTTAGATAACAGCGGCCTTGTCGAGGTCAATGACCTGGCCATATTTGTTGACCAGTGGCTATATTGCAACGATCCCAACGATCCAACCTGTACCGACATCATGTGTGCAGAAAAGCCTGCCGCGGGCATCACAGAATATACCGCTTATGTGCCGGATGGAACAGTTGCCATCGATGGCAACTCGGCGGATTGGCCTGCGTTTGATTACGATCCGAATCTGTGGTGTACCTCGCATTGGGTCGCGCTCGACAAGCTCTACACGGGCGATTCCTACTTTGTCGAGGATATGTACATGTGTGTCATGTATGATGCTGCCGCTGACATTGTCTATGGTGCTGTGATGGCGCATGACTATGACCCTCAGTATGGCTACACAGCTTGGAATGCTCAGGATGACATTGAAATCTACATCCAGGGTGATGCAAACAATGACACGCCGACAAGTCCGAGGGGTGTGTGGGTCAATGCTCAGCAGTTCAATGTCGGTTTGAATTCAGACAAGAGCACAACATACATGATATGGGCAAATGAAGCTGATTTCATTACCGGCCCAGACCCGGGTCTTGACGCCGTTGTCGGCCTGAAGGTCAATAGTGCGTCTGACCATGAGTTGTTCTACGAATTTGCAGCAGTTCCTTACGACAGCTACGGAGGCTGGGATGCGAATGAACCTACGATTCAGTCTGATTTGTATTCAGGCAAAGAGTTTGGCTTTGATATTGTTCTTGGCAACTATAGTCCATTTATGACATCGTTCGGAATGCATAGTGCCGGCATCTGGACAGGCAGCAAGTCATACGATGTGACCAAGTACGCTGTTGCAACCTGCGAATAACCAACAATTGTTGTAGTTTTTGTGTTTTGAATTGAATGTAATCGGGGCAGTTGAAGGTAGCTGCCCCGATTTTGTGAGAGCCCTCATTTTATGTTTTTTGGGGTAAATGGCCCAAAAAGCACCTTGAAATCTATAGAGATTACACTGTTTCGGATGGGAAATTTAACAAAACACGTCAATTTTTCGTATAGATAAGCCAGTAACTTTCGAGAAGTTATCAAGGAACTGCTTGATTTTTTCAGCTATAATGAACAAGATCGCTGGAAGATATGTTTTTTTGTATACGAAGGCATATATATGAACATGCACTTTTTGGACTGGACAGTTGTGCTGATTGTCATAGTGTCTCTAATTGCACTGGCGATTTGGAGTAAAAAATATACTCAGAGCGTGGCAGATTTCCTGGCAGCAAACCGCTGCGGAGGGCGGTATTTAATGACTGTTGCTCATGGAATGTCTGCCCTGGCAGTGGTAAATACTGTGGCACGTTTTGAAATGTATTATAAATCGGGGTTTGTTTCAAACTGGTGGAATATGAGTATGGCACCGCTGAGCGTGATACTGATGATAGTAGGTTATCAGATTTACCGATTTCGTGAAACGCGAGTACTGACAACAGGGCAGTTCTTCGAGATTCGCTACAGCAAAAGCTACCGGAAGTTTATGGGTGTATTAGGATGGTTGGCCGGAGTAATCAATTTTGGCATTTTCCCTGCGGTCGGAGGTAGGTTCTTCATCTATTTCTGCGGGCTGCCGAAACATTTTACATGGCTAGGTGTTGAGTGGTCAGTATATGTTGTTACGATGGTGATTTTACTTGGAGTATCACTTTTACTTACTCTTGTCGGTGGCCAGATAGCGGTGATGATAACCGATTTTGCACAAGGGTCGTTTTGTAACATAGCACTTATTTTCATTGTAGCCTTTGTACTTATCAAGTTTCCCTGGAATACAATTACCGAGGCGATGGCTCATCAGCCTGAAGGCAAAAGTTTATTGAACCCATTCGACACGACTCAGGTTAAGGGTTTTAGTCTGTGGTATTTTCTGTTGGGCTACATAATTGTGTTTTTTAACACCGGCAGTATCGGCTGGCAGGGTAGCCAAGGCTATAATGTCTCCGCCAGGGATGCCCATGAATTGCGAATGAGCTACGTCCTTGGATTTTTCCGGGCAATTGTTTACAATTTAATGGTGCTGATTCTGGCTATCGCCGCATATGTAGTCATGCATCACGAAAAATTTCACTTGATTGCCCAAAATGTTCATTCAGTACTTGGTACGATCAGTACCAATCCGAATGACACTATCCGAAACCAGGTAACGGTTTCTGTGGTGCTTACTCATATTTTTCCGGTAGGGATGGTTGGTGTGATATGTGCGATAATGTTTGCTGCTTTCGTTAGTACGCACGATACCTATATGCATGGGTGGGGGAGCGTTTTGGTACAGGATGTGATATTGCCTTTCCGTACCAAGCCGTTTACACCAAAGCAGCATTTACTGCTTCTTAGGTTGTCAATTGTATTTATAACGATTTTTATTTTCTGTTTCGCGTTACTGTTTAAGCAGAATGATTATATATTTATGTTTATGTACATTACGGGAGCCATTGGTTGCGGCGGTATTTCCGGTCCAATTATAGGCGGCCTCTACTGGAAACGCGGAACAACAACGGCAGCGTGGGCCTCTACTATTTATGGTACGACTTTGGCTATCGGCACGATAGTGATTCGGCAGCTGTGGCCTTATTTTCATAATGGCGTCAATTGTCCATGGAATAGTTATTACATATTTGCCGGCATTGTTATCAGTTCGGCTGTTCTCTATATTCTCGTTTCACTTTTGGGCAGGAAAGAAGTATTCAATCTTGAGCGGATGCTCCACCGGGGCAAGTACGCTTTGAAGGGGCAAGAAAGTCAGTTTGTCCCCAGGAAAGGTCTGGCGGCTTTCGGGTTCAGCAAAGACATATCGTGGAAGGATAAAGGAATCTTTTGGGCGGTAGGAGGATGGTTTTTTGTATGGCTAATGATATTTACCATTTTCACAATCTATCATTTGACTGTTGGTATGTCGGATGAGGGATGGTCGAGATTATGGCAGATATTAATATACTCTTCGTATTGCCTGACGTGTATAGTAACCGTCTGGTTCCTCATCGGCGGCATTAAGGATTGCAGGAGGATGTTCGCTGACCTGAAGGCAGCAAAGCGAAATGATTTAGACGATGGCATGGTTGTAGACCACCGTAGCTTATGTGAAGAATTTGCTGAGTAAGAGAACAAAATGAAATAGTCTGAAGTATTTTTAAATTTTGGAATTGTGTACAAAAACTAAATTACTGAATTGAAGGATACTGGCTTCAAAAGGTTTTGACTTTTCGCTCTTCATGGGTGATGAGTAGGCCCAGGAAAAACACGATGACGAAAATACCCGGATATGATTTTCATGTTCACACCAAGCATCTTAAGTGCGCCAATGAAACGATGGATGTTTTTGACGTTGTGCGGGAATGTGAAAGGCAGGGCATAAAGGCTGTTGGATTTGCCGACCACTTGAATTCCCTTGATAAGCTCGAGCTGCATTTGAGAATCAGAAGAGATATAGAATCGCTTGAAACGGATATTGAAGTTTACTTCGGAATGGAGTTGAACTTTGATGGTTTTGACGGCAGGTTCGCATATAGCCGGGAGATTATGGAGGAATATGGTTTTCAGTTTGCTATTGGTGGAATACACAGTACATATGTGGATTCATACGATTTGAAAAAGATTGTCGATATTCAGCACCGCCATCATTTGAAGACGTGCAGAGATGAGTTGGTTGATGTGCTGGTGCATCCGTACTGGTTTCCGAAAGGCGAGTTTGACAGAAATGAATGGCCATGGTTCGAGGCGATGCCGCCGGTACCTGAAAGTTATGCTCGCCAGCTTGGCCAGGCGGCGAAGGAAACTGGTACAGCGATCGAGATAAATTCTTCTGCCCTTCTGGATAATCCGGCTTATTGCCGGCGGTTTGTAAAAGAATATGTGGAGTATTTGTCAATCATTGCTGAGGAGGGTGCATGCTTTGCGCTGGGTTCAGATGCTCATGATATTAAATACCTTGAGACTATAAAGAAAGCCTGGCTGGTTGCAGAGCAATTGAACCTGACTGCCGATCGTATCTGGCATCCGGGATGTGAGCCTATGGTTGGAGGCAAGTAAGGTTAAATAAGAGCCGGAAACCTGGTGAAAAAAGAGAAAAAATGACAGGCGCAGATAACAAACTCAAGATAGGCTATATGCCCTTGGCACATGATTCTTATTGGAAGTTTTTTCCTGAGCATCTGGATAAGGCTCAAAAGCTGGCCCGGAGATTGAAAGAATATATATCGCAGTTTGGTACTGTATACCAGACAGGCAACTTAATCGATTGTCAGGCCAGATCAAATGAGGCCAGGCTGCTTTTTCAGGAAAAAGATGTTGATGTAATGGTTCTGGCGACGATTACTTATTCGACGCCTGATGACATTGTTCTTGATCTAAAGAAATTTTCTCGTCCCGCAATTGTGTGGAATACCCAGGCATCTTCTGCAATTCCATCGGATATGGACTTCGATAAATTCATGCTGGAGCACGGCATAACCGGAGTGCCTGGATTGACAAATGTTTTGGGGCGTGAGGAGATCCCCTATTTTCTGATTTCCGGCCACTACACTAACGCAAGTGTCAGAAAATCTTTCGCTGTTGCTATGGATGCCATCAAGGCCGCTGAGGCGATCTGGGGATCACGCATAGGAATCTTTGGCCATGTTTATCCCGGTATGATCGATTTTGGCTACAACCCAGCGGATCTTTATGTTACATTTGGTGTCGATACAGTCCATATTCTTGCCACAAAGGTACTTGACGCATTCAAGGAGGTTGATGGGAAAGAGGTTGAAAAACTCCAGAGCCTGCTGCAAAAAAAATACAGCATGGCAGATAAGTTTGAAGGTGAGGAATTTACACGTTCTGCCAGGCTTGCATTAGCGATGAAAAATGTTGCCGATGAACTCCATCTCGATGCGGCAACGGTCTATTGCCAGTCGATGTTTCAGCACCCGGAAATTGGTGTAGTCTCATGCATTGGTAATTCCATTCTGGCAGAAGAGGGTGTTTTCTTTACCTGTGAAGGGGATGTTCCAACCGCGGTATGCGGCATGATTTTGAATAGTCTGACCGGAGGCAGGGGAGTTTTTACGGAGATATGGACAAACGATTTTGACAACGATTGCTTTTTGATGGGACATAGCGGAATGATGAATCTGAGACTTTTCGAAGATGATCCCAAGCAGGTTAAATTGAGCCGGCATCCCTGGTGGAACGGCTGCCAGGGGCGCGGCGCCTGTCTGCAGTTGCAGATGCCGAAAGGGCAGGTTACGGTTCTGGGGCTTTGTCCCACCCGTCAGGGAAATTGGCGGCTGGTGGTTACCAGAGCTGTTGTTACCGATCGGCCCACTACGCCGCTTGGCGCGCCTAACTTTTTCCTGAAATTGGAAAGGCCTATCGTCGAATGGCTGGAAGATTTTGCAGATGCACAGGCGGGGCATCACTTGAGTATGGCTTACGGCGACTGGACTGAACAGCTTAAGGCTTTAGCAAAAATATTCAAGGTCGAATACAGATATATCTGAAAAATATTGCAGCTTCAAAAAACTCCTGTAAAAAGCTAGAAATAGAAGAATTAATTAGGCAAAAGAGCTTCTTGGTATGACAGGCAGAAACTGGAACAACAAAAAGGAAGACGACGGAAGCATACACTGTCTGGGAAACAGCCTGTTTTGTGTCTATGAACAAGGGCCGGATATAATACAGATATTCGGCCCGCCTTATAGTGCCCCTTCAGTGATACGGTTACTTTCGACATCAGAATCACTCCTTGAAGCAGAATCAGTCAGGCAGGAAAATACCGCAATCTGGCAGCATGAAATAAAAACCAACGGCAAAAAAATCGGAACCATCACTGATTTCGTCGATTCACAGGCACCATGTTTTATACGGCGATTCTCATTGAAATCTGCTCTGACATTTACTCTGACCCTGCAGGACGAGCTTTCCCAACCCCTGCGAGGCATCGTTAAGGTAATACAAAATAAAAAACAGCTCTCCGCAAAGGGAGCTTCCGACGCCCTGCTGATTCATGTTCCGCAGGGTCAGGTAATTCAAGTATTCAACCCGACAATTCTCCAGTATTACTATCAGCTTGTAATTCGGGGTAATGGCTCTTTCAGAAAAAAACCTGGAACAGAAGAATGGGTTGAAGGGGTGGACAGAGGAGAAGATTTGCAGACAGTTCGCAGAGAGCTGGCAGTTCGCGGAGAAGTCAGGACACTCAGAAAAAGGCCCGGAACCGCGCAATGGGAACTGACATTTGAACCGGGCGAAAGCATACTTTATATCTGCGGCAATACAACCTATCCGGACTGCGTCGAAAACACAGAAAAACTATTGTCAACTCCTTACGAAGATTCCCTGAAAAGAACCCGAAATAACTGGAGTGAGTTCACCGGCAGGCGAAAAGATTTTGCAAGTACCCTGCCTGAAAAACTTCCTCTTCGTGACAAATTACTGAAAGCCATAGATGATGTTTCTGTCCTGATAAAAACTCAGCAGGGAGATGACGGAGGCATACTGGCAGGACATAGGTACCACGTGGAAGGCAAAAGGGACCAATACGGAACCAGCAGATGTCTGCTTCGCCTTGGATATTATAAGGAAGCAAAAGGCATATTGGAACACTACTGGAATATCTGGCAGGAAAACGGCAAATTCGTCAACTGCGAAGGTATCGGCGTAAAGGGAATGTTTTGCCCGGCAGAAAATGACGACGTGGAAATTACTTCGTACATTATAATCCAGGCCTTTGATTATTTGAAGGCAACCAAGGACGCGATGTTTCTGCACAAAATATTTCCAATGCTCGAATGGGCCTGGCAGGTACAGATTCCGCACCTCGCAGGCGGAATGCTGCCGTTTAATGGCGATGAAACGTATGTCGCGGGCAAGATACTGCCTCGCAGCACATTGAATGACGGCTCCGCGGAGGGAACAATGCTTTTTATCACAGCGAGTGAACGTTTAATTTCCTGGGCCGAGGCCAACAATAAGTGGACCGATGGGAAACTTGCCAAAGCCAGGGAGGTTTTAGATGAAACCCGAAAAAAATATCCCGCTAATTTCTGGAAGGACGGCAAACTTTTTGCCAATAACCCGACACGAACGGAACTGGCGGATTTGCCAAAATTCCGTCACGGCGTTTGTGAGGTAACAAATAAATGGGACCTTGGCTGGACGGTAAGAAACGAGAAAAACCACTATGTCAGCCCATTTTTGGAAAAGGATGATACACCGCCATACGAACAGAAATGGTATAGCCTCAAATCGGTAAGTTTGATGCCTTTATATATAGGATCAAACTTAATTCCCCGAAAAGAGATTGCAAAAACTATATCCGATATAGCCGTGGAATATCAATCCTCCGGACGTTTACCAAGCCGGCCGCAAGGCGGTATGACGGTAGGCTATGATTATGGTTTGCTTCTGTATAATCTGACCGAAACCAATCATCCGCTGGCTTCTTATGTGTATGAAAAAATGCTTACGCAGCTAGATCTTGCAGGCGCGTGGGTTGAGTATTATGAGGATGGTAAACCGAAAGGGTGTCGATGCAGGCCGTGGGAAAGCGGAATTAATCTTGAGGCGGCGATTAATTTTGCTGAGAAATGGCCGGTTTAAAATTTGTCGTGAGCAGATGATCGCCTTGGTCAGGATATTCAAAGCCGAATATAGGTATATTTGGAAATATTGCATTATTGATTTGATTGAATGCCTTACCAATGAGAAGGTAAGGCTGCTGAATATCTGGACTTTCCGACCGGTTGCAGCTTGCCGCAGCTTTTGCTTTATGGATAATTTTGCTTGTGTTGATGTTTCATCATTTGCGCAGATGATAACAATGTATGAAACCGCGAGGAATTATAAATTATGAAATTGGGGTTTAAGGAATATTCAGGTAAGCCTGACAAGAACAGGCTGATAAACGCCCTGAAGGGCGAGCCTGTCGACAGGGTGCCTAACTTTGAAATTTTAATAGCGGATAAACTTGTTGAAAAAATATTGGGAAGACATATAGGCAGCAGTGCGATTGGGTTTATTAAGTCCGGTAGCGAATCTTTGGAGAAAACACGAAAAACTCGCAAGGCCGCTAAAATTCCGAATGAAGAATTTCGACCTGTTCATGCCGCCGACTATATTGAACTGTGCAAAGCAATTGGTCAGGACGCAATTGCTATCGGATCATGGAATGCCCCGTTTTTTACAACTGACGAACAAGGCAATTTGATTTTAGCAAAAGGCAGAAAATTCAAAAACAGAGATGACATTAAAAAAAATCTGATTCTGCCAACAGAGAATATGGCTTGGTTTGAAAGCTGGCTGGGACCTTATATAAGGGAGTACAAAAAAGAGGCCGCGAAAGAAAATATCGCTGTAATGGTCTCTTGCGGTGCTTTAATCGAACAAATCTATGAGCATCTTTTTGGTATAGAAGATTTTTCACTGCTGTTGTATGACGACTACCAATTGATCGAAGAGCTGCTGGATGCAGGGGTTGAGTTCTGGGTAAATACTGTGGACTTTTTACTCAAAGAAGGTGTTGACCTTATACAATTCGCAGATGACTTCGCTTACAAATCGGGTTTATTGATAGATCCGGATAAATTTAGAAAACTATGGCTGCACAGATACAAAAAGATTATTGAACCTGTGGTTAATTCGGGCAGGCCTGTATGCTTTCACAGCGATGGAAATATTCTGGAGATGATAGATGACTTAATTGAAATGGGTGTGAGCTGCCTTAATCCAATTGAGCCTTATGGAATGGATATAGAATTTGTTAAAAAAAGATATGGCAAGAACCTGGCATTACTGGGTAATATAGATGTGGGGTTTCCGCTGGCTCGTGGCAAAGCCGAAGATGTCGAAGCAGACGTTAAAAAACACATGGAGATGTTGAAACCTGGCTATGGATACATTTGTGCCAGTTCGCACAGTCTATCCAATGACATACCGGGTGAGAATTTAGTCGCGTTCTTTGATGCGATTCACGAATATGGAGTTTATTAACAGGAACGGTCAATTATGAATGAGCAGTTGTATCAGCAATTCCTAAATCCATCCAATCAGTACAGAGGCAAACTTTTTTCGATGTGGAACAGCAATGTCGATAAAGAAGAACTTCGCAGGCAGATTCGGATGTGCAGGCAAAGGGGTTTTGGCGGTTTTCAGATGTTTGTAGGTGTAGGCCTGGCAATTCCATATCTCACTGATGAATGGTTTGATGTTATCGAGGCCTGCTGTGATGAGGCTGAAAAAAACGATATAGAGTTCTGGCTGAGCGACGAAGACCGCTGGCCTTCAGGAGCGGCAGGCGGTATTGTTACCAAAGACCCGCGGTTTCGCCAGAGACGGTTGCAGCTTGACATAATTAGTCCAGAAGAGTTCCGCTGGGCTGATGATATTCTCTGTGCCTTCACCGCGAAAATCGATGGCAAAAACGCTGCGGAAGTGAAAAGAATTCTGCCGGACCAAAAGGCAGCAGGCGGATCAGATGATAAATCTGTGCTGGTTTTTCGTGTGGTTGAGGTTGCTAAATCCAGTCAGTTCAATGGACAGACCTACCTTGATACCCTTTCATATGATGCGGTCAAACAATACATTACTGTAACACACGAGCAATATAAAAAGCGGTTTGGTTCTTTGTTCGGAAATGTCATCAAGGGGATTTTCACTGATGAGCCTTACCACGAATCAACCTGTGAGCCTCTTGGTTTTTGGCACTTCAAAAAGTCGGATAATCGTAATGCCGTTCAAATACCCTGGACGTCGGCTTTGCCTGAGATTTTTCAGAAAAGATATGGCTATGATATCCTGGAGAAACTTCCTGAAGTAATCTTTGATATTGATGGTCAGGAAATCAACCCGGTAAGGCATCACTACCACGACTGCAAGGCGTTTCTTTTTGTTGATGCTTATGCCCGGCAGATTGGACAGTGGTGCGGCAAAAACGGAATCATGTATACGGGGCACATACTTCATGAAACACCCATAAGTGCCCAGGCCTCCACGGTAGGCTCTGCTATGAGATTCTATGAACACATGCAGGCCCCGGGCATAGACTGCCTGACTGACCGGCACACAGTAACCAAATACAGGGCAGAGTATGATACGCCCAAGCAGTGTGCTTCAGTGCTGAACCAGTGCGGCAAAGACTGGATGCTCTCTGAACTTTACGGCTGTACGGGATGGGATTTTTCGTTTGAAGGAAACAAAGCGGTGGGGGATTGGCAGACGGCACTGGGTGTAAATCTGCGAAGTGTGATGTCATGGTATACTATGGCTGACAAGGCGAAACGTGATTATCCAGCTTCCATATGTTATCAATCGCCTTGGTGGACCAAATACAACGATGTCGAAGATTATTTTGCGCGCGTGAACGTTCTTATGACCAAAGGCTCGCCTGTACGTCGGCTGCTGGTGATACATCCCCTGGAAAGCATGTGGCAGGTAATAAAAAGGAATTGGCGCGACAGCGGGGAATATAAGGTACTTGATACTCAGATGATGGACCTTAGCGAGTGGCTGCTGCAATCGCAGATAGATTTTGATTATGGCGATGAGGAGATGCTTTCCAGGCTGGCTTCGGTTCGCAAGAAAAATGGGAAAACGGAATTTGTCGTGGGTAAAGCTGCTTATGATACAGTTCTTTTTCCGTCGATGTTGACGGTTCGAGGGACAACATTAGCGGCTGTAGAGAAATTTGTCGAGGCAGGCGGAAAAGTTGTATTTACCGGCCATGTTCCTGAATATGTCGACGCAAAACCCTGCGCCGCTGCTCTTGAGCTTTCCAAACAGGCAGTTAAAATAAAATTCGACCGGTCGGAAATAATTCAAGCGGTCGATTCAACCAGGAAAATATCAGTCACAGGCTCGAATAGCGGTTCTCTGCCGAGCATCCTTTACATGTTGAGAGAGGATAAACAACACAACAGGTATCTTTTTCTCTGCAATACAGACCGTAAGAATCAATATCAGGATGTTGAAATTAACATTCGATATACCTGCTCATCGCCGGAAGAATGGGATGCTGCAGCAGGGAAGATATATCTCGCAGACTTTAAGCAAGATGGCGAAAATACAATAATCAAAACCAGCTTTGAGCCTTCGGGCAGCGGACTTTTTTACCTCCCATCCAGGGCCTCTGAAAAATTATCAACAAGGCCGATATTAACTACCCTCCGCAAAGAGAAACTTCATGAGTCCTGGGAGTATTCGCTTACTGAGCCTAATGTCGTAGTGCTCGATACACCAAGGTACAGAATAGACAATAATTCGTGGGAAGGTCCTATAGAGATATTGCGAATAGACCATAAAGTGCGGGATATACTTAATGTGCCTCGTCGTGATGCGGTGGCGATTCAGCCATGGGCCCGTGAAGAAAAACCGCAGTCTGAATCGTGTCATGTTGAACTGCTTTTTGAATTTGATATCGCAGAAATCCCCGATTCGCCGATTGATTTAGCTATCGAACAGCCTGAGCGATTTGTAATTAATCTGAACGGTTCGCCGGTAAATACGGATGGACATACAGACTGGTGGACCGATAAGGTAATCAAACGCATCCCACTGGAAATGTCTGAATTGAAAAAGGGTACTAACACTCTCGGCCTTGCGATTGACTATACAGAGGCTGACGGGCTTGAAATGATTTTTCTGCTTGGTGATTTTGGTGTCGAATTAGTGGATAACAAACCAACGATTACTGAATTACCGGCCAGACTACGTGTAGGGGGCTGGGTAAAGCAGTCCCTGCCGTTTTATTCAGGTGCAGTTCGTTATGAAACTTTCATTTCAAAAGAGCTGTCTGAAAATAGCCGTGTATTTCTCGAACTGCCTGAATTCGCAGGAACCTGTGTTTGCATTTCAATGAATGACAAACCCATAAAGACCCTGTGCTGGCCGCCGTATGAAGTGGATATTACCGATGCTCTGAATAACGGTCCGAACAAACTTACTGTTGAGGTGTTCTCGCACAGGAGAAATTCATTCGGACCTTTACATATTGTTGGCGAAGGTCCAAAGCCCGGCTGGACAGGACGTGGAGAATTTGTTACCGAAGGCGAGTACTGGCAGGATGAATATCACCTTGTCCCGTGCGGCCTGCTAAAAACACCGATACTTTCTTATCGGACAAATGTAAACCATTGAGGTTCATTTTATTAAAGCCTTCTGTCAATGACCGCTATATTACTCGTAAATCCACCGATATATGATTTCAGTGCCTACGACTTCTGGCTCAGGCCGTACGGCCTGTTGCGTGTCGCCGGATTTTTTCAGCACGGGGTACAAATGACTCTCTTCGATTTCCTCGATCGCTCCAGCCCGCAAATGCCCAGGTCCTCAAATAGCCGCACCGACCCGTTCGGCAGGGGGGCTTTCTACTCCGAGCGCATCCCCAAGCCGCCCGTCTTTGCCGACATTCCGCGATATTTCAAACGCCTCGGCATACCACGTGACAGATTCCGGAATTTTCTCACAGAGCATAATCAGTTCGATTTCGCGCTCATCCAGACCTCTATGACTTATTGGTACCCCGGTGTAAAAGAGGTAATCGAAGACATCCGGAAATTCGCGCCGCGCATGAAAATCATCCTTGGCGGCGTGTACGCTTCCCTTTGTCCCCACCATGCTCACTTGCTTGGTCCCGACCTTGTCGTACAGGGAATTTCCTGTGAACCGCTCAGCCGCCTGATCGATATTAAGCCCGATCTGACAAAAACGCCGTTCTGGCAGGCCTATCCTGTACTTCCCTTTGCCGTATTAAAAATATCCCAGGGCTGTCCTTTCAACTGCACATACTGTTCAACTCCCCTGATTTACCCCCGCTTCAGCCACAGGCCGCTCGACGAAGTGCTGGAGGAATTTGAACTTTTATCCAGCCGCGGTGTAAAAGATATCGCCTTTTACGATGATGCCCTCCTGTTCAAGCCGCAGGTTGTTCTCATACCATTCCTCGAAAAAGTCCTTGCTGCGAACAGCGGCATAAACTTCCACACCCCCAATGCGCTTCACGCATGTTTCATAACTAAAGACCTCGCCGCCCTGATGGTCCGCGCAGGCTTCAAAACCTTTTATCTCGGCTTCGAAAGTGCAAATTCTGACTGGCAAAAGCGAACCGGCTCAAAGGTCTATCCCGAAAATCTTGCCCAGGCTGTTCGTAACCTTCTCGCTGCAGGTGCCGATCCTGCCGGCATAAAAGCCTATCAAATCATAGGCCATCCTCTAGCCGGCATTAGCCAGGCCGAACAATCCATGAAATTTATCAATTCACTGGGCATAGGAATAGTTCTCGCAGATTTCTCACCCATCCCCGGCACACCCGATGCGGAAGCTGCGAAAAAATGGACCGACATAGCCGAACCCCTCAATCACAACAAAACCGCCTTTACCATACGAAGGCTCGGATATGAACGTACCAACGACCTCAAAAACCTGCGTAAAAAGCTGAATCGCCGACTATAACACCCGCCTTGTCGCGCCTGGCCCGCTACTTACTTCTCTGCTGCGTTTCTGATTTTGCCTCCAGACCGAGTTCGCCAAGTATCTTCTTCATATCTTCCCATACCCTCTGGCGGTTTTCATGTGAATAGTTCCGCAGCAGGTACGCCGGGTGAAAAGTCGCCATCAGCTTAATCGGTTTGGCATTTTCACTCGTGTAATAATCATGAAAAACGCCCCGAAGCTGACCAATCGGCTTGTTCGTATTAAGGAGCGTCTTGGCCGCATGTGCACCAAGTGCAGCTATTACCTCAGGCTGAAGAGTCTCAAGCTGCCTCTGTAAAAATGGAAGACAGCTCACTATCTCCTCAGGCCGGGGATCACGATTCCCGGGCGGCCGGCACTTCAGGATGTTGCAGATAAACACATCCTTGCGCTTCAGCCCCATCGCTGCGATAATCTTATCAAGCAATTGGCCTGCTCTGCCCACAAAAGGCCTGCCCTGCGCGTCTTCGTCCGCCCCCGGTCCTTCACCGACAAATACAATCCGTGCTTGCGAGCTGCCTTCGCCCGGCACGGCATTAGTCCTGCTTTTTCCCAGCCCGCACGCACTGCATGACTGCACCTCCGCCGCAATCTTCCTAAGCTCCATTTCTGCGTCAACACCCTGTTCTGCCGGGCATTCTTTCCTTTGCGGCGTCCTGACTGTAAAACCCGTCCAGAATAATTCCATCTCCCCATGCTGCCTGATAACAGTCCTCACATCTTCCTTTTTCATCCGCTGTATTCTACCGGCATAAACCAACATGAGCAATAAAAAAGGGCGCCCGTATGACTGACGCCCTTTCAGCCGTTCATATTTCTGAACTTAAACGATGCCCTGATCGAGCATTGAATCGGCCACTTTCACAAAGCCTGCAATATTCGCCCCGGCAATGTAATTACCCGGAGTTCCATATCTGTTCGCCGCTTTCTTGATTTGTTTATAAATTGTAACCATGATATTTTTCAGTTCCGCATCGGCTTTCTCGAAGGTCCATGCATACCGCTGGCTGTTCTGAGCCATTTCAAGCCCTGAAACTGCGACACCGCCGGCATTGGCAGCTTTACCGGGCAGGAATTCGACTTTATTTTCAAGCAGCAGGTCCGCTGCGTCAGGCGTTGTGGGCATGTTTGCGCCTTCACCGACAACCTGACAGCCGTTTGAAATCAGCGACTTGGCGCCATCCGGATCAAGTTCGTTCTGGGTCGCACATGGAAGCGCAATATCGCATTTGATGTCCCATATTCCGTTACAGCCTTCCGTGTACTTGGCGCTCTTATGAATCGAAACGTATTCTTTGATACGCTTTCTTTCAACTTCCTTGAGTCTCTTTACCGTATCCAGTTTTATCCCGTCCTGGTCATAAATAAAACCGTTGGAGTCGCTTAAAGCTACTACTTTTCCACCGAGCTGCTGAACCTTCTCGGTGGCATATATAGCCACATTACCCGACCCCGATACCGTAACCGTCATGCCTTCTAAGCTTTTGCCTTTTTCCTTCAATAATTCATCAACGATATAAACCAGGCCGTATCCGGTTGCTTCGGTGCGAACCAGTAAGCCGCCCCAGTTAAGGCCCTTACCCGTCAGCACGCCGGTAAATTCGTTTCGAAGTCTCTTGTACTGGCCGAACAGGAAACCTATTTCCCGGCCACCCACCCCGATATCGCCTGCCGGCACATCCGTATCGGGACCGATATGACGCGCTAGTTCCGTCATGAAGCTCTGGCAGAACCGCATCACTTCACCGTTGCTTTTGCCTTTGGGATCAAAGTCGCTCCCGCCTTTTCCGCCACCCATCATCAGGCCGGTAAGAGAGTTCTTGAAAACCTGTTCGAATCCCAGAAACTTAATGATTCCAAGGTAAACGCTCGGATGAAACCTCAAACCACCTTTGTACGGGCCTATGGCACTGCTGAACTCGACCCGGAAGCCGCGGTTCACCTGCGCCGCGCCGTTATCATCTACCCACGGAACACGGAACATAATAACACGCTCGGGCTCGACTATTCTATCAAGCACGCCGCTTTCAATATATTCCGGACGGTCTTCGAGAACCGGCGCCAGACTGTCCAGAACTTCCTTTACTGCCTGGTGAAATTCCGCCTCTCCGGGATTGCGTTTCAGTACTGACTCATAAACCTTTTCTATTGCAACCTTTGCTGACATCTTTTGCTCCTGAATAAAGACTGGATTTTCTTACGACTCATGTTAAACTAATACTAATAATAACACGGTACCGCGAAGATGTTTTAACATCGCAAAAACATTATAATAATGCCGGAAAACAAACAAAGCAAATTCGAAATCACAATATATAATATTAGGAATACTAATAGTAAGAGCATAGAGTTACTTGCGATATCGGCAATAAAAGGCAGTTGTGTAAGGCGATAAAAGGGCATTATGGCTCAAGGCACAGGACAATTTAGTTCCGGCTTGCCCGGCTTTGACAGAATAATAGGAGAACTCAGGCCCGGCGACAATCTTGTCTGGCAGGTTGACAGCGTTGAGGATTTCGAGCCTTTCGCAGAAGCTTACTGTCAAAACGCACTAGCCGGCGGCAGAGAGCTTATATACTTCAGATTCGGCGAACACGCACCGTTTTTGACAGATAGCCGCGGTGCGAGAATAATCAATCTGAATCCAGATGATGGATTTGAAATTTTTACTACACTCGTCCACGACGTCATAAACAGCTTCGGGAAAGGGCACTATTACATCTTCGATTTACTAAGTGAATTAGCTGTTCACTGGCTCAACGATCGTATGCTTGGCAACTTCTTCATGCAGACCTGCCCGTACCTTTATGATGCACAGACTATAACCACATTTGTTATCCTGCGAAATTTCCATTCGTTCCATGCCACACGCCCCATCGTCGAAACTGCCCAGATTGTAATAAATGTTTATCGCCACAAAGGCAGCTACTACGTTCATCCTATAAAAGTCCAGGGCCGTTATTCCCCGACAATGAATATGATTCACCTCTGGAAGGGGGACGAATTTGTCCCGGTGAGAGAAAGTTGTGAAATCACGGATATATTAAAATCCGTTACCTGGTTCGAACTCGATTCCGCAAATGAAAGGCATGGTTTCTGGGCTCGTACCTTTGCGCAGGCAGAGCATATCAGACAGGAATATCAGAAGGGATTATGCTCCATAGATAAAGTCAATGACTGCTTCGGCAGGCTGTTGCGAATGATTATATCCACTGACGAGAGAATATTGAATCTTGCCGATACTTATCTGAACCTTCAGGACCTTATAGAAATCAGAAAACGCATGATCGGCACCGGCTTGATCGGCGGAAAATCTGTTGGAATGCTTCTGGCCCGCGCAATTATCGCAAAGGAGGAAAAACAGTGCGCAGACCTTCTGGAACCTCATGATTCATTTTTTATAGGATCGGATGTCTTTTATACTTACCTCGTCCAGAACAAGGTCTGGTGGCTCAGGCAGAAACAGAGAAACGATCCTGATTTTCTCGAAGGCGCCGAAGAAGGCAGAAAAAGAATCCTTGACGGCAAATTCCCCGAGTACATCGAAAAGCAATTCATAAACATGCTTGACTATTTCGGGCAGTGCCCCATCATCGTGCGTTCCAGCAGCCTGCTCGAAGACAACTTTGGAAATGCCTTCGCCGGCAAATATGAAAGCTTTTTCTGCACCAACCAGGGCCCAAGAGAGCAGCGTCTTGAAGAATTTACAACCGCTGTAAAAAAGATTTACGCCAGCAGCATGAGTGAAGAGGCGCTTACCTATCGTGCCAAGAGGGGACTGCTTCAGAGGGATGAACCCATGGCGCTGCTCGTCCAGAGAGTTTCAGGCTCCGTGCATCAGCAGTTCTTTTTCCCGCATTGTGCCGGCGTAGGATTCAGTTATAACCCCTATGTATGGAGTCAATACATCGATCCTGAGGCCGGGATGCTCAGACTCGTCTTTGGCCTGGGAACAAGGGCTGTGGATCAGAATGTTGACGACTATACCAGAATAGTCGCGTTGAACGATCCAGCCAGGCGGCCTGAAACCCGGCTTGACGATGCAAAAAAATTCGCACAGAAACGAGTCGATCTGCTTGATCTTGCTGCCGGGGAGTTTGCTTCAAAGGATTTCGAAGACGTCCTGAATAAATGTGATTCCACAACTTTGGATCTCCTTGTCTCGCGGGATATTAAAGCCGAGAAGCGGGCGGAACAGCTTGGTCTGAAAGATTTTATCAGCCAGACACTTACATTTGAAAGGCTTTTGACAAAAACCACTTTTCCCGAAGTTATGCGAAGAATTCTCAGCGTTATCCAGAAAGCTTATCGAACACCCGTTGACATCGAATTTACAACTAATTGTCTCAGCGGCGGATCATACAGGATAAACCTTCTTCAGTGCAGACCCCTTCAGCTGAAAGAAGGAGGGCCGATAGGCACTCCGCCGCCTCAGATCGATCAGAAAGATATGATCATTAATGCACGCGGTCCTGTCGTCGGAAAGAGCAGGCTCGTGGAAATTGCCACAACCGTCTTTGTTGTGCCTCAGGCTTACTCAAAGCTGCCTGTAAAAGACAGGTACGCTGTCGCAAAATTGATTGGAAAGATAACCCATGACCAGAGGGTTTTGAACGTCGGAAATATAATGCTGATCGGACCCGGCCGGTGGGGTACGAGCACGCCCTCCCTGGGAGTGCCTGTTTCGTATCAGGAAATAAATACCGTAGGCATCCTTGTTGAAGCTGCTGTAATGGGCAATGATATCTCGCCGGATATTTCACTCGGAACACATTTTTTCAGCGACCTGATTGAAAGTGATACCATTTATCTGGCTTTATTGCCTCGCCGGAAAGATACCTTCATGTGTGATAAATTCTTCCTTGACTCGGATAATCAGCTCGATGAGCTGTTTCCAGAGATGAAAGGTTTTTCGAATATAGTAAGAGTAATCAATTCTGAAAGTGTAACCGAAAATGGCGTTGTGATGCTGTATGCAAATTCCCTCGATCATAAATTCGTATGCTATATCCGCCGTTGATCGGTAAAACCGGGTAGAATATGCAGGACGAAAAAATCAGAATATTCTGTGATCTGGTCGAATCACAAAGCTTTTCAAAAGCAGCAGACAAGAACTTTATAAGCCAGTCCGCTGTTTCTCAGCAGCTTGCAAACCTGGAAAAGGCCTTTAACTGCCAGCTTATCAACCGGGCCAAAAGGCCGATCGAATTGGCTCCCGCAGGTGAGCTGTTTTATGCTGCCTGCAAGGATATCACCAGAAGATCCGAACAGTTCAGAAGCGATCTTGAGGCCCTCCGGAAGTCCACCAAGACAAGAATAAACGTCGCTGCAATATACAGCATAGGAATGCACTCCCTGCCGCCGTACATTAAAAGATTTATCGCAAGGTACCCCGAAGTGAATGTTCACATTGAATATTTCAATTCTGCCAGAATCTACGAGCTTGTTCTATTTGGCAAAATCGACATCGGGCTTGTCGCCGTACCCAGCAAAGACCCCAACATCGAGGTCTTTCATTTCCAGGATGAGCCGCTCGTCCTCGTCTGCAGTCCCGAACATCCTTTCGCAAATCTGGAAGTTATAGATATCCACAGACTCAGCCTCCAGAAGTTCATCGCATTTGAAAAAGACGTTCCCACCAGAATGCTTATTGACGGCATCCTCCGCCAGTACAACGTTGCCGTTCAACCCGTCATGGAATTCGACAACATCGAAACTGTCAAAAGGGCTGTCGAGATAAACAGCGGCATCAGCATTTTGCCCCTGACCGCCGTTATCCAGGAATTAAACGACAAAACCATCAGGTCACTGAGATTTATCAATGAAAAATTCCTCAGACCAACGGGCATAATCGTTCGAAAAGGAAAAATGCTCAGCGAGGCAGGCAGATACCTCATAGAGCTGCTGCGAAAACCCAAGGCAGAATAGATTATGACCATAAAAGCCGTAATATTTGATCTGGATGGCACCATAACGCGCCCGTACCTGGATTTTGATCTCGTCCGCAAAGAAATCGGACTGGACAAAAACTGCGGTCCTATACTCGAAACAATTGGAAAAATGCCGCCTGATCAACGGGCTTACGCCGAAGCAATACTCCACAGCCACGAGAAAAAAGCCGTCGAAGAATCCACACTCAACCCGGGCGCCGAAAAAACCTTAAAAACCCTTGCCCGCAAAGACATCGCCATTGGAATACTCACACGAAACACCCGCAAAAACGCAGTTGCCGTGATGCAAAAGCATCGTCTGGCGTATGATGCGATAGTCGCCCGCGAGGATGGCCCGGTAAAGCCCGACGCCTTCGGTGTGCTCCAACTTTGCCGCGCCTTTAACGTCGAACCCTGCGAAACACTCATGGTCGGTGACTATCTCTTCGACATGCAGGCCGCAAATGCCGCCGGGGCTCACGCTGTTCTCCTGCGAAACATACCACAGGCCCAGCAGTATGCCGAATACGCCCGCTTCGTCATCGATAACCTTGACGAACTCCTGAAAATCATCGATAATCCGGGAGAATAACCATGTGGACTGGCCGAATGAAGATAATTATCAGGATACAGATATGGGCTGTTCTGATTGGAACCGGTTTCGCTGCTTCATGTACAACCAGTCAGCCGCAAACCTCACCACAGGTAAATGCTCCTGCCCAGACAGTAGATGCCATACTGGAAGAGCTTGAAAACGCAGCTAACGCCTTAAAATCCTACCAGGCCTGCGTGGAGTCATATTTCATCGAGCCGCTGCTCGAATCGAAAACTCTCCGGATCGGCATGTTGTACTATCAAAAACAGCCTGGCGGATCAAAACTCAGGATCAACTTTCACACACTTGTGCAGGACGACGAAGAGCCTGAAAAACACATCGAACAGATCATTTTCGATGGTGTCTGGCTCACACGCATTGATTACCAGACACAGACAGTCAGATACGAACAGATAGCAGATGAAAACCATCCTGTCGATGCCTTCGAATTTGCATCCCGGCACATCCCGATAATTGGCTTCTCTCGACCTGCTGACCTGAAAAACCAGTTCGAAATCGCACTTGTCGATATAAACGACCCCAACCTCGATACAGCAAAGCACCTCCTGCTGAAACCAAAACCTGATTCTAAATACGAATCAGAATACCTCGTAATTGATTTTTGGACCGATCCTGACACAGCCCTTCCCACGAAAATTGTCGCAACTACCGCGGATAGCGATACTTATGAAATAAAATTGCTCCGGCCCGAAATCAATAAAAAATTGCCGAACGCCGTTTTTAGGGTTGAAAAGCCCAATAATTTCGACGAAAATAGAATCCCGTTGAGCGACAGGCAAAACCGATAACTTCGTTTTAAGAACAAAAAGGGTACAACGATGGCAAAAGGATTGGTCGTCTATTACTCCCGAAGCGGCAATACCAAAAAAATGGCAGAGGTTATTGCAAAGGCCATGAACAATGCCAACCTGCCTACAGAAACCAAGTCCGCTGAAGAGGCTGCCGTTGATGATTTGCTTGCTGCGGACGTTATCGTGGTCGGCTCACCCACATATTATGGCCATATGGCAGCCGAGGTTAAAAAATTATTCGACGATGCTGTGGCAAAGCACGGCCAGCTCGATGGAAAAATCGGTGCCGCCTTCAGCAGTTCCGCGAATATCGGCGGAGGAAACGAAACAAC
The DNA here is from genome assembly GCA_043816955.1 of Planctomycetota bacterium. Lineage (GTDB taxonomy): Bacteria > Planctomycetota > Phycisphaerae > Sedimentisphaerales > CAYZTY01 > JBDRHL01. The sequence goes on along the minus strand of JBDRHL010000167.1, from coordinate 7,301 downwards.
GATCATGGGAATCATCGAGGCCATGCTGATCAGCGGCATGATAGTTCAGGGAGATCCCCAGGGGGACCATTATGGACCCGTATCAATAGGAAAACCCGACGACAGGGTCATAACTCAGTGCAGAAGAAGGGGACTGAGAATAGCCCAACTGGCAAACAAAATTTATGGTTAATGTCGATTTAGGCGAATGTTCCACATAACATTGTAACCTGAAACTTTTTTGGGAGACACATTCATGCAGGAATACGAAGAACTCAAAGCTTTGGTAGCAGCCATCGAATCTGACATCGCAAAAGCGGAAGGCGGAAACAAAGCTGCTGGAACAAGAGTAAGAAAGGAAATGCAGAGAATAAAACAGGCGTCTCAGGTGGTTAGAAATAAGGTTCTGGAGCTCAGGTCAGAAGACTGAAGCTCCGCTGATCTGTCTGATTCCCGGCAATCATCCTTTATTGGAATAAACTCCGGCCGCCTGTGGAGCAGGCGAGTGTGGAGGGTGCTGAATTCGTAAGCTGTTTTTAATTTTTGAGGTAAACAATGCCGCCCGCTTTCTTGTTTGATATTGATAAAATTGATTTAAACAACGTGATTTTCGACAAAAAGGAAATTCAAAAGGAAAATCCCCAGACCCTCGAGATGCAGCAGCTCGACGGAATACTCTGGTACGACAAGGACAAATTCCTCATACTCGGCTACAAGGACATCACCGAAAACGAATTCTGGACACGAGGCCACATCCCCGGAAGGCCGATCATGCCGGGCGTCATTATGGTCGAAGCCGCCGCACAGCTCTCAAGCTTCTTTGTAAAAAGAATATATGAGCTTACAGGCTTCATCGGTTTTGCGGGAATCGATTCGGCAAAGTTCCGATTACCCATCGAACCGGGATGCAGGCTCTACCTGCTCGGCCACCTCACAAAATTCAAAAGAAGAAAATATACCTGCGATGTGCAGGGATTAGTCAACGGAACAATGGCATTCGAAACAACAGTCTCAGGCCTCAACGTATAATAACCGTTCGTTTCTGATCTGTGTACCAGACCCGGCAGGGGGGGAAACCGCTTTTTTAGCTTTTGGTTTTTCTGCCCAGTGATCAAACATAAATCCCCTTTCATAATTCTGCTGGCATTGCAGTAATCTCCCAATATAATAGTAAAACTGTAGCCCCAAGCCGCTGCGGATTGAGGATAGAATTCATGGAAAAACAATCTCTTTCGTCACCACAAACCCTCACCTCTGCCGTTAAAAAACAATTACTGCCGGTTGTTTTCATTGCCTTTATCTATGCAGCAGCGGCACTATATCTCTACCACAATGCCCCCCGCAAAGCTGGTTGTCTCCTCATGGTTAGTTCTTTTGCCGCCGCTCTTGGCGCCTTCCTTTTATCGCGCCGCTGGATCAACGCCTTTATCGCCTCATTCTTCGCAGGACTGCTCTACGGGTTCGGCCCATACACCATAGGCTTCGGACTGTTTCATCCCTCTGCATCTTTCCTGATAGCTGCAATACCCTTTTCCTTCTGCCCCGCGGCCTTCTGCTGCTCGAAAAAAACCTGGTTTCGGCCCATCGGTAAAGCCCTGCTTTTTACCCTCCCCTTTCTGGTGATCTTTCTGTTCTTCTGGCTTCCCGCAGGCAAAGGCCTGTTCCCGCTGCCGATACATATCAGGCTCCACCTCTCTTCAGTAAAAGCTCTTCTTACCCCTCTTGCCGCCGACCCTAAGCAATACCCCTTAGTCAGCTTCTGCCATGCGCCCCTTGCCCCTCTTTTTATGGGCCTGATTATGCTCATAATCGCACGCAGGCCGGTCCCGATACTCCTGCTTCCCGCAGGCATCTTCCTGGCCTCTTGCGACTCAATCCTCGGCATAAGCCCCATTGTTTTCGCCGCAATATCCGTACTAACCTGTGCCGTTCTTGTTGGCGCAGGCTGTCAGGCCCTTGTCTCTGCCACAGCCGCTGACCAGAAATGGCTTATCACCGCTGCCGCCATCACGCTTGTTCTTCTCACAACAACTCTTGCTCTCGGCCTGTATAATTCAAGGCTGTTTCTCTTCGCCGCGAAAATGTACACCCTCGCAACGCTGCCGGTCATAATCATATTCTTTATCGCACGGGCAAAACTCCGTCTCCACGCCTTGAGATGGATCATCCTCTCCGCAGCACTTGCACTCGACATCCTCCTTAGCGCTCGGCTCATGATCGACAGGATTTTCTAAGCCGTATTGACATTACCTCTGCGGGAATATGAAAAAATTTGAACCGTGCTCTGCCCTTATGCGACTGTTATTGTAATAGGCGATATATCTAACCCGAGCACTGTAAGTGACTCAAAAACAGGCCGTTTACTATGAGCTTCTTGTCCTTCGCATCCTGGAAATCCAGTATCAACTTGCGGAGATTACGGGAAAAATCAGCTCGCCCGACAAAACCTGAAAAATCTGTGCATCTTTATTCTATCGTGCCCAGTTCCCTGACCATGTCACGAACGAATTTTATCTGTTCCCACGTCGTATGAATTGCTGTCTGACATGAAGCCGCGAATATCCATCTGTCAAACGGCCGCATCTTTTCGAAAATATCCTCGTAATATGCCCGAAGGCGCTGCCTGTCTTCAGCCTCCTGCTCATGGGCGCTGAAGCCGCCGTTAACGATAAATTTCGGATGGCATTTCTTCGCCTCAGGGTAAGGCCAGTCACCTAGCGGAGGCGCGCTTATCCCCTCAAGCCCGTCCACTTCCGCTGCGACATATTCACCCTTAAGGCCCGCAAGTTTGCCGCACGCATGGACAAAAAGAACCTTGCCCTTTTCGTGCATTATCTCAGCCGCCTCTTTCACGTAAGGCCTCCAGAAATCCCTGCAGTAAACAGGCGGATAAAAAGGCGTATCAATATTATCCATGAGAATAGCTGCTTCGGTTTCCGGATGATCGGCAATCTGCCTCACAGCCGCGATTACCTTGCCCCAGAACATATCCGCAACATATTTCGCGTCTTTATAATGGTCCGTGATAAAAAAGCACGTCCCGTCCAGCCCGTACATCGTATGCATGAACTTCAGCGGCGTCCGCCCCACAGGAACCATCAGTATCCCGTCATCGTCGATTTTATTGTTAGTCTGCTCAAAAGCCCCGACATCCCAGCTTATGTCCTGGTTTTCCATAAGCCACAAAAAAGCATCTCGCTCCCTGCTCCAGTCCTTGACCATGTACTCACTGACATGACCTGTGGTCAATGCTTCCTGCGATTCAAAAACCCATTGCAATTGTCCGTAAGGAGTCTGGTAAATGTGGCGGTACTGTATTCCGCCCGGCTTTTTCTTCTCGATTGTGCTGTGAATACCCTCTTTCTCCGTCTCTCTGACCCCCCCGTCAACATTCCTGCTGAAAATATCGCACTGCAGCACCTTCATCGCATCGATATAATCCGCTGTACCTTTCAACTCACCCGGCAGTATATCAAACGTCTTGTGATGCTGATACCACTGGGCAAAGTTTATCGAAAAAGGGACCCATTCGGGGACCTCACCGCGCAGCACCTTCCTCAGGTTGTCTTTTCTGCTTATCATCACTTCTCCCTGACAGTCTTGTACATCGCAAGAATATTCTCAATCGGCGTATCAGGCTGAATATTATGAGCAGGCGCCACAATAAATCCGCCGTCTTTACCCACCGTGGCAATCCGCTCCCTTATTTCCGCTGCAACATCCTTCGCTGTCCCGAACGGAAGCGTCTTCTGTGTGCTTATCGTCCCGTGGAAACAAATTCTATCTCCGAACTCAGCTTTTAGCTCTGCAGGATTCATATTCGCTGCCTCAGGCTGCACCGTATCGTAAATATCTACGCCCGCTTCGATCAGGTCAGGCCATAGCAGTCTCGTCGAGCCGCAACTGTGCAGCATCACCTTCACACCATAGCGGTGTCCCAGCTCACACATCGTCTTTAATTTCGGGAAAAAAAGCTTCCGCCATTTCGCAGGACTCATCAACAGCCCGTTCTGCGTGCCGTAATCATCCCCGATCCACAGTATGTTGATCTTCCCCCCTCCTGCCTGAAGTGCCCGTTCGCTTCTGGCATAACAGGCCTCGAAACGTTTCTCCATGCACGCCATTCCCACGGGTTCTTCGAGCGCAATATCATATATCGTCTGCTCTACCCCTCGCCCGTAACTCGTTCCGTTAATAACGTCCATATTGCCCGGCTCGCCGAAAATAATTCCATAATCGGCATATTTCCCGCACTGCTCAGCAATAGTCGAATAATCAAACCATTCCGCCTTGGGCCAACGGAATTTTTCAACATCCTCGATGCTCTTAAACGCCGCGTAAGGAAGCTCTGCCGCCTCATTGTACGTCCCCGCCACGTTCCTGACGGGTTTACGGATATGGCCCCAGTAGTTCTGGAACTTTCCGTCATCCCATTTGCGAAGCTCAGGCCCGATATAAGGCGCCTGCACAACCCGCAGATCGACCCCCAGCCTATCCAGCACAACATCCATATCATCCGTATGGAAATACTCCAATAAAATCCTATCTGCCTCAGGCGTACCAAGATAATTACAAGGCGTAAAATCGCTTTCCCTGTGCTCAATCGCAGCGATCACACGTTTCCTGGAAGTCATACAGAATCTCCGCAAACCAGATCATAAAAACCAGGCTGACAAAATACCCCCTGCCCCCCAGGCTGTCAAACCTTTATTCCCGTTCCCGAGCCTCCCTGGTTCTTCTGGTTCGCCTTTCCCTTTTCACATCTTCACCTGCCTCATCTTCCCTCGTCACACCTGCCTTATCCCCCATAATCTCAGCAAACTTATCCGCACGAAGCGCTTTTAGCTTCTCACTCAGATCACTTTCTCGAAGCATAAACTCAAGGAAATACTTCCCGTCATCCATCGGAATGCTTATCTTGCCCACATAAGCGTCATCACCGATGCCTTTTTTTTCGCCGACGTCGCTTTTAATTGCCTGTGCTCCTTTTGACGAAGGCATTACAACGCTGATTCTCTTAATCCGTGCATCTGTTGAACAGTTTCCCCCAAGACTTGTGATTATGCTTGTTATAGCCTGTCGAATCGTCGTATTCTGTATATTTGCAGAAATACTCCAACCCTGTATGTTTCTGTCAGGGTCAGCAATTACCTGCATGTCCGCCATGCTCGCAAGAGACATTAATACCTCATCAAGAGGCCTGTCTTCATACGAAACGTCTATCCGCTGATCAAGCCTAGCTTCGATAAACTCAACCGCCGTCACCAGGTGTATCTCGGCAATCTGCTTGTCAAACTCCATCGCCGAAAGAAACCATTCTCTCAGGACGCTTCTTCCTGCGCACGCACTGTTCAGCAGGCTTGCTACCGTTACAGGCCCGGCAAGAGCAAAACGATAATCGTCAGACCGGGGCTTTCTCAAATCCTTACCTGACAGAGTATGAATAATCTCATCCAGATCATAAATTACCTGATGGGGCAAGATAACCATCGGCTCACCAAGCGCCCCGTTAATAGTCCCCTGAATAGTGCCCACATATTCGGTTATTGGCTTGGTATAGATATCCCGTAGCAGTTCAAGCTGTCTTGCGCTCGGCCTGCCGAGTATGTGATTAAGTTCCTCGCGCGGATAAATTGTAACATCATTCGGCCCGACCGCATACCGCATGAAAAACACATTCAGCATATTGCGCAGACTCTCTGACAAAGGCCCATCCAGCATCACCGATAGTCTCGTGCTGCGTCCGTTCGGTAGCTTCCAGACCGCCTCATCCGATATAACAAAATCAATCTCAGCCTTTTTGCCGATCTCCTCCATCGCCTGCACGATCGTAACATTGTTCAGCTCAACTTTAACCGTCCGGTTTAGCTTCTCGTTAATCGAACCGCTGCTGCCCCGGACACTCCCGCTGCAAACAATCACAAAACAAGCCCCCAGCCATAATGTTCTTGTGTTCTTACACATAATTTTCATCTCCTTCAATTATTTCTCAGACTCAAAATAGAAAAAGTATTTCTTCCGCCTTCTTTGCATCACCATTATAAGCCATTTCAGCTTTAGGCATCCGTATTATAATAAACGCCGATTCCCCCCTTGCTTCTGTACCTCCCTCGCCGCCGATTGTCTCCACTTTGCACCAAACGTCCCTGACACCTTGTCCCACAGGCTCCACCCTCACCTGCTCTGCGTATTGTTCCCTGACAAGCTCTACCTTCGCTACTCCCTTTGTCCTGACAATCTCAACAAAGCTGCCTTTACTACCTTGTTTTCTGGTCCTGCAGAAAAACAGAACACCGATTATCACCGCTGCAGCCGCCGCGAACTTCACCCACCTGAATTGCTTTCGCCCTTGCCTTCGACCAGCCGCAAGCCGATTCCGCACCATTTCATTGAGCGACTCCCAGTCCACTCCCGCAAACTCTTCAGCCGCCGCCCGATTCAGTACCAGATCAAGTTTATCTTCCTGCTTTTCCATCTTTCACCGGATCATTCCACAAAATCCTTCAAAAGCACCCGCAGCTTCTTTTTCGCCTGAAATACATGCCACCTTATCGCCTCGACTGAACAACCCATAACTTCAGCCGCCTCCTTTTGCGATAGTCCCTCCATCGCAAAAAGCCCGATCGCCTTCGCCTGTTTTTCCGTAAGCTTTAACATCGCTTCTCGAACCCTGTCGCCCAGTTCCTCATTTGCCAGCTTTTCTTGTGCCGAAAGCCCCTTGAGATCCTCAAGCTCCTCATTCAGCCGCACATTCTTCTGCCTTCGCCGAATAAAGCGCCTGCAGTTTATCGCCTCATTAGCTATTATCCGCAAAAGCCAGCTTCCGAACCCATCAGCCCTTCGAAGCCTGCCTATATTCACATAAGCCTTAAAAAAACCCTCCTGAACCGCCTCACATGCTGCATCCCTGTCACCGAGTATCCGAATCGCAAGCTCTGTAGCGTCCCGCTGATAGCGCAGAATCAACTGTTCAAACGCCCGCCGCTCTCCTGCCCGACTTCGCTGAACCAGACCGATCAATTCATCCGGCAAATCATTGATACCCAAAACACGCGTTCCTTATATTATCCAGGACGTAAAATCATACCAGAATGTTAGTCCTTTTTCACAAAAAACCTGAAATTGATCACCCCCAATCCGCTCAGTAGCAGCCTGTCATTGCCTTTTTGTCGCAAAAGGCATATACTAGACCTTAAACCAGCGTAGTTGGAAGCGATAAATTGTTTTTGATTATCAAAAAATACTCGAAATGACCCTTTCAGTGCATTACAATGCACTCACAAAAAAACAATGAATTTACAAAATTCAACGAAAGGAGTCGT
>JBDRHL010000166.1:0-8506 GCA_043816955.1 Planctomycetota bacterium | reverse complement strand
GGGACCGACAGCCGATTAAGAGAGCGCTACAAGCGGGCGGCTGTGGCCGGATGGAATTACTATAGCAAAAGGATTATTGAGAAAGGTATTTTATGAGCAACACAAAAATCGATTGGGCTGAGAAGGTCTGGAATCCAGTTACAGGTTGCACTCCGGTTAGCCCCGGTTGTCAGAATTGCTACGCGCGCAAAATGGCGAACCGGCTGCGGGCCATGGGCCAGGAGAAATACAAAAAGGGCTTCGAGGTGGCTTTTCACCCGGATTCACTAAATGAGCCGCGAAAATGGAAGAAGCCATCGAGAGTTTTTATCTGCTCGATGGGCGACTTGTTCCACGATGAGGTCAAAGACGATTGGTTGGGTGCAATTTTTCATGCTATAGACCCATTATTATTACACCAGTTTTTAATTCTTACAAAGCGCCCCAAAAACATACCTTCATGGCTCTATCGTCAGTTGCAATCATGCTGGCTTGGAGTGTCGTGTGAAAACCAAGAGTGGGCAGACAAACGAATACCGTTGTTACTGGAGATTCCCGCCGTTGTGCGTTGGGCTAGCCTAGAACCATTGCTCGGCCCAATTAACATTTATAATACCAGTCGTGATTATCTTGGCCCATTAGGTAGGCCAGGGGCCAAGCCCGTATCACTAGGATTGAGTTGGTGTGTGGTGGGGGCGGAGAGTGGCCCTGGGCGTAGACCGTGCAAGCTCGAATGGGTCAGCGATATTGTCCGCCAATGTAAGGCCGCCGCCGTGCCGTGTTTTGTCAAACAGATTGAGATTAGCGACAAGGTCAGTCACGACCCGCAAGAATGGCCGGAAGATTTAAGAATTAGAGAATTTCCCTTGGGCTCATAACCGGCCAGATACCGCTGTTTGATGAGCCGGAAAATACACCTTGACAGGTTCGGGACGATATGGTATGGTAGGGGTAGAGAATACTTAGTCGAGGACCATGGATGATCATAAGTTTAGGAAATACAAGGCCCAATGCTCCACACCTGACCTCGGTCTAAGTGTTCTCTAGCGGCGGGCCTTGTTTGTTTAAGGGCATAATCATGTATGCCAAGATTTTTGAGCAGATATTTAACAGTTCTATTGCCAGTGATTATGAAACCAGGCATGTTTTTATGGATTTGCTTGTGCTGGCTGATCCTACTGGAATAATAGATATGACCTACGATGCAATCGCCCGACGTACCAATGTACCAGAAGATATAATTCGCCGGGCTGTAAACAAATTATGTTTACCAGACTTTAACTCGCGGAGCGGTAAACAGGAGGGTAAAAGATTAGTAAAACTAGATGCTCACAGAGAATGGGGTTGGCAAGTTGTAAATTTTCAGTCTTATCGTAAAATCAGGGACGAAAACGCAAGACGTGAATATATGAGGAGTTATATGCGCAAATACCGTAAACACCGTAAACCTAACATAAACAACGGTAAACCACAATTAGCCCATACAGAAGAAGAAGCAAAAGAAAAAGACAAGAAGAAGATTAAGAAAGAGAAGACTTCTTCCGCAAAAGCGGAAGCGGTTTCTAAGAAAATCAATCATTGGGCAATCTGGGTAGAAGAATGGGAAAAACGTTGGAAAGGACAAAAACCAAAGCCAGCAGCTACAGGACCAGCCACAAGACACTCAAAGAACATTGCCGAAGCCATTGGAAACGAAACGGAATTACGAGAGATTTATGCTAAATTCCTTCAATCAGAGGACCTTTTTGTAAAGCAAAAGGGCTATACCTTGTCTTATCTTTACACCAATCTTGAGGCATTTCGTAGTGATTTTGGAGGAAAAAAAGATGGGATTCGAACCTTACAATCCGGACGCTACGGGCCAACATGTGAGCCTGGGAAATACGATGGAGTTACAGAGCTACTCTAGGCCCATAGCAGTAGAGCTAAACTTCGGGATTCCGCCAGCATTTTATGGAGCAAAGCTGGGTGATTTCCCCGAAGCTCGCAAAGAAAGTATAATGCGATATTTACAAGAACTACAACCGGGACTGCTTTTTCTTACGGGGCCAGCAGGTACGGGTAAGACGCACTTAGCTTATGCAATCTTTCGTAATGAACGGTATAACCGAAAATCGCCTGTTTTCTATATAGTATCCGACCTTTGCGAAAAAATTAGCCGATCTGGGTCATTCGAGTCTGATGATAGGCGTTTTGTAGAGAGAATTAGAGAATCCAAAGAAATACTTATTCTTGACGACCTTGGAGCAGAACGACTTACAGACTATGTGTTCCAAGGTTTATATCGCATCCTTTCTTATCGAGAACAGTGGGCATTGCCTACGGTGATAACATCAAATCTAAACTTAGAAGAAATTGCTGCAAAGTTCTCAGATAGAATTGCTAGCCGGATTGCTTCTGGTAAGGCAATTCATTTTACTGGTAGGGACCGGCGGATAAGGGAGAAAAAACAACAATGGGCTTCCAAGACAAATTAGACATTAATCGAGCTATGCGATGGTTTTGGATAAGTTTTGTCTGCAAAGACTATGACTTTCAACGGCGTGGAATTATCGGGAAGATGGAGCAATTTGCTCATATATCTCAGCAGAATGAGGATGGATACTGGATGGTTCCGACGCAAGATTATATTGATGAACATTGCCGGAGATATGCCGAGCGATATGGCGGTCGGTGGGTATCGTTTTTGGAGAAGGACATGCCTAGGCTGGCGTGCGAAAAGGTACTGGAGTATAAACACTCCGCCGGCTTATGCAAGGGTTACTGTCCGTTTTGCCAGCCGGAGAAGGCTGCGCGAGCGGATCAGGCTAAGACCGTCCAAGATGTGCTAAAAATATTCGAGCCGAAGATAATTGAAAGCCCGGCAAAACAAACCAAGCACGAACACTTGCGACAGAAATCTGAGCTAAAAAAAGTAGTGTTCCCAGAGCTAGTGCCGCTAGGCTCGGCTAAGCTATTTGACCCCGACGACCCTGAGTTTCAAGACCTACCTTTTTAGAAAGGAAAACAATTATGCAAAGCGAAACTTATCGAGATGGCAGTGAATATCACGAATTATTACAAGCACTAAATGACGAAGCAATGCAGGAAGAGGCGAAAAAATATTATAATAAGGCAATGGATCGCCGGTTCCACAAGTTGAAATCCATCAAACAAACTTTCAACATAGGCCGTAATGATCCCTGCCCTTGTGGAAGCGGAAGAAAGTTCAAGAAGTGTCATTTGGGCTTAGAAATACCAAAAAGGCCTACAGAAGAATAATGACCAAAGCAACTGAAATAACCTTGTGTGCTGTTTGGACCTAATAACAAAGGAGATTGAAATGGATGATGGAAGTGACCAAAAAATGCCGGCGTATATAGGTACTAAGATTGTTTGTGCAACACCAATGAAGGAGGGATTTGCTAGGGCCAGGATAAAAAACTGCGAAGTGGCAGAAGCGGCCAAAGGCAGTCCCGATGGCTATCTGGTTTGCTACGAAGATGGTTATTTATCGTGGAGCCCGAAAGAGGTGTTCGAGCGGTGTTATAGATTGCTGACTGAAAACGAAAAGAAATTGATGTAAAGGAGAAAACTATGCAATGTACTGACTATAACGATGGACGGCCAAGTATTATTGAAACATTCTTTTCAGAGGACGAGCAAAAACTTAGACAGCAGGCCGCAAGGAAATACCTAGAAACAATTAAAGACCCCGGCGTAAGGCAAATTCGGCAAACCTTGAACATAGGACGAAATGACCCTTGCCCTTGTGGAAGCGGAAGAAAGTTCAAGAAGTGTCATTTAGGTTTGGAGATTCCCCAAAAACCTACGGAGGATAATTCCAATGAGACTCAAGTGGCGAAAGAAGATTAGAGAGTTAGAGCGAATTGCTAACGAAAGATATTGGCCGATGCACAGTCAACTTTCCGATCTTGAATATCGGCTCGCCAAACTAGAAGCTCAGCGAGATGCACCAAAGGCTGTAGATATTATAGAGGCCAATCCAAGACTACAAGCGTTTGCGAGAGCAAAAGGTTGGCCGGATGTGATAGCAATAATTGAAGAGGCCCGACAGACGGCAATACGCGAAACAATAGGTTTAGGAGGTGAGTGATATGGGCGAATCACAAGACAGGGCGTTCGATGAATGGGCGAACAGAGATGATTTACAGTTTGACAAGCTTTACCTACAAGAAGTAGCAGAGTTGTGCCGCGACAATGTTCCCATAGAAGGAAGACCGTGTGTTTGCGATATGTGTAAAAAGGCTCGGAGAGAAACCAAAAAGCGATGGGCGCAAAGGGAAAGCAATGCAAAGGAAGGTGCGAAATGACTGAAAAAAACTATGACAGGTATGCCCGGCTTGCTGTTTCGGGCGGTAAGCTTAGCCTTGCAGTCTTTACAGTGCGTTGCTTTGGATGGTGACATTTGTTTAGAGTCCAACAGCTCCCCAAATATTGTACACGCCGAGAGGATAACCGCCAATATCTACAATATACAGCGGCGGCCTGTCTATATTATCATGCAAAGCACATTTATAAAACTCTACTCCGCCCGTTCTGGCTAAAGCTGGTTGCTTTTGCAGCTCTAAATATATTGGAGAATTAAGGCCGTTGCTCGATACGTTTTGCCAAGTGCATTTGCTAAACTTGAATTTTAGCAGGGAGCTTTGCTTGGCCCACACGCCCGACAATCCGGGATACAGCAGATTCTCACAAGTGCAATTCCTAAACTCGACCAACCCCTTCGGATCCGTTGTTTGATATTTGGAGGCATCGCGGAATCGCAAGCCCTGTGCCCTTCCGTTCCGCACTAAACAGTCTTTGAAAAGTATAGACACAGCAGCCGACCTGTCACTCAACGCGCCAATACTGACAAGAAATCCCGACCCGCCATTAGCCTCCGAGACACAGTTGCTAATTACGATGTTAGACATATGATCGACAGCATCGTCCGGCTCTAGGTCAATGCCCGCCCTCGGCGATGTGCCGCTTGTATTGCTCAGGATGCAGTTGTTTATTCGCAGCCTAATCACAGACGTTACGCTTATGCCCTGGCGGTAATTATTATCGCACACGCAATCAGTAACGGTGATGTTCTTGCAGGGGGCCAAGTGTTCCCTGTCGGCCCCGATAAATATCCCATCGCCGCCTGAGTCGGCCAAACGTAAACCATACACCTTGACGTTCTCGCATACTCGTATATTCAAAACGTGGCGGTGCTCGGATGCGGGATACGCCGGCGGCCTGTAATCTGCTTTTCTCATGCACAGAGTTGCGCCATACCCACGTATCTTAATATTCTTTTGCTTGTAGGCTTCGAACAAGCAATCAAATACGCCTTTGAAGCATCCCTCTTTCGCCATCACCACCACGCCGGGGCCAAAGGTGATGTTTCGATTACTGGGTATGTTTATCGGCTTATGCACTATCCAGGGCGAGCCTTTATATGGCACAGTTACCGTCCTGTGCCCGTAATTCAATGCTGCCTGGATTGCATCACCGTCTGATAAACCCTTTTTCAATCCGTCTTGTGCGTTTACCATGTTATTTCTCCTTTTCCTGCATTCCCGCCACGGCTGCGACTAAGGCGGCTGGCCACTTTCTGCCCCCGCCGAGCATTAACCAGTCAGGGTCTTCGATGTCCCGTAATATAACAGCCACCCGGTTATCAAGGATTTCAAGTGTTACATGAATGGTAGGGCGCAAGGCTTCCAAAAGCTCATTCGCCTGCTCCCTGCCTTCAGGCGTGTCGGCATCGGGCCGATAGCGAAAATCGGCCACCACAACATGCCCATCTTTGTCAACCCACACATTTTCAAACAGAATTGTTTCGCCGCGAGGCCATGGGCCATCAGCGTGTTGTTTATGAAATGTCCACCCCATAACCTCCGCACACAACGCCCTTTGTTCTTCGATGGTCATTTCACTCATGGCTTACTCCTAATGCGGGGGGCTTGAGGGTAAAACTGTCGCGCTATAGTGGCACACTTGACCAATGTTTTTTCATAGGCGGTATAGGCGGCGGCATCGGCGGCATAGGCGGCGGCATAGGCGGCATCGGCGGCATCGGCGACATCGGCGGCATAGGCGGCGGCATAGGCGGCGGTATAGGCGGCGACATCGGCGGCATCGGCGGCATCGGCGACATCGGCGGCATAGGCGGCGGCATAGGCGGCATAGGCGGCGGCTCGCACGTCTTCTAAAGTTATATTGCCTTTACCCATTGCCCACCCCTCCGCTGTCTTAATTGCCCGCAATGGTCGCTTTTCGCCCTTGACAACATATTTCAGAGACAGCCTAGCGCATTTGCAGCAGACAAGCACCAACTTTTTCCGGCTTTTGGTTCTGGGTTTACCCGCAGTCTTGCCCAGTAGCCACAACAGCCAATCACCACGCCGACAATCATCCCACGCAGCCTGAAGGGAAGAAAACTCATCCGCATATTCGATGGCCTCCAGACATGCGTTTAGTTGTTTCAGTTTTTCGGAATGTTTTTTCATGGCTTACTCCTAATGCGCCAGTCTTTCCCCACAAACTCCAACACTTCGCCCGTTGTTCTTCGATGGTCATTTTAGTCATCGTTTTCTCCAATAATAATTAGCAGCTCGCTCCAGAGTCTCAGCTAGACACATCAGCGGCAAGGCCATTATGATAGGTATCCACATGGCAATACTCAGCACATTACCAAGGAAACGGCAGGCTTCACGGCTAGCCTTGCTCATTGCTCACCTCTCATTTCTCCTTTTGTTAGATTTCTTGCATATGAATTTGCAACGTACAATCATATTCTTTCTCACAATCTTCGCACTCAACAACAATGCCGTTGAAGGGCTCATTGCAGAGCTCTATAAGAGTTTCTTCGCCAAACTCCTTATTGCAGCAGGGACACTTGAAGTTTTCTGCATTCGTTACTACCTCGTGCATATCATTTCTCCTTTTCCGCTTGCATTTTCGCCATGGCTACAACTAAGGCGGCTGGCCACTTTCTGCCTTCGCCGCGTACTAACCAGTCGGGGTCCTCAATATCCCGCAATGTAACGGTCGCCCAGTTATCAATCGTTTCGATTGTTACATGAATAGTGGGCGGCAAGGCTTCCCAAAGCTCATTCGCCTGCTCAATGTTCTTATCGGGGGCGTACATGGTTTGCTCCTAATAATTGCCAGCTATTCCATGGCGGCACTCTTTCAATACTTCCCGGTAGTGTTTTGTGTGGTCTGGCGGTGCGCCTCGCATTGACGGACAATGGTCCCATTATAAATATACTGCTTACATCCACACTCCAAAACCTTAAACGGATTTGCTTCGCTGCGCTTTCGGTGTCGCCACAGTATCTTTTTACTCATTGCTTGCTCCTTTCAGTTATTAGCCCAAACCCGGCAGGTAAGGTGCAAGCCAGAACCAGAATCCTGCCGGGATGGGCTGTTTTATGCTTGTCTCTTATGCTTGCGCCTTTTCGGTGATAATTCCGTATTGTGCTAGATCCAACTCTGCTATTGGCGTGCAGGAGTTGACCCGGAATTTACCGTCCGATCCGACAGGGATACAAATGATGTTTTCTTTGTTAAACTCACACAGTAAGATTTTGTATCCCACTTTCCATTCTTTCAAACACCAGTCCAACGAGGCTAGGTTTATGCCCGCTCCACACGATTGGTTCTCATTCTCATCCCATGCGTTGACGGTAATAGTTTTACCAATTTCGTACACCAGGCCCGGATTGTATATGCCTGTGTTCTGGCTGTTAACGAGTTTGTATGCTCGTATTGGCCCTATTTGGTCCAAAAGTATATACATGGGTGTTGTCATATATTTATTCATGCCTTTGGCCCCGGACAGGTCGGCCCCGTACAGGTTGACCCCGGACAGGTTGGCCCTGGACAGGTCGGCCCCGTACAGGTTGGCCCCGGACAGGTTGTGACAGTTGCGTTCCACGCATTGTCGCAGGCTGTCATACTCACCGTCAATTAGTGTTTCACCGTTGATGGTTTTGATTTGGTAATTCATTGCTTGCTCCTTTCATTTAGTAGTTTCGATGCCCACTAATTGCTATGTGGTAATCCTGCCGGGATGGGCTGTTGATAAACTAAAATCCTTACTATCGATATCGTAAAGCATCGTAACCAGTAAGCTGCTCAATTCGCCCGACATGCTTGTTTTTGTTAGGTACGCCGTAACCCTTGCAGCACCAAACATCACCGGTACGACGGTCGAGGATAAAAGCCCCCGAACGCCCATCATCTAGACATATATATTTTCGTCGTTGATTGGCGGTCTTGCGATAGGCGTCGGAATCATAATCAAGGTTTGTATATTGGGCCTCAAACACTTCCCTCCCTGCTTCGTGCCACGATTCTAGGAATAGTTGCACAATTGCATCGTTCGCATTAAGCATTGCTTGCTCCTTTCAAAATGGGGTATTCTTCATCATTTATATTATCTTGCAATAGCCGTGCCAACTTGACTAAAAAATAATTTATTTCGTAAGTGTTGATTGTGCAAATACTTTCAACAGTGAGTATTTTACGAAAGATTTTTAGAGTGTTG
>JBDRHL010000165.1:0-11106 GCA_043816955.1 Planctomycetota bacterium | reverse complement strand
CAAGTTTTCGATACAGCCGATCAGTTAGACAAGGACGTTGGTAAGGCTTGGTGTGCTGTTACTTGCCAGCCAGAAACCATCCGTTCTTTATGCCTTCTTCCTTGGATTGAATCGGCAATCAATAACTAAAATTGGTATTACAGAAGTTTTGTAGAATCAAAAATAGCGTGGCGGCATCATCTTAGCCGTCACGCTATTTTTGCAAAAACCAGGCCAATCTGATTTCAGACCGGTTCGATTACTCTTTCCCGTTGAGAGATTTGTTTTCCAACTTCAGCATGGTCTTGAATTCAGCAAGAGATTTGCGAATAGTTTCAACATCCCCGGGTTTCTGCTCTTTTTCGACCAGCTTAAGTGGAGCAGACATCCCCAGTACCGGCGCATACCCATTTACCCTGATTGCCTCCTGATATTTTGGGCCTGTCTCATAGTCAACACCGCCAGTGGGCATAATAATTCTACCGGTGTGTCTTGGACGCACATAAGGAGCTAACAAGCTCTTTATGCCGGTCGGTCCGTGACTGTCAGCTGGAAATATCTTAATTGCGTCAGGTTCCAGACCATCCGGCCTTTCGATGAAATACTGCAATTCCGTGGGTGTAAACACAGCCGGTGCACTAAAAACATTTTCCTGTCGACAGAGCTTAACAAACTCATAGCCTGTACCGTAACCACCCATTACATTTGCAGGAGCTACTACCATATCAAACCCCATCTCTATCGCTGATTCCAGTTCCCTTGGATTAATCACGCTGCCGACACCCAGAACAAAGGGGTCTTCAAGACACTCCGATCGTTTTTTTGTCAGTTCCTGCATAGCTTCCTTCAGAATACCTTCATCAATCCTGAAAGTACATTCGGCAATATAACCGGCCTTATAAATCTCCCACATGGTAGTAACCATATGTTCGGGCTTTTGGACGTGTTTCTTGTTCATTACCACGACTATGCCGCTTCTTCGGATTACTCTGTCAACGTGACTTCTGTTTCTGCTGCATTCTGCCATCTGCCAAACTCCAAAACAATTGCTGTCGATTTACCTGGTGGCTTTAACCCCGCCACCAACCGCTGCCCTTTTGACTTCAGTCAGCACAATATTCTCCTCAATCATCGTAATATCGCCAGGTGTTTCCTGAACAAGAATACCGTGTGCTGCTCCCCATTGCACGGCGATATCAAGAGCTTTGCCTTTCAGGATAGCCGCGATCACTCCGGAAGCAAAAGAATCACCGCCCCCCGTCCTGTCCTTAATCGGAATGTTTTCCCTGAGCGGTGCTACGTGCAATTGATCTGCTGTTACATCGTACAGAACAGCACCCCAGTTGATCAAATCAGCATTATGGGCACCACGCCACTGGGTTCCTATCAGGCTGAGATTCGAAAAATCTTTGGATACTTTAACTACCGTTTCTCTATATGCCTGCAGCCATTCTTCAAATCCTGCCCCTTTGCTTATTTTTGTTTCATAACCAAGGGCATCGCTCAAATCTGAATCATTACCAACAAGAAAACCCAGATGAGGCGCTATTTGCTGATTAATTTTTCTTGCGCGGTTCTTATCAGGTTCCACCTTAGACCTATAGTTAAGATCAGCAGCCACAAATGTTCCATATCTGTTTGCTTTTTCTACAGCTTCAAGAGCTACTTCACAGGAAGAAGGCGAAATTAAAGTAAAGATGCCGCCGGTATTAAAAACCCTGACACCATTTTGGCCAAATAGCGTATCCCAGTCAATATCTCCCTTTTGGATTTGTCTAATGGCCGAATGGGCCCTGTAATAACAAGTGTTGGATGGGATTACTCCCTTGCCCACATAGGTAAAATTAATACCGTTCATCAAAGTACCTTTTTGGTCAGTAGAAAACCTTGAACCATCATTTTTGTTATTAAACCAGATGATTCTGCTCGTATCCACTCCTGCTGCTCGAAGCTGGTTGCGAATATTCCTGCCAACCTCATCATCTACCAGGGCTGTTATAACCGCTGAACGCAAACCAAAAGTGTGAGCCAGTCCACACGCAACGTTTGTTTCACCTCCACCCTGAAAAACTCTCATTCGGCTTGCAAGGGCAGTAGGGGCATCAAAAGGATCCAGCCTTAGCATGACCTCACCAAGCGAAAGGCCGTCATAAAGACATTTCTCAGCGGATTTGATTTCACTGAATTTCGTTACATCTTGACTCATTTCTGTTTGTCTTTCAAAATATAGTATGATTCATTACCATGTTATCGGAATCTCAATTTCCTTTCCTTTGTTCTCCGCGGATAGATATGCTGCGTAAATAGTAGCCGTTGTATCCAGAGCCAGTTCAAGGCCCGATTGCGGTCGTTGTCCTGTCACGGCACAACAAATAAAATCCTGCATTTCTGTCTGGTAGCCTATGGTAAAATTCTCATCAGGCGCAGCCTGTGACCAACCCTGCTTTGTGTTAATCTTTTCCACAACATATATATCCTTATATTGCTCCTCACGAGGATTGAACGTATCAACCAGATTGGTTGGGCTTATCCGGCATCGCGTTCGATGGTTATTTCCAAATACTTCAACAAAGTCGTAAAGCCCCCCGAGGACCAATTCACTGGCAATAATATCAGCAACTGTGCCGTCGTCGAAAACAACATGCATAATACCATAATCCTCAACATCATGATAATCCGTGCGAATAAAACCTGCGTCAACATACCCGGGTGATCTTGTAATCTCATGAGTCCTGGCACTTACAGTACACGGCCTGATTGGCTTTGCTTTTCTTGCCAGACCCTCGATCTGTTTTAAGTACAACGCTCCGCCGAGAGGATGACAACTCTTTCCGATAAGTGATCCACCTCCGGCAAAACGCCAGATACCATAAACAGGCGAAGCTGAGCCACTGTGCGATTCCTCGCCTAATATGCGTAAAATTTGAGCGCCGGTTTTTTCGATGATCTCCCGCTCCTTTTGAATACTAGGCGCATATACGTAATTTTCCGCATAGCCAAAAAACACGTTGTTGCTGCGAACAGTCTCGGCGATGCTTTCAAGACGAGCTACCAATTCACTGAGCATCTCTTTTTTGCCCGCCTTGTTGCCGTAAAATCTCTCATCTGCATCCTTGGGACCGAAACAACCAGTCAATGGTTTTTCACATATTATTCCTTTGGCAGCCTGAGCAGCTGTTGTAATAGCCTCCTGATGAGCGTATGGCGGCGAACACACATCCAGAACATCAATATGTTCGAGCATTTTTTCTACGTTGTCATAAGCTTTAATATTATGTTCGAGAGCGAATCTCTCACGATTCTCGGCATGTAATGAAGTTACTCCAGATATCTCAACATCAAACCCATAAACTCTGCGCAGACATTCAAAGTGAAAGCTAGCCGCAAAACCTGCACCGACCATGCCAATACGAACTTTTCCTGAAGCGGTCATAGAGATATTTATCCTTCCAACAGGAAAACTCTGGAATAATATTCACCAATCCAACATTATTCCCAGCAGCAATTTTACACAACTTGACTATTTTCTTCTGTCAAGTAAGATTCTTTGTGCCAGTTTGTATCATTTCAATGTTCTCATTCGGGCAGCGATGGATGCACATACCACAGGCAACGCACTTTTCTTTGTCAAGCACTACCCTGCCCTGCGGGTTCATGCTCCAGGCAAACTGCATACAGATATCCTTGCATACCTCACAGCCAGCGCCACAGCCGCATGCCAAGCAACGTTTGGCTTCTTCAACAGCCTGCTCCCTAGTCAAAGTAGGCATGTATTCTTCAAAATTTGTCCTGCGTATAGATGGTGCAGTCGGTTCGATATCAACTCGGTGTTTGCGAGGTTTATTGCCAGTTCGCTGCAACACTTTTTCCTTATCAATTATGATCTTTTCACTGTCGTATCTCAGCATTGCATCTTCCCCGGAAAGGTAGCGGTCGATAGAAACCGCAGCACGTTTTCCGTCAGCAATTGCAGTAATCACATTCTTGGGACCCCTGACACAATCCCCGCCGGCAGACACGCCTTCAATATTGGTCACACATGTAACTTCATCCACCTTTATTGTGTTCCACGCGGTAAGCTGAAGGTTCTCACCAAACTCAGTGGAAAGTGCCTGGCTCACAGCAACTATTACACTGTCAACATCAAGAGTAAATTCTGTTCCTGAGACCTTCAAAAAGCAACGCCTGCCTGATTCATCCTTTTCGCCCAGCACGTAATTAAGCATCTTTATTTTCTCGACCTTGCTTTTGCCAACGATTTCCACTGGCGAAACAAGATACATTATTTTTATACCTTCTTCTTCGGCCTGCTGTACCTCCTCTGCAGCTACCGGCATTTCATCTCGGGTCCTCCTGTAAAGCACAAAGACTTCCTTTGCGCCAAGTCTTACGGCAGTACGAGCCGAATCTATAGCTGTGAAGCCTCCTCCTATAACAGCCACGCGCTTACCCACGCAGGGTTTTGCCTTATCGGAAACCGCTTTAAGGAAATCCACAGCGGTCATGCAACCCTCAATATTTTCCCCTTTGATACCAAGGTTAACAGGTTGTTGTGCGCCTATGCCCAGGAATATTCCTTCGAAACCACTATCTTTGAGGCTTTTGATGGTTATGTCTTTACCGAATATAGTATTGGCTCCGAATTCTACACCAACTGCCTTAATTATATTGAGTTCTCTTTCAATGTCTTCCTCTCCGATTCTGAACGCCGGAATACACGACGTGAGCATTCCGCCAAACTTTGACAAAGCTTCAAATATTGTAACACTGTAACCTGCTCGGGCTAGGTCATAAGCGCAGGCAAGTCCTGCGGGACCGGAGCCTATAACCGCAACTTTTTTGTTTTTGCTATGGTTTTTGACGTCAAGTATGCGAGGCGTCCAACCTTCTTTCCTCGCCATTTCCAGCACAAATCGCTTTATTTCACGAATCATTATCGCCTCATCCAAAAGACTGCGTGTGCATTCAACTTCGCAGGCAGCATCGCAGACTTTTCCACAGATACTCTGAAGTGGCGAACAGGACATTATAAGCTGGTATGCTTCTTCAAACTCTTCTTGGGCAACTTTGCGGACAAATCCCTGAGCAGGAACTGAATTGGGGCAAGCATAGGTGCATGGAGCAACAAGGCCAGAATTAATTATTTGAGCATTGCCTTCGTAGATTGTCAACTCTGGTGCCGAAGTAATCGCCGACACAAGAATGTCACGCATATCAAGTGGTTTATTATAATTGTTTTGTTTCATGTATTCCTTGAAACCATGTATGAATTCGCCCATGAAGCCAAATCCATACACCAAAGTCGCGGTACAAATTCCAACAAGGTCAGCACCACACATCATCATCTCTGCCGCATCCTGCCAAGTAGTTACGCCGCCGGTAGCAGTAAGAACCGCTTCCGGGCCACATGTTTTCCTCATCTCGTAGACATCCCGCAACGCCAGCGGTTTTAACCACTCACCGTTCATGCAGGCCATCCCGATTTCTTCCTGCAGGTAATACATTGATTTTGTCGGATTATAAATGTCAATCGGGGGAACACCCAAGCGGTTTGCATTGCCGCCCACTGCATCAGCACCAGCCTCTAAAGCAGCCTTGGCAATGTCTGCCTGTCGGCCCCCTTCGGGCGTAATCTTTACAAAAAGTGGAATACTGGTTTCCTCTTTTACTGCTTTGACAATAGCGGCAATTGCCTGTTCATTCTGTCCGAGACTGGCACCGGTTTTGGGTCCGCTGATACCCTTTCCGGTCAGTTCCACGTTAAACGACATGTTCGGGCAGCACATATTAAGCTCGTTAATATGTGCCCCGGCTTCTTCACATTTTCTGGCCATACCGGCCCAACCCTCAATGCCTTTATCACCTGAATAAGTTATATTGGAAAAAAGCACAAGGTTTTTGGCCCGTTTCCGTCCCTGCTCAATAAGTTTCAGCAGTTCATCAAGAACCAGACGTTTTTCCGCGGTGAATGACAGAAACTTTTTTTCGGAATAGTATCCATAGCGCGGTCGTCTGTTGATATATGGAGCCGGATCAATCGTAAGCTTAAGTGAAGCTCCTGCCCAGCCACACTGGTCAATTCTTTCAAGTTGCTCAATTGACATTGTTGTCGGGCCGGACGATACGTAGAAAGGATTACGGAATTTCACCCCCGCAATAATAATTGGAATATCAAAGTCTGTATATCTGGCCATAATTGCCTACGTTTTTTGCAAATTGTTTTTAGTTTTTACCATGAACCTCTAATAGTTTTCGCTTGCCTGCTTGATTCATACATTGCCTGGATAATCTCCAGGCATGTCAGTCCCATTTCGCCGCTGGCTCCATAAATCGGTTTCTCATCATTCAGCACACAGTCAATCACATATGCAATTTCCCTGACGTACCCCAGATTGTAAAACTCGTCAACTGCCGGCTTGGTCCAGCCTTTTGTCGTATCAGCCTTTTCAATACAATAAGAGTAACCGCCTCGACTGTATACACTCAGGTTAGAACCGAATGTCAAATCTGCCTTAATCAGACCCTCGCTTCCATAAATCTCCACCTTATCGTCCATACCACCCACAGTAATATAGTTGCCTTCTACAAATGCGTGCTGGCCGCTGGCAAATTTTAGTAGTCCTGCAGCCCAGTCTTCTCCTCCATTATTCTTGTGAACATAGTTATCTTCAAGGCCACCATTTGTCTTACCGACTACCTCAATAACTTTGTTCTCACCTTCCTTGTTGAGAAGATGCAGAATCCATCCAATCGGATGAATAGCCAGATGAATGAGGCAACCGCCTCCACAATATTTTGCATTTTTGGCAAATGGGCTGTGGGTTCCATTGTGGGTTTCTTTGGCCTTAACATAAAGAACATCTCCAATCGCACCTTCGCCTATAAGGTCAATAATCTTCATCAAAGACGGAGCAAAGCACCAATCCTCACCGTAGAAAAGCTTTACTCTTTTTTTGTTGCATACTTGAACCATTTCTTGCGCGGCTTCTACCGTTGTAGCGAGCGGTTTTTCACAGAGTATATGCTTGCCAGCTCTTGCAGCAGCAAGCACCACTTCATGATGCAGAAAATTTGGGACACATACTGAGACAAGATCAATATCATCGCGCTTGAACATATCGTTGTAATCTTTATATGTCTGCGGTATGCTCCATTTACTGGAAATTTCTTCCAAATTGTCAATGGCTGCAACTGCAACAATTTCAGCCCTATCGTCTCGGCGGTAACTATCACAGTGGAAATCGGCTGCAAACCTTGAACCGACAATGCCAATACGAACTTTGTTCATAATTCAGTTGCCCCTTCTATATTTACCACCAGAGCCAGCAGGGCTTTCTTGGCGTATATGGCGTTATTTGCTTCCTGCGGGATAATCGACTTGGGACCATCCATAACCTCATCCGTGGCACAAACACCTCGATGAGCCGGGCCGGAATGGCTGTATAGCACATCAAGCTTGGCACAGCCTAAAACTTTATTAGTAACTGTCCACTTCGATACTTCAACTCTCTTTTCTTCCGGTGACTGCTCTCCTGCAAGCATACTGCGTATCAGGGTACTGGCTTGAATAAAATCAGCACCCGCTACCGCCTCCTTCAGGTTGGCACATACCTCAAGCCGGGTTTTAAAATTTTGAGCCTTTTCCCTGCCCGCTGTCAGAATCTGTTTGTTAATAGTTTCCGCATACGATTCGGGAACCGCCAGAGTAAGATTAATTCCAAGGAGCGGACAAACTCGGATAAGGGAGTGCAATATGCCTCTGGCCATACCGGTATAAACAAGGTTTAGTCCTTTGAGTCGTCCTTTGGCCTGCTTAATAGCCATCAACTCACCAATTACATGGGTGGTATGATCCAGTGGCGTACAGGCGTTGAGAACGGGAACTGTCATATTCGCACAGGCCAGTTCAATATCCTCCTGTGTCCAGAGCCGTGCTGAAAGAACATCAATATACTGGCCAAGAGCACGAGCCGTATCTGAGACAGATTCACCTCTTCCCATCTGAGTGTCCTTAGCTGCCAGATATTCTGTAGTTCCGCCAAGTTGCGCCATCGCCGCCGAAAAGCCCATCCGCGTTCTTGTGGATTCGTATACAAACAACAAAGCCTGTACACGCCCTCTCAGTAGCTCAGCATAGGTCGTATCGTAACGGTTATCCCTGAACCACTCTCCAAGGGCAATGACCTCTACCAACTCTTCCCGAGAAAGCATACCTATGTGTGGTAACTGCCTGCCACGAAGCCTGTTACTCAATTTTGGAGCCGGGCCCGGCGCTAATGATTCTGTCACAGTTTACTCCTGTAAAAAATAAATTGGCGTATCTTGATTCCACGTTCGACATAAGTATTATAAGATTATAGGAGACTGCGGTCAATAAAAAAATAACTATTTGTATAGTATAAATATTTATTTGTTTACTTTTTATAACGTTTTAGTTACAATTCGGTATAAATAATACGTGGAGAACCTCTGAAGATGGTCAAAAAACGCAGTTCAGAGAAAAGCAGAAAGCGCCTGCTCGAAGCCGCAATCGATGTTTTTGCCCGGCGGGGGCCGGATGCTGCAACAGTGGATGAAATTTGTGGTAAAGCCGGCTTAAACAAGCGAATGCTGTATCATTATTTCGGCAGCAAGGAAAGCCTTTACCAGCAGGCTCTGCACCAGATGTATCAGCACCTCTTGACGCTGGATATTCCGCTTAGTTCGATGATGCTGCCGGCCGAAAAGCTCATCGAAAAAATCGTGCTCCGACATCACCAGTTTCTGAAGGAGCATCCTGATTTCGTTCGCCTGATATGCTATGAAAACCTCAACCAGGGCCGAACCGTGCGAAAGCTAAAGCTCAGCACTCAAGATGCCCCTGTAATAACCGCCCTTGAGCTGGGGATTAAAAAAGGACAGTCCGAAAAACGCTTCCGCAGCAATATTGACGTTCGTGAACTTCTCGTGAGCATATTGGGCCTGTGCTTTTTTTACTTTTCCAACCGGTATACTATCAGCCAACTCACAGGAAAGGTAAATATGACAAAATCATCGCTGGAAAAACGCGCAAAACACGTCGTGGACTTGCTTATGCATGGTATACTCATAAAAAAACTCAGAAAATCGGCCGAGTGAAACTGAAAAAAGGCAAATCCACATAAAGAACAGGAGGTAATCATGTCATACTTGGAAGACAAATTCGGCCTGAAAGGTAAAACAGCCATTATAACCGGCGGAGGTGGTACGCTGTGCAGTGCTATCGCCCAAGGCTATATTAACGCCGGTGCAAACGTAATCCTCTGGGATATCTCCGGCGAAGCGATGGAAGCTAAAGCTCAAGCAATACACAATGCTTGCGGTGATACACCAAAAGTTGCGTGTGTTCAGACTGATTTGATGCGGGAGGACTCTATCGCGAAATCCCTTCAGGAGTCGGTGAAAAAATTTGGTCAGGTCGATATCCTCCTCAACGGAGCCGGTGGCAACAGGGGCAAAGGTCCTTTGGTAGAAATTGAGGAAAAAAACTTTGAGTTTGTACTCAAGCTAAATTTATTGGCAGGTTGTATTTTGCCGACAAAGCATCTTGCCAGGTACTGGATTGATAACAATATAAGCGGCATCATTATTAATATAGCCTCTATGGCGGGGTTTAATCCACTTTCAGGTGTTTGGGCATATTCTGCTGCCAAAGCCGCTGTAATCAACCAGACTATGGCTGCTGCCAAGGAGTTTGCCAAATACAGAATAAGGGTCAACGCGATAGCCCCAGGTTTCTTTATTGCTGAACAGAATAAAAAGCTGCTTGTAAATGATGACGGCTCTCTCACCCAGAGGGGGAAGGATGTGCTGGCTCATACACCCATGGGCAGGTTTGGAGAACCGGAAGATTTGATCGCACCTGCAATCTTCCTTGCAGCAGACGGGGCAAGATTTGTCTCCGGAATTACTTTGCCGGTTGATGGTGCATACCTTTGTGACAATATATAGCTCGAAAGGATCCAAGTGATGCCAAAATACAGGGTTTTGATCGCTGACAGCCGTTATCCGGCTTATGACGAAGAGAAATCTGTTCTTGAAAGAGTTGGTGCCGAAATAATTGTCGAATCCAGTGATGACGAAGACAAAATCGCCAAGGCTGTCGCTGATATAGATGGATTGATAGTTAATCTTGCTCCTATTACCAGCAAAGTCATCGCGGCCATGAACAAATGCAGGTGTGTTTCTCGGTACGGAGTCGGCTATGATAACGTTGATACCGCAGCACTCAAAGCCAAAGAGATTTACCTTGCAAACGTACCCGATTATTGCTTGGAAGATGTCTCCGACCATGCGCTTGCACTTTTTATGGATTGTGTTCGCAAGATTTCGCGAAAGGATCGTCTTGTGAGAAAAGGCCTGTGGAACCTGACAGGTATCCAGCACGTTTTCAGAATATGCGGCAAAACATTCGGCTTTGTCGGCTACGGAATGATCGCTAGATGTCTTCACAGGAAATTGTCCGGATTTAATTTGAATCGAATATTAATCGCTGATCCATTTGTCTCGACTGATGCAGCCCAGAAAGCAGGAGTAGAGCTGGTTGATTTGAATACGCTTTGTAAAGAGTCTGATTACATCTCGATACACGCGCCGCTATCTTCTTCAACTCGAGGATTGATTGGTTCTGCCCAGTTTAACTTAATGAAAAAAACGGCTATTATTATTAATACCTCTAGGGGGCCAGTGATCAATCAGAGAGCTTTGATTGATGCCTTGAAAAATCAGAAAATCGCCTGTGCCGGTCTGGATGTTTTTGAAACCGAACCGCTCGATAACAACAGTGAACTGAGAAAACTCGATAACATTACACTAACTGATCACGCCGCATGGTATTCACAAGAATCGCTGGTTGAACTTAAAACCAAA
The DNA here is from genome assembly GCA_043816955.1 of Planctomycetota bacterium. Taxonomy (GTDB): domain Bacteria; phylum Planctomycetota; class Phycisphaerae; order Sedimentisphaerales; family CAYZTY01; genus JBDRHL01. The sequence goes on along the minus strand of JBDRHL010000165.1, from coordinate 240 downwards.
GCTGCACAAAATATCGCCGCATGCCTTACTAGTGGTAAACCAAAATATATCGTCAAAATCTAAAAATTGGCAGAGTAACTTGGCAACAGCAAATAAAGCTCTAGTAGTCTGTCAAGATTGAGCTTGTGGGTACAATCGTTTCAGTTTAATCCTGGCATCGGTAGTGGTAAACTGCCAATCGATACCCTTTTGTAATCCATTTCGTTCCACATTCCAGAGATGACATTCTGACTCCAGCAG
>JBDRHL010000164.1:0-18757 GCA_043816955.1 Planctomycetota bacterium | reverse complement strand
CCTTCGGTTGCATCAGGAACATATTCTCCGGGTCCATACATTTTATTGTCCTCCAGAAAAACAATAACTTTCTGAAGGATATATCGGACATCACCGTCCTAACACATTAAAAATACCGGTAAATTTGCTACAGTCTCTTTTTGTCGCAAATTTTTTCATATGCAGAGACATCTTAGCATCACACAATCAAAAGGGCAATTGGGCGGTGGTTTTGTGCCTTGTGGAACAATCGGAAGGGCTGCGCGGGGGGAGTTATGTGGAAAATTTGGTCGGGAATTTGGGGTTTTGGGGGAGGTTTTTGGGGGGGAAAAGTTTGTTTTTGGGCGGATATTAAGAGTTGGGTAGCGAAAAGGGGTGAATTTTTGGGTCATTTTTTGCGAAAAGTGCGCTACTTTTTACCCAATTTTTACCCGGTTTTGTACTGCTTTTATACCATTTTTTCGTTTTTTTTCGTGTTAAGATATAACGGTTTTAACGGTTGTAAGGATTGTATCGACCTGCGGGAATTGTTTGAATCCGGGGATTCAAACGATTTTGGATTTGCGATTTTGGATTTTGGATTGAGTAAAAAGAGGCTGGGGGATGAGGGTATAAAAAAATCAAAGATTAAAGATCAAAAAGCAAAATTACAGAGCAAAAATCAAAAATGTTTTTTTCAACAGCGCCCGGTCCCTATTTCCCAGAGTTTTGCTGGTGGGCAGGAGGGCCTGAATTTGGAAATTCGAAGCATGAAATACGAAGTTCGAAACAAACACAAAATACGAAATCCGAATGACTAAAACGGTAAGGCCTGGCAACGATGGAGAAAGAAATATCTGATGGCGGCGTGATTTTATTTTATCACCCAGCCTCCGAAGCCAGATTTTAGTCATTGTGAGGCGGAGCCGAAGCAATCCTTTGTCACCCTGAGCGCAGTCGAAGGGTCTTTTTCTTTGACGGCAAGTGCGGGGGTGGATTTATTGAATGATTCCGCGTGTGCAAACGGCCTTTAGGCGGATAAGTGTTGTTGCACATCCTGCGCGGCTTTTGGTGGAAAATGAATTTCTATATGGGCAAATCCTTCACTTATTCTCCCTCATTTACTTAAAGGGGTTGTCGGTTGTTATGGTGCCATCGGGCATTTCGAAATAGAGGTTTTTATTCCTTGTGAAAATGTTAGGGAGATTCTGACGATGGTTTTCCTTGTGTGCTTCGCGAAGAGCTCGACTACCAATTCGTGCAATTTCTAAAGTAAGTTCATACGTCTCTGTTTTGAGTCTCTTTTTCATAAATAACTCCCAAACTATAATCAGGTACTGCCAAGATCATCTAAAAACGATTCAAATAGTCCATCATCAACGATATTATATCGGTTTTTCTCGCCAAAAGCAACAGGTGCAAAATTTTCTTCAACGCTGAAATATATCTTCCATAAGTCAACACGGTTTTTGTAAAAATTCCAAAAATTGCTCTTGCTTCGGCTGAATCTACGAACTACATCTTCCTCAGGGACCGAATGCCCACCTTTTTTGACTCTTTGTTTCACTTTGTTGACAGCTTCGGCGGCGCTGGCAATAGAGATGTAAATCAGGATAATTTTATATTTCTTTCTTTTGAGTTCTTCGATAATCTTTGGAAAATAATATTTTCCCGCCAAGGTTGTTTCGACCACAAATGATTTATTCTCATTGATATGGTCGCGCAGTTTTTTCAGAAACAGCTTTCCTGCCTGCAGTCTTACCCTTCCAACATCACCTCCCTGTGATAATTCCAAGGCAATATTGTCTGCATTAATAAAGGGCAGCTTAAACTCCTCGATGAGTTTATCTGCTAAAATTGTTTTGCCGCAGCCGTTAGGCCCGGCGATTATGAAAGCCTGCTTCATAGATTTTTGTTTCCATGATTTATAATTCGTTCCCGTTGATTCTTCAATGCTTATCCGCCTGAGTTTACCCCTTATGGGGGCGGACTCGTCCAAATCTCTTGCGTTGCGATTATATGAATTTACTCCATAAAGCAAAAAGTGGCACAGAAGAAACAATAATATAGACAATACCACTAATCAAATTTTGCCAACCTGTCTCAGGATTAGGATTGACCTTATCTTTCTTTTTTGGACCTGCATACATATAGTAAGTTCCTTGAAGGCTTTCAACATTATTAATAGTACACTTAAGGTAAAAAAGATAGGGCCTCAGTTCCACAAATCCTAACCAGATTCTATAGAAACCAAACGTAGCAAAAGCAGGTACAACACCACAAAAAACAACTTTGATAATTTCTTGTACCGTCAATGGACTTTTGTTAAAATTCAAATTGTTAAGTATGCACAGAGACCAACCAAAATATAATATTGGTATCACATTAAAGCAAAGTATTGAAAGAATGACGCGGCACAACTCTTGGGAATGTTTTAAAATATATACAGATTGAAATGCCTTCCATCTGGCAAGGACATTGGCAACGAATCCCCAAAAGATAGCGAAAAATACAGTAAACACTTGCATTGTTATGTTCATTTACATATCCTCTCTATAAACAATTTTCAAAAATAAATAAAGTCATCTTGTTTTTGTTTCTCTGTGCCCCTTTGTGGCTAAACAAATTGGATTCCTGCACCCGCTTTCGCGGGCGGGGCCCCTGCGCAGGAATGACAACCAAAACCCGCGCAATAAAATTGCGGGGGAACCTCCCCCCAGCATAAAGCTGGGGGCTAAACGAAGTTATCTATTTTCGCGGTGCATATCTTTTTTGTCAGTTTCTGTAAGACCTTCACTCTTGACGCTAAGTATTCGAGTTGTTTTTTTGTGATTTTATAGTCCTTTTTATATCTGGCGTCGATGTAGGCTTTTTTCAATAAATTAAAGGCTTGTTCCTCGCTTTTTGTCGCTCTTGGGAAGGCCTTCAAAAATCGCGGGTCGAAGCCGGCGGCTTTGCGGCCTAGTTTTTCTATATCGTGGGTCTTTGGCTTGTAATTCGTAAAGACAAGCATTATCGCCATATATAAAGATTCAGTTGTCTGATGGAGATCAAAGGCGGCGAGTTTGTAACGCCTCTTGTTAATATCAAACTCAAAGTGATCATAAAATTCTTTCGCCTTCTTAAACCACATATTGAAATCTGTCTTTGCCAGTTTGGCGCGTTTTTGGGCTGAGAGTTTTTTGATTTTAGCAAGTTTGAATCGGCCGGAGTCGTAAAGAATGATTCCTTCTTTTTTGATATCCGAAAAGAAGTACCAGCCGGACTCTAAGTTGGTATTTACCTGGCTGATGGGATGGTAGATGAGATTGACGTCGGTTTGCGTTCCTTTGAACTTATCATTTAATTTTCTCTGCAGGCCGTCGTCATTGGCCTGTTTCTTTGTCTCGGTTATTACGAGGATGTCGTAATCTGATTTGTATTCGTAGGTGATATGGCCTTGTTTGTATGTATCTTCGACCCAGTTGCCTCGTGCGTAGGAGCCGAAGAGGATTATCATCTCTGTGCCCAGGTAAGAGGCGACGATAGTATCTGTTATGAGCTTCAGCTCCCGGCGTTTATGCTGCGGCAGATGTGTGAGCGACTTTTTCATAGGTCATTATTATAGCCAAAACCGAGAATCCCACAACGGTTTATTTCCTTTGCACAGGTTCATATGGGAATCTAATAATAATTTCAGTAAGAAAGAGCCGATACTACGATTGCAATCGAAAGAATAAAGATTATGGATTCCCGCCTGCGCGGGAATGACATTAATAGCAAATCGGCTCTGATTAACTGCAATTGATATCTGAGGTGAGAAGGGAGATTGCCACAGGCCGCTGGGGCGGCCTTTGCGATGACATTTTTTTTGGAGCAAAAAGAAGAAACCGAAGGTGAAATGTAAGGCTTAAGCTATCCTGTGCCTGCGAAGCTCTTCCAGAAGGTTTTGCATATCAGCAGGCAAAGGAGCCTCGAAAGACATCCGCCTGCCTGTTTCCGGATGATTGAACTCAATCTGCTGTGCATGAAGTGCGCAGCGTCCGATTAAAGGCTCTTCTGCTTTCGCCTCGCGGTCCTCAAGCTGCCAGCGATACACTTCCTTGCCCCCGTACATATCATCGCCGACTATCGGATGCTTTATATAGGAAAGATGCACCCGAATCTGATGAGTGCGTCCTGTTTTTGGAGTAATCTTCAAAAGACAGTACCCGCGAAATCTCTCAACTACCTCGTAGAAAGTAATCGCCTCCCTGCCGATCTCCGGCCGAATCGCATATTTTTCGCGCACCTTCGGATGCACACCGAGCGGCATACTGATACGATCGGCATCAAGCTCCGGAACACCATGCACTATTGCAAGATATGTTTTGCTCACCTTACGCTGCTCAAACTGATGCGAAATACGCCAATGTGCAGTGTCCGTCTTCGCAACGACCATCACGCCCGTCGTGTTCCTGTCCAGCCGGTGCACAATGCCGGGCCGAAAATCCCCTCCTGCTGTCGAAAGTTCGCCGGCATAATAAGCCAGGGCATTCACCAGCGTCCCATGAGTATTCCCGCGGGCAGGATGAACAATCAGGTCCGCCTGCTTGTTAATCACGATGATTGCCTCATCCTCATAAACAACATCCAGCGGAATATCTTCCGCAATAATCTCTTTGATTTCCGGAGGCGGCAGAATCAGATCAACTTCGTCGTGAGGGCTTAGTTTGAAGCTCGGCTTGACCGCATTATTGTTCACCGTTACCCCCTCCTCCCTGATCAGTTTCTGGATAGTCGTTCTGCTCAGGTTGCCGAAACGCCCGTGAAGGTATTTATCCAGGCGGCGCTCCCGGATGCCGTGCCCCACATAGAACCTCAGGTGCTCCCCGCCTTCACTGATCTCATTAACTTCTTTGTCTTGATCACTCATTGACCGTTACTTGTCGGTCGAATTGTTTTCTGCCGTTACGCCGGGCAAAACTATCCCGTTCGGCTCAGCAAGTTCCATCAGTGTCGAACTGTCAATCGTATCAGAATCAGATGCCGCCTCTTCAAGCTCCGGCACCGCTGCAGGTATCTGCCTGGCGAAAACTATTTTTTCCTTGTAATCATCCAGCGTCTCAAGCCGCATCCTGGCCTGAGCTAACGCCGTTGTTCCCACAAAATCAGGATTGTCGGCTATCTCCAGATAAATATCCTTCGCTGCGTCAAAATTGCCCAGTTCCTCCTCGCAAATCCCCAGCCCCAGTTTTGCCGACGCCGTTAAAACAGGATCATTCCCCGCACGAGCCAGCGCATTTTCATAACTTTGCTTTGCCTGGTCGATCTGGTAAACCACCACCTGTCTCTCAGGATTGTCCGAACGATAATGAAGCTCCGCGCGGAGCGCCTCAGCACGCTTTATAGAACCTAATGACGCCAGGTAATCATCATCCAGATTTTCAATCGCTGTTTCGAGATTCGCCGCTATCCGCAGAAGCTCTGCAGACCTGTCAATGCCCTCTCCCATCGCACGAACTATTTCTGTCTTTATCCGGTCATATTCACCTATCAGCCTGGCGATCTCCTGACGCTCTGCCTGCGCTTCCAGGCGAACCCGGTGTATCTTGAAATACCACGCTGCAAGGACAAGAATCCCGACTGCCGCAATATAAATAATCATACGTTTATGCTCATCCCAAAGCCTGGGAACGTGAGCAACCCAGTCTGCAAGCTCATTTGTCTTCAGGTCGTGGCGACGTGTTGATTTCATTTCATATCTCCAAAATGCCTTGTTTAGAATCCTGCCGTATTAACTGCTCATCGGCAGGTAATACCATATTATATGGCAGCAGCTTTTATCTTGCAATAGGCCTTCTTAAAGGCTAGAATTTTTACGCGTACTGGAAATACAGGCCTGACAAGGAACAGATATGCTTGAAATTTTGAGATTGTCAAAATACCTTTCCTGCTTCCTGTTGCTCACTGCGGCGGGGGCAACCGTCCTCGCTGATGCAGAAACCTCGATCGACCGGAACCTTTATATACCCCTCGATCAGATCAAGCCGGGAACAAAAGCGTATTGCCTTACCGTCTTTAAGGGCACCGAAATTGAAAAATTTGAACTCGAAGTGCTCAGCATCATCAGGGGCTTTATGCCCGGCAAAGATGCCATACTCGTCAAAGGCCTTGACGAAAGATTTATTCACAACGGCGCCGTAAAAGGCTGCAGCGGATCTCCCGTATATATCGACGGGCGAATGGCAGGAGCACTGGCGTACGGTGCGCCTCTAAGCAAAGACCCGATCTACTTTGTAACACCTATCGAGGAAATCCTCAGTTCAGAAAATCTCAACAGCAACTGCAGGAGCGCTGCACAGATTTCTTCCACACTGGATCTTTCTGCGCCCATCGACCTGAAAAAAATGGGGGAAAAAATCATCTCACACAGTTATGCAGACCCAGTTGCAGCCACCCAGCTTCCTCTGGTAACTTCCGCTCTGCCGCATTCCGTCATGCAGCAGATGACAGATGATTTCAGACCACTCGGCCTCGTCCCTGTCTTCGGACCTGCTTCGACAGATTCACAGCAGATCGAGCACATAGACTTTCGTCCCGGCGCCTGCCTCGCCATACCTGTGGTAAGCGGCGACATTTCCATGACCGCCATCGGCACCGTCACACAGGTCGTCGGCGATAAGCTTTACGCCCTTGGCCACCCTATACTCGGATACGGCGATATAGACCTGCCTATGGCGACCGGCACGATTCATGCCGTCATCTCCAATCTCGAAATGTCCTTCAAAATCGGCCAGGCGATGGAAATACAAGGTGCCCTCAGAACCGATAACTCCTCCGCGGTCTATGGGATTATCGGCGCCGAGCCTCAGTTAATCCCCATGCGGATAAAGATAACACGCTACAACGATATCGACCGCATCTACAACTGCCGCCTCGCTGCAAATCAACTGATAACTCCCATGGCCGTTCGTTATTCACTCCTCTCTGCCCTTCTGATGAAAGGCTCCCTGCCCCCTGAACATCTTCTCAGATACAAAGCTCTCATTGATCTGGAAGGTTCTTGGCCGATTAGCTTCGAAAATATTTCCAGCGGTTCAGGCCTGGGTGAGATCATCAATCAGACCATATCACCGCTGATAATTCTCATGAATAATCCTTACCACCGAATAAAAATAACGAATATCGACCTTCAGGTGCAAATCGAACCCGAAACCCGCCTTGCCAGGATACTCACCGTCAGCCTTAATGATACAACTATAAAGCCCGGCCGGAACCTCGAGATAACCGTCGTTCTGGAGTCCTACCTCAAAAGCAGAACAACACATAAAACATCGCTGCGGATACCACCAGACCTGCCGCCAGGCACATATGAGCTGCTGATCACCGGCTTTGAAGGCCGCCAGGATTTTCTCAGAAGAACTATGCCGCATAAATTCACACCTCGTGATCTGCCGACTCTCACTGATGCGCTCAATACCATACTGAACATAAGATGCGACAAACTTTATTGTATCCTGCTACTGCCCGCGCAAGGTATAACCATCCACGGAATGGAACTGCCCGACCTGCCGGCCAGCAAAACCATCCTCCTGTTCGACCCGAAAAGAACCCTCAGGCCCCAAAGCTATGCCGGCTCGATAACCGAAGAAATTCAAACCGACAGCGTCATACTGGATACCATGGTTATGCAGCTTACAATAGAAGAGTAACTCAGCTTCAGGAGTAAACTTACAATGACCTTGACCTATCAGAAAAACCGGGCAATTGCCGCTCTTGTCGTTATCATTCTTCTTACAGCAAATACCGGGGCTGTTACCACCGGCATAACACGCCATTGCACATATGCAGATTTTCTCAAAGGAACCGCTCAGGATGTAATACTCTCCTCAGAAGGAACAATCACCCTGGCAAGAGAACACCACATTCTCGCAGACGACATAAATGACGTCTGGACAATAAATTCTATTGTTATATCCCCGGATGGCGACATCTACCTGGGAACAAGTCCGAACGGCCTGATCTTCAGGTACGAAAAAAACAACCTCACGCGCATATACCCTGCCGATGAAAGAACCACAGACATAAACGAACCGAACCAGCCGGTTTCCGATGAGGCTGTTACCAACGAACATATTTTCGCCATGACTCTCGATGCCCGGGGACGACTGCTCGCGGGCGTAAGCGGCAGGAACTGCAAAGTCCTGCGGTTTGAAAATGACCAGGCGCAGATAATCTTCGAACCCAACCAGGCCGATTATATCTTCGAGATAATACGCGATACCGACGGAAATATCTATCTGGCTACCGGGCCGAAAGGAATAATCTATCGCCTCGAGCCTGAAACAAAAAAAAGCAGCATAGTCTACACCGCCAAAGATAAAAACATCTTATCACTGGCTATTGACCGCAATGAGCCGCATTTCATCTACGCCGGCGCTGACCAGCGAGGCCTCATTTACAGGATAAACACCAAAAACAGTACCGCCTCAATTGTCTATGATAGTGACCGGGAGGAAATCACCGACCTGCTCATCGACGATCAGCAGAACCTTTATGCCGCTGCAACGTCCACCGGCACCGAAAAAACCAGAATTCAGGACTCTTCTGCAGCAAGTTCAGGACATGGAAGACCGGAACCGGAATCACAAACTCCGCCACAATCCACAGACACACTCAAGCTTGAGACACCCAATACCGCCCCTGTCAAATCTGAATCAGAACCCAAACCGCCGAAACAACCGCCCAAAAGGACCGATGCTGCCCCGGGCGCCTCAGCCATCTATAAAATCGACAAAAATGGCTTTGTTACAAAAGTCTTCGAACAAAAAGCATTGTTCTTCGATCTCGTTTTCCAGCAGCAGGACATACTTGTCGGCACCGGCAACAAAGCGCAGCTATACGCCTTGCGCCCCGATACCGAGCAAAGCAGGATCGCCTACGAAGATACACAGGCCTCCCAGATAACCGCTCTTGCTGTCCGGGATAGCCAGGTTTACCTCGGTACGGCAAACCCCGCCAGGCTCATAAAACTTGAAAAGTCCTTTGCAAAACAAGGTTCCTTCGAATCGGAGCTCATAGACGCCTCTCAGCCTGCCTTGTGGGGGAAACTGCATATTGACGCCGACATCCCGCGTCAATGCGAAGTCCTCGTATCTGCCAGAAGCAGCAATGTCAGCGACATCAATGACCCTGCCTTTTCATCATGGACGAAAGATACTCGCATTACCGCACCTGTTGATCTGCTCTGTCCCACCGGCAGATTCTGCCAATACAGGCTGACACTCAAAACCAAGCATTCTGACCACAGCCCGTTAATACGGGAAGTTACCGTAGCCAATACAATCCCAAACCTCGCTCCAAGGGTTACTGCCGTCAGCCTCGCTCGCGTTACTGCCCCAGGCAAACAGGGCGTTTTCAAGGTAACCTGCAAAGCCGATGACGATAACAATGACAAGCTGATTTATCAGATTGACTTCAGAAAACTGCCGCGGGAAACATGGATTAAAATCAAGGACAAACTCGAAGACGCTGAATTTGAATGGGACACTAAAACCGTCGAAGACGGCCGATACGAAATCAGGGTCCTCGCTTCCGACGAGAGAAATAACACGCCGGCTGCCAGCCTCACCGGCTCAAGAATAAGCGACCCCGTCGTCGTTGACAATACCGCTCCGGTGATAACAAGTGCGCAAATAACGGCAAAAAAGACCGAACTTACTGTAAAACTTACCGTTGCTGATAAATTAAGCATTATCGGCACTGTGCATTACACCATCAATGGCAGCAATGAGTGGATTGCAGCTATACCCGACGACAGCGTCTATGATACAACCACTGAAAACTTTCTTATTACAATCCAGGAGCTTCCTGCAGGCCCCCATGTAATCGCAATAAAGGCGGCTGACTGCCTTGAAAATACGGTATACAAAAGTTACGATTTCACGATAACGGGAGATTAATCGCTGTGCGCACCGTTTCTTTTGAACAAATCGTTACAGCCGTCGAATCCCTCTGTATTCACTGTGCCTACGAACTCAACAAAGATGTTCTCACCGCCCTGCAGCAAGCTCATCACCGCGAATCAAATCTCCGTGCAAAGAAAATATTGGCTCAGCTTCTCGAAAATGCCCGGCTTGCAGAAAGAGACCGCATCCCGCTTTGCCAGGATACAGGCCTTGCCGTCGTCTTCGTTGAGCCTGGTTCTCAGGTCATCGTCCAGCCGCCTGATAATAACCCTTCAGCAACCATCATTGACGCAATCAACGCCGGTATCGCCTCCGGCTATGAAAAAGGGTATCTGCGCAAAAGTATTGTCGCCGAACCGTTAAACCACAGAAAAAACACCGGCTCAAACACCCCAGCCGTCATACATATAACACCCGTGCCCGGAGATAAAATAAATATCACTCTCATGGCCAAAGGCGGCGGCTGTGAAAACAAAAGCCGATCTGAAATGTTCAAACCAACCGCCGATCCTGACCGGATTCTGGATTGGATCATTGACGTCGTCAAAACCGCCGGCGCAGATGCCTGCCCCCCGTTTATCGTCGGCGTCGGGCTTGGCGGAGATTTCGAACTCTGCGCCATTCTTAGCAAGCGCGCCCTGCTGCGAAACATCGGCCTGCCCAGCAAAGACCCATTCTATGCCGAGATGGAAACAAAACTCCTCGAACGAATAAACGCACTCGGCCTCGGACCGCAGGGGCTCGGCGGAGACACCACCGCGCTTGCTGTCCACATCGAAACCGCGCCGTGCCACATCGCCTCGCTGCCTGTTGCGGTAAACATCGAATGCCACAGCCACCGACACAAATCGGCGATCATCTGATACAAATTCTGGTAATCGCTCTCTCAAAAAAAAGAGGCAGGTCCAAAAACCTGCCTCTTTCACTAACTTAATGTTTGCTGTCCAAAATTTACGGACAGGTAATTGTACCATCACCGCCAAGACCGGTCTTCAACCAGTTCAGCTTAAGTCTCAGCATATCAAGGGCATTGACACAGCCGTTCTGGTCAAAGTCGGCACAGCAGTTGTACGCCGGGTCTCCATAGCACTTCATCCAGCTCAGCTTCAGCCTCAGCATGTCAAGGGCATTAACTGTGCCGTCGCATGTCGCGTCACCAATCGGCTGACCGGGGCAGTGCGAAGCATCCCAGCATATCGGCCCGCCTGTGAAGAGCACAAAGGACATATCCTCACTGGCGCCCGTCTGGTCATACAACTCTTCCCATATCCACGGTTCGACTGCACCAGGAATTCCAGCCACGGCATCGTCATTGAAGAAGTGCGGATGATTGGTCCATCCCCACTCATATTGGGGTACATCACTGTATACCGCAACCACACTCAGCCAGTAAATGCCGTTCGGATTCTTCTGCAGGAATCGATGGCCTTGCGGCAGCCGTACCGAATAACGGTACACCGCCTCACGCGGCCCGGGCACAGGCTGACCCAGTGCTTCGGGATACTTATCATATCCGACCATGACTTCGTCGTAGCTATAGGCCCTGTATTCCCACATCTTTGTACCAGGATGGCTGTACAGATACGGGTTGCCCGGCCCTACCGGCACATCTGTCCAGATCGACAGCAGGAAATAGTCCGGCTTTACCGGAGGTGCTACTATCTGAGTTTCACATGGAGTTTCATACCTGTATCCCAGGTACGAACCCCACCACACTATCGCGGTAACGGACGTCTTGCGTATACACTGCCAGTCATCGGCAACGAGCCGAATTATCTGCGGCTCGACGCCTGTGCCGTCATCAATAGCCATTGACGGCTCGTCCTCGTAGTGAGCCCAGCGCCGGAAGCCGTCGTACGCCTGCTCCCACTTGATGTAGTTTGGATCCGTGTCGAATTCAAAGCTTACATCGAAGCTCTGACCCTGCGCCTCTATTGGATGCATGCCTGTCGTTAGCGGATCCACAATCATACCTTCGACAGGTGGTTCGGGCAGATAGAATGTTACTGCGTCGTCCATCCAGTGTTCCGGCCTGGTCTTCCACCCGTATGGATCATAGGGGGGCATCGAATAGATAGGTGTGATGCTGATCCAGTAGATTTCATCATCAGTCATGCCGGTAAAATCGCGCTGCCGGAAATACTCAGTCTCATAGAGCTTGACAAACCATTGCCAGCAGGTATCTCCGGGCATGTCCGGGAAGCTGTCGTATCCGACCCACTGTACTTCTACACGATTCGCCGGTATCACAAAACTCTTGACGACCATTTCAGGCCTGCTGAAATACGTCTGTGAGTTGTTCGCCGGGACATTCGTATAGAAGGTAAACTGCCACGCATCGGGCAGGATAGCAGGCAGCACCTGGCCTTGATAATCCCAGAACGAGCCCCACCAGTGAATAGATGTGATCGGCATTTCTCCTACGCATCTGAAATCATCGGCAACTACCTTGTATTCCATACCCGCTGTTTCATACATCCATGTTTCCTCGTCCCAGCCGCAATACACGGGCACACGGTTTGTGGGCTCGATCTCTATAGGCGGCTGCGACCACTTCAGATGTGGCACAGCAGGTTTCAATGGCGGCTCATTAGGCTCGTTACCTTCCGGCGTGGTTGTTATCGCAAATGCCATATCAATCGAATCACCGGCGTAAGGATGACCGGGCGATCCGGGATAACACCAGCCAACCGCCGGATAAATCAGCTCTTCCCAGCCATTGCCGCGGTTGTACACTGCATCATCCATAAAGTGACCGTCATAAAGGTCTCGCGTCTTCCAGCCGAATTGACCGTAAGCAGTAGGTTCCAACTCAACCCATATATCAAGCCAATAGATTACAGGCGGCTCGTTTGGACTCCCTGTCTGGTTAAAAGCGTCATTCGGATCAATGTAGATGTCATACCGCCATATCTGGGTATCACCCTGTGGATGCACAACACAGGGCGTAATAAACGGATCGTACCACCATTCATAGCTGGTTACTTCCGCGTACAAGGTCTCGACAAATTCACCCTGAATGAAGTCCCTTTCCCAAAGCAGCGTACCCGGCATACTGTAACCTGTCGGGCTTTGGTCCGCGGGAATATCCTTGTGGATACTGAGATGAATCTTCTGGATGCGTCCCTTCTGGTCATCATTCCACGAACCCCAGAAGTGAACATCCGTAATAGGACCGGACTGCTGACACGGAAAATCATCTGCGATTACCCGCTGTATGCCGTCATTGCGGTCTATTCTTATGTCCATTCCCATCGGTGTGGTGTCCGGCTGCTGGATATACTTGGTTATAGGCTCATTCATATCAATACACTCGCACCAGATGTCCTCCGTTCCATCCGGCTTGCTAACTACCATCTTCTCGCAGCTTTGGCCCGGCGGACAACCCCCTACGCAGTCCGGAACCGCTCCCGCCAGGGGCGCGATGTGACAGTAATTCGGCTCAACACACTTGCAGTCAAGAATAATACTCTGCCCTGTGGTCGGGTCATAGTTTATAACGTCCGGCAGGCAGATTTCCGTTGCTACAGGACACTGGAAAGTTTTACAGGCCTGGCCGTCCGGCGTTGGCTCGCATTGCGCAGGCAGCGTGTACGTCACCTCAAGGAAAGGCCTGTAATCAGGCAGCGGAGCCTGTTCCTTGCTGGAGAAGTTTCTAAAGCCTGTGTCTAGGTCCATCCGAACAGCAGCATCATAATCAGCACCACCTACATACAACCACTGAACCACTGCAGTTACGTTCCAATACAGCCAGCCTGTGCCGCCGCAGTAATGAAGAAGTGTGGCGTCAGGCCCGTTCAGTGTTCCCGAAAGGTTGTTGTAGGTGATTGTGTTTTCACTCCAGAACGGGTCCGTATACCAGTAAACATAAATGTTCGCGTTTTGAAAGCTCGGATAACATTCGTACAGATACATCCACAGCTCCGCGTTAGTGATCGATGCACCCGAAGGAATAGAGCCCAAAGGAAACCTCAGAAAACTCAATGTTGTCTTGTACCCCATGTACCCGTTATGATCACCGGTGCGCAGTTGCGTCGAACTGCCATAATTCGTGTCCGGGTGGTTCTGGTCAATAAACGCATCGTCACTCGGAAGTATCTGCACCGTAACTCCAGGAGCCGGCGATGATGCAGCAATCATCAGCCCCGTAATCAAAACAAAAAACCAAAATACTCGTAAATTCTCATACTTTTTCATAATCTGTCCTCCTGATTTATTATGTTTTGTTTTTGACCAACCCCCATTCACACTTCCCATCAACTACCTCCTTTCTCCCCCCCGGCACACACAAACAAAAAATACCCATACTGACACTCCCCCCCTTTCTCCGAAAAACACCAGCCATAATTAAACAACTGTTTCCTATCCAAACTCTTTATTTAAGACATGACAAAAGAACTTTCTGTGCCTCTGTTTGATAAAAGCACAAAACCCCTTGCACTGCGCAAAGGTTTTTCCTGCATAATAACCGCTGATGCTGCATTATACCCACCTCCTATAACGCTGTCAATAAGATTCGGAAAAATTCAATCCCTGAATCCCCGATTGACTAAAATCACTACAAAACCCCCGTAGTACTACGGGTTCTCGTGGTGTCCTCCTGAAAAACCAGAAATCAAAATTTGATCAACCCCTTTTTGCCAAGGTTGAGTCCCGAGCCTGATCTGGTATATAATGTTAAAAAGTCAGCAAAAGCTTTCTGATAAGTAGAGTCCATAATGACAGAATTCAGGATTCACAGCCAATTCCAGCCCACAGGCGACCAGCCCCAGGCTATTGCCGCCCTCACAGAAGCCCTGAAGAAAGGCCAAAAGCTCCACACCCTCATGGGCATCACCGGCAGCGGAAAAACCTTCACCATGGCCCATGTGATCGCCAATATCGCCAAACCGACACTCATAATATCCCACAACAAAACCCTCGCCGCACAGCTTTATGAAGAATTCAAGGAGCTGTTCCCCGAAAACGCCGTCGAGTATTTTGTCAGCTACTACGATTATTATCAGCCCGAAGCATACATCCCGCAGCGAGATATCTACATCGAAAAAGATGCCTCACGAAATGATGACCTCGACCGCCTCAGGCTTTCAACCACTACCAGCCTCATGACTAGAAAAGACGTCATCATCGTTGCCTCCGTCTCCTGCATCTTCGGACTAGGCTCACCCGAAGATTATAAAAGCAGCGTTGTTGCGGTACGCGTCGGAGACACAATCGAGCGAAACAAACTCCTCGGCAGGCTTGCCGACATTCACTACACCCGCAACGACTTCGACTTCCAGCGAGGAACCTTCCGGGTCCGCGGCGATGTCGTTGAACTTCACCCTTCATACGAATCATTCGCCGTAAGATTCGAATTCTTCGGCGACGAAATTGAAAAAATCTGCTACATCAACCCGACCTCCTCGGAAATCCTCGCCGAAGACAGCCAGATATTCATTTACCCCGCAGGCCATTACGTAATACCACAGGACCGCATCACCATGGCCGTCAAAAGCATCACCGAAGAACTCGAACAGCGGCTCATGCAGCTTCGGCAGGAAGCAAAACTCCTCGAAGCCCAGCGCCTACAGGCTAGAACAATGTATGATATAGAAATGATTCAGGAGGTCGGATACTGCAGCGGCATCGAAAACTACGCCAGACACCTTGCAGGCCTACCCCCCGGTGCAAGACCATACACGCTCATCGATTATTTCGGCGATGATTTCCTGCTCTTTATTGACGAGTCACACGCCACAATTCCGCAGCTTCACGCAATGTGGGCAGGTGATCACAGCAGAAAAAAAGTCCTCATAGAACACGGTTTCCGCCTCCCGAGCGCCTTTGACAATCGCCCGCTTCGCTTCGAGGAATTCGAGCAGAGCTGGAAAAATGTTGTCTTCGTAAGCGCAACTCCTGGACCGTTCGAACTTGAAAAATGCAATGGCTGGGTCGTCGAACAGGTCATTCGTCCTACCGGCCTTGTCGACCCCGAAATCTTTGTCCACCCCGCCGGCAGCCAGGTCCGACACCTCCTCGATGAAATCGACAAACGCGTAAAAGCAAAAGAACGCACCCTCGTCACAACTCTCACCAAACGCCTCGCAGAGGACCTGGCAAACTACATCACCAAAAAAGGCTTCAGATGCAGATACCTCCACAGCGAAATCAACACACTCCAGCGGGTCGAAATACTGCGCGATCTGCGAAGCGGCCAATTCGACGTACTCGTCGGAATCAACCTCCTAAGAGAGGGCCTCGACCTGCCCGAAGTCTCACTTGTCGCCATACTTGATGCCGACAAGGAAGGCTTCCTTCGCAGCAAAACCTCTTTGATACAAACCATAGGCCGAACCGCAAGAAACATAAACGCTACTGTCTTCCTCTATGCCGACGCCGTCACCGATGCCATGCAGCAGGCCATCGAAGAAACCAGCCGAAGACGCAAAATCCAGCTCGAATACAACAAAAAACACAGCATTACCCCCGAAACTATTCGCAAGGAAATCCGCAGAAGCCTTACGGAACAGATCAAGGCAAGAAAAACCGCCCGGCAGGCAGTTGCTTTCAATGAAGATGAGTATGACCGCGCCGAAATGATTACCACTCTCGAAAAAGAAATGCTCGAAGCCGCAGAGACCCTCGAATTCGAACGTGCAGCCTTTCTCCGGGATAAAATAAATGAATTGAAAGAAGTGCCGCAATTTAACACAGCCGACAAAACCTTGCATAAGACCAAGCAAGGGAAAAAAGGCAAAAAAAACTGAATCACCTCCCCACCCAGCCGCATAGCCTTTTTTGCTCCACGGAAATTATTACTTTGAAAATATCAGCCTGCCCGGTATTATGATAATTATCAATTGTTGTGGATGCATATATGAATAACATGAAAAAAAGCGATAACGAAAAGATACGAGCCTTGATCCGGCTGGCTGTCGATGAAGACCTGGGGAAAGGTGATCTCACTTCGCAAATAACCTTAAAACCCGGTATAACAGCAAAAGCCGACATCATAACCCGTGAAGAAATCGTAGTTTGCGGTATGGACGTCGTCCGTGAAGTCCTCAACCTGTACGATAAGAAACTCAAACTGCGCATCCTCATAGGGGATAGCAAAAGGGCCAACGTCGCAGGCAGACTCGGCACCATCGAAGGGCCTCTCGCTTCCATGCTCACCGCTGAACGTGTTGTTCTGAATTTCCTCCAGAGACTCAGCGGAATTGCCACTCTTACCAGAAAATATGTCAATGCGATCCGCGGCACAAAAGCAAAAATCTACGACACCCGAAAAACAACACCAGGCTGGCGCGAACTCGAAAAATACGCCGTAAGATGCGGCGGAGGATATAATCACAGAATGCGGCTCGACGACGGAATTCTCATTAAAGATAACCATATCGCCGAGCTTGGCAGAAACTTTTACCCCAAACTCAGACGAATCATCGAAAAAGCAAAAAGCTTCAAAGGCCTTAAATTCGTCGCTGTCGAAGTTGACCACGTCGATGACCAGCTCGACCACGTCCTCAAAATCCCCGGAATCGACGTTATACTACTCGATAACATGGGACAGTGGCAGCTCAAACATGCCGTGGAAATACGAAACAAAATATGCGGCAAAAAACCTCTGCTCGAGGCCTCTGGAAATATAACCTTGAACAATGTCACCGCTGTCGCGCAGTGCGGCGTCGACCGGATTGCCGTCGGAGCACTCACCCACTCCGCCATCGCCGTTGACATCGGCCTTGACAGACCGGATGCCTGATTCAGCCATGACACCGACAGTTAAATTCGACCCCCTCAACGCCGATATCATCGCAGGCTTTGCTCGCACAACCGTTATCAACCCTCAAATCGTCCTCGTTGAAACCACACCGAGCACAAACGACCTCGCCTGGCAATACGCCGCCGACAAACGAAATAACGGCATCACGATCTTCGCCGAGCACCAGACCCGCGGAAGAGGCAGAAGAAATAGCTCCTGGCTCGACTTCAAATTCCAATGCATCCTCTGCTCCGTCCTCCTGATCGATTGCAGAATCCCCGCCGAACTGCTCACCCTCGCCGTCCCCCTCGCTGTTGCAGATGCCATCGAAAAATCCTCACCCTGTCGCCCCCAAATCAAATGGCCCAACGACATCCTCATCAACCACAAAAAAGTGTCAGGCATTCTCATCGAATCCAGGCCCTCAGCCCGCCGGACCCACTGTGTCATCGGAATAGGAATAAACGTCCACCAGCAGCCCGGCTCATTCCCCCAAAACTTCACATCGCAGCCAACCTCTCTCGATATCGAAGCCTGCCAAAATACCGATAGGTCCGCCCTGGCATGCCGACTGCTCATTTCACTCGACCACCGCCTCACACAGGCCCGCACCGATCACCGCTGCATCCTCGACCGCTGGCAGCAGCTGAACATACTGCTCAACCGCACCGTTACCCTCTCCTGCAACAACCAGCAGTTCACCGGCAAATGTATTGCCGTCGACCCGCTCAAAGGCCTGACCCTCCGACTGGAAACCGACCAGCTGCAAACCTTCCCCGCCGCCCACACAACAAACCTCCAATTGACCTGAACAGACCACCCAAACTTCTGCCGCCCCTCCCGACAGCTTCCCATCCATCCTCCCCCACAAAACGTCGTTCACCCCGCCGAATTCATTCCCCGACCTTCTTCCCCCAATCTTTGCCCCATAAAAAAATATCATTGCAAACCAACCTGTCCTGAGCTTGTCGAAGGAGTGAAGCAATCTTGACGCCTGCGTCAAAAGTAGTTCACCACAGAAAACATCATAACTTATTGTAAATTCAGCTAGTTATATGGATTTTAGGGTTGACAGGCAGATGCGGCTATGTATAATGTTAAGCTCTTCTATAGCAAATACTTGGAG
>JBDRHL010000163.1:0-7632 GCA_043816955.1 Planctomycetota bacterium | reverse complement strand
GACTTTGAGCTTGCTCTTATCGGCCAGACAAGCGAGTATGTTCCGCAGGCCCTCGAAGAAGGACAGTTCGGCATGGCATATGAATTCGCCTGCCAGAATATCGCCATACGACTTGGCAACAGGTACAATCTTGGTTACGGTGAATCTCTCGGCAGAATGATCTGCGACGAGGATTTCCGCGATGAAGTCCTCGCACTTATCGCAGGCAAAAACTCTCCAATACAATTTGCTCATCCGGAATTGAGCATACTTGCGGCATGTTACAGAAACAACATCCCCTTTACCGTTCACGTCGGAATAGGTACCGACGTCACCGACCAGCATGAATCATTCGACGGCTGCGCAAAGGGAGGTTGCAGCGGCAGAGACTTCCTAATATATACCCAGCATGTAACAAATCTGACCCGCGGCGGTGTAATACTCAACGTAGGAAGCGCCGTCACAGGACCCGAAGTTTTCCTCAAAGCTGTAAGCATGGCTGCCAACGTCGGAAAAACGCCCAAAGGCATCCTCACCGCTGACTTCGACCTGCGAAACCACAATCCTGCCGAAATGACCGACGAATCAGCACAATACTATTACTTCCGCGACCAGAAAAGCATCGTCACTCGTGTCCCCCAGGCCTACAACGGTCGGGGTTATTACATACAGGCAAATCAGAAAGCCGCTATACCGCTGCTGTACAAAAATATTATCCGGCTGCTGGAGGCAGGTCTGAAGTGAAAATAGAACAGGTAAAAGAAATCCTCGACAGAATCAAAAATGTCACTATCGCTGTTTACGGAGATTTCTGCCTCGACGCGTACTGGATGCTTGACCCGGCAGGCTCCGAGGTCTCCGTTGAAACCGGCCTGAAAGGCCAGGCAGTCCGAAAACATTACTACACGCTCGGCGGCGCCTCCAACATCATCGCAAACATTGCCGCCCTGAAGCCCGCCGCCATAAAAGCCGTCGGCGTCATCGGGCCGGACATCTTCGGCTGCGAATTGCTCAGACAATTCCGGCAGCTTGGCGTTGACACCTCCGGCCTCGTCATTCAGCAGGAAAACTTCGATACGGTTACATTCGCCAAAAGATACCTCGGAGATCAGGAGCAGTCCAGAATCGATTTCGGCTTCCGCAGCAAACGTTCGACCGGGACCGACGATGCCGTCATTGCGAATCTTGAGCAGGCAATTCGATGCTGCGACGCGACCATATTTAACCAGCAGGTGCCGGACAGCATACCCAACGAATCATTTATTACCCGCGCAAATGCCCTCTTCAAAAAATACAACGATAAGATTATCCTCCTGGATTCACGTCACTACGGCCATATGTTCAGCCATGTCTACCGCAAGACAAACGACCTTGAAGCCGCCAGGCTGAACAACATTGAAGCCGGCCCGGATGCTGTTTTTACTCTCTCCGATATAAAAAGCTTTGCCGGCAGTCTTTTTGAAAAATCCCGAAAACCGGTCTTTGTAACACGAGGCCACAGGGGCATAATAGCTGTTGACAAAGACACCTGCATTGAGGTACCCGGTATTCAACTGCTAAAAAAACTCGACACCGTAGGAGCAGGCGACACAACCGTAAGCGCTCTTGCTCTTTCGCTCGCAGCCGGCGCTTCTCCACAGGCCGCCGCCCATTTTGCCAACTTCGCCGCCGCCGTTACCGTCCAGAAACTTTTCCAGACCGGAACAGCCTGCCCGCAGGAAGTACTCGAAATCGCAACAGACCCAGATTACATCTACCAGCCGGAACTTGCTGCGGATATCCGCCAGGCACGATATATCCAAGGGACACAGATTGAGCTTTGCGCAGAAGCGATCCCGACAGGAAAAATAAAACATGCCGTCTTCGACCACGATGGCACCATTTCCACTCTGCGTCAGGGCTGGGAACAGATCATGGCACCGATGATGATAAAGGCTGTCCTCGGCGATCAATACAAATCAGCCGACGAAACACTTTACCACAAGGTCCGCAACCGCATCCTCGACTACATCGACAAATCCACCGGCATCCAGACCATTCTGCAGATGGAAGCCCTCGTCGAGATGGTCAGGGAATTCGCCATAGTACCCCCTGCCAAAATCCTGGATAAATTCGGATATAAAGAAATTTACAACAACGAACTTCTCGCACTGGTCAACAGAAGAATTGGCAAATTCAAAAATGGCGAACTCGACCTTACCGATTACACAATAAAAGGAGCCGTGGATTTCCTGAAAAACCTCAAAAACCGCGGTGTCAGGCTTTACCTGGCAAGCGGGACCGACATAAACGATGTTATCGATGAAGCAACCGCTCTGGGCTATGCCGACTTGTTCGAAGGCAGAATCTACGGCGCCGTCGGAGACATTACAAAATATTCCAAAAAACAGGTCATAAACAGGATTATGACCGAAAACAACCTTTCCGGCGATCAACTGGCTGTCTTCGGCGACGGACCGGTCGAGATCCGCCAATGCCGCAAACACGACGGCATCGCTGTTGCCATCGCCTCTGATGAAATCAGACGCCACGGCCTCAACCTCGACAAACGAACACGACTCATTACGGCAGGTGCTCACCTTATCGTACCGGATTTTTCACAACAAGCACAATTGCTCAAATTCCTTTTTCAAAAATAATCGATTCGGCTGCAACCCGCCGGGGTTTCCTGTTCCAAGCCGTCCTGCAGCCAAAAAAACTCTGGCCTTTCGATGCTCTCTGATGTATAGTCGCATCTATGATTAAGCCTCTTTACATAAGTGCGACATTGCAGGATTGCGGAAAAACCTGTGTTATCTGCGGCCTCATGCATATCCTTCAGGATTGCAGCTATAACCCCGCCTACATAAAGCCGGTCGGCCAGCGCTACATCGAATACGAAGGTAACAATATCGACGAAGACGCTGTGCTGATGCACAAAGTGTTCGGCTTACCAGACCAGCCTAAATTTATGAGCCCAATCGCAATCGAACGAGGCTTTACAGGCAAATTTGCCTTTCATCCCGACGTCGCTCCCCTCGAGGAAAAGATTCTTCACAGCGTCGAAGTCCTTTCAAAGTCACATCCCATGCTCGTTATCGAAGGTACGGGCCACGCAGGCGTCGGAAGCTGCTTCGGATTATCAAATGCCCGCGTTGCCGAATTGCTCGGTGCTGAAGTCGTCATCGTTACCACCGGCGGAATAGGAAGACCGATTGACGAAATAGCGCTCAGCTTGGCCCTGTTCAGACAGCACAAGGTAAAAGTAATCGGAGTTATTCTTAACAAGGTTCTGCCTGAAAAAATCGACAAGATCAAAAAGACGGTGGCTAAAGGCATGGAAAATCTGGGCTCAAAACTGCTGGGTGCAATCCCCTATAAACCTGAATTAAGCTCATACACAATGAACCAGATCGCCGAGGAATTCAAATATACCGTCCTCTGCGGACACCGTGGACTTCAGAATTCCATCCATCACACCGTCGTAGCCGCAATGGAGCCGCAGAACATGCTGCGGTACATTCAGGATAACACTCTTATTATCACCCCGGGGGACAGAATTGACAACATCCTGATCTCAATTGTCATGGCAAGGGAAGACGAAGCACAAAACAACCTCAAAAGCGGCGGCCTGATTCTCAGCGGCGGATTCAAACCTTACCCAACGATTTTACCGCTTCTCCACAAGAGCAATATTCCCGTACTCATCACCGATGAAGACACTTTCACCGTCAGTACCAGGATGAAGGACCTGGAGTTTAAGATACAGTCAAATGACACACAGAAGATCGAAACAGCATTTTCTCTTGTTAATGAGCACGTTGACGTAAAGTATATTCTTGACGCTCTAACAGTCTGACTTTTCCATCGCGCTGTCGGCCCGCTCAGCCGCCTGTCCTCTTAAGCGCCTTCTTTAATTCACCCGCAATCCGCTCTGCAACAAATTTATTGCCTTTACTGTTGGGATGCAGCTTATCCGCCCAGTACGGCTCCCTGCCGTTCGGCTTGATATCCACCTGCATATTAGACACATAGAAACAATCGTATTCAGCCACAATCTCCTGCTCCATCTTCGCAATCGCCCGGGCAAAATCATACCGGTAAGCCTCATATTCCACATCCTCGCCCGGCTCGTATTCTCTCTGGCCGAAACAGCTTGCCAGCACAACCTCAATGCTGGCCTCTTTCGCTCGCCCGACCATATCCTCCATGTCCGCTTTGAGCTGTGAAATATCACGCTGCATTCGCCAGAAATCGTTTGCACCGAGGGCTATGACGACAATATCCGGCTTCAAATCAAGCACATCCGCAGCGAACCTGGCACGTCCGCCAGCCAGCGTATCCCCGTTGATACCCTTGTTAATGATTACGTGGCCCGGCAGCAATTTTGCCATCCAGTCGCTATACCTTCCCCCCTCCCCGCCACAGGCAGTCAAACTGTCGCCGATGCACACTATCGTCCTGGGAGAATTTGCCCTGCGACAGCCTGCCGGAACAGTTGCAACCGCCCCGACTGTAATCAAGACAACTCCATACCGTATCATCTTTCCTGTCTTCATCACAATCTCCCCGAATGCACATCATAACCGCCATTCAAATTTGACCGGGTTGCCGCAGTATATTATAATTGACTAAAATGTCGAAACCAAACAAAATTATAGCGGGATTCTTTATCCTGACCTGCTTTTTCCTCTCAGGTTCGGATACCTGTCCGGCAGATACCTTCACTCACAAACAAACCGGTGAAGTACTGCATGGCTACGCTGCTCAGAAAGCAGCCGGCAGAGAAACCATTGTCCGCACCGTCGAGAAAGGTGTTCAGCGTTTGAATCTCTCCGATTACGAAGTTAAGTATGACAAAATCGGCCGAACCGACAAAATCATAATCTTTAATATCTCACAGCCTATCCAATCTGCCGTCGAAGCCGAAGTAATTGAAAAAGCCCTTGCCGAAGCTTCCAACAAAGGGCCTCTGTTCATACTTTTCGAGCTGGATACCGCCGGCGGCAACAGCGATGTGATCAAAATCATCTGTGCGGCCATTACAAAAACCAGAAACTGCCCTGTTTACGCCTTTGTTAACGGCACCCGGAATAATGGCACCTTCGCAGCTGCCGTCATGATTGCACTTGCCTGCGACAGAATCTACATCAGCCCGCAAAGCTGCTTTGGCGCTGCAAAAACCGATAAAGAAGCAGAGACACAAAATATCGATCTGCGAGAGCGATTTGGCGATTCAATAGGAGAAAAATTCGCTTCCGGCTATCGGGCGTATGTCGCCTCACTTGCCGAGCGTAACAAACGTCCCGCCCTTCTGGCTATGGCAATGGTCGATGAGCAGATCGAAGTCATGGAAGTCCTCGCGGATGGCAAAAAGTTGTTCATTGAGCCGATCGACAAAAAGCAGAGCTACTCCGTCGTGCGAACCTGGAGCAAACGCGGCGAACTTCTCACCCTCTCCGCTCAGGAGGCAGTCGACAGCGGTATGGCTGAAATGATCGTCAATTCCAGAACCAGACTGTTCGAAATCCTTGAAGCAGCCAACGGCAAAGTTACTTATGAAAACTCACACATCAAGGCCAGAGATGAATTTGAAAAGATTCAGGAACACTTCAGCATATTGATTAAAAACGTAAATGTGCTGGAGGATGAAAAGCTCACTGCAAAAGAAAGACGCCACAGGCTGCTTATCCTCTCTAAACTCATACGCAGCTACGAGGACCTTGTTGATCTTGTTGAACACAATCGCGATCTTCGCGCCGATATCCTCACCCTGCACAGCCGCCTCAACTCGGCCAGAGCTGACTATAGGGTATTAAAATCACAACGATAAATCTGCGAGCCTGTCAAATATGATAGTTCCTCCCGCCTGCTTATGCATCTGCCGATAAGTCGAATTCACTCAACACATCCCGCACAACAGGGTAAACAAGTTCCGCCTGCCAGGCAAGCAGCGAGCTGCACTCAATAGCCTGCTCAAGTGTTGCCGGCCTGACCTGGGCAATGACCTCCAGGTTTGCCCGCGAAGCGATCAGACCCGGTGGAAGGCCCACCTGATCGGCAATCTGTTCACACCGATCCTTCAATGCCTTGGTCAACCGCCTCGAGACAAGTGAAGGCGGATGTGATTTTCGCCGTTTGGGAAGCTCATCCGGTTGGGTGTTCCAGGCAGCGGCAACGGCTTCTTTGAGTTTTTTCAGACGCTCGCCTTTACAGTGTCGCGGCAGCTTCGGGCCGTTTCTGCTGAATGAACCCCTCCCATTTGAATCAGCCCATAAGGCAAGTTTGATTATGAGGTAATTGTCCATTATCTTGAATGGAGGTAAATCTGCAGCTTGTGCCTCACTTTCACGCCACAGCCATATCCGTCTGACAAGCTCCATCTGTCGCGGCCCCAGTTTACTCGAACCTCTTATTCGCCACTGATCTTCCCGGCAAACAGAGGCTCTCTCAGAACCTGTCGCATCTACCACCGCACAAACACTCTGCTGGTACCATGTCAGCCGGTCCATCTCCTTCAATTTACCCAACAGACGCTCTGCAAGTAATTCAAGGTAGCGTGTATCATCCACAGCGTATTGCAGTTGTTCGGCGGTAAGCGGACGACGCGACCAGTCGGAGGTTCTGCCCTTTTTGGAAAGCATTATCCCGACATACTTCTCCACAAGCGCCACAAGGCTGACATGCTCATCCCCCGCCAGCCGCGCTGCCAGCATGGTATCTATTATTTCACCGCAAGGCCGAAAGCCAAACGTGCTTCGCAGCATTCGCAGGTCGTAATCAGCAGCGTGAAAAATAAGCGTCTTTTGTGAAAGCGCTGACAGAAAAGAACTAATATCAATCTTCGCAAGTGGATCCACGATATAATTCCGCCCATTCATACTCAGTTGGATCAGACACGTTTTTTCGAAATAATGGTGCAGACTGTCCGCTTCGGTATCCAGGGCTATCCTTTCAGCGCCCTGCATATCAGCCGCAAGAGACCGAATTTGAGAATCATTTTCAATATAGTAATATGGCGTTTGTTCACACATAGTCATCCTGTTATCTCGGCATACTATCGCCAATATAGTTGATCCGGGGCCCCGGGTCAATCCGACATTTCTGCTGTGCATAACCTGTAATATCAAACAAACCGCGATTTACTGGCAATAAACACCCGTATATAGCTGGTCCGGCGCGAATTTTGCTTGCAATTGGCGGATAAAGATGGTTGTGTATTGGGTGTTAGAGATGGAGTTTCCCGAAAAGTCTTTTGCCCTTGGCCAGCCAAGGGATTGGAACTTGCACCTTCGGTTACCCCGACAGAGACGCCGCGGTACGCTGAAAGCTTTGTAAACATAGGAGGAGAATGAGCGTGAAAAGAGGGATCATGCTTGCAGTGCTTGCCTTTCTGGCTGCGTTGTATATGGCCCATGCCAAGCTGTACATCGAATCTTCCGGCAAATGCAACAGTACGATTGGCCCGTATGTCAGATGGGCAGGCGACGGGGGCACAGGTCCCTGGTGGGAGGATGAATTGTTCGGACCGAATTCTAACCCAACTTTCGCACTTCGGCGGTGAAATTTCGATTTTCAAAAAATTTTCCCCGCGTAACGTTTCACAATCGCTGAAAATGCTCGAAAATCCTGCATGGTGAAGACCTACCCTATTGCAAGGCGGTTTTTCTGATG
>JBDRHL010000162.1:0-2906 GCA_043816955.1 Planctomycetota bacterium | reverse complement strand
CCCAACTTTCGCAGTTAGGCGGTAAAAACACGAATTTTTAATTTTTTTTCCTGCCTACTGTTTCATTATTCCACAAAACACCCTCAAACCTTACATGGTGAAGACCTACCCTGTTGCAAGGCGGTTTTTCTGATGCCAAACTATCGGCATGTTTCTGAGAAATTATAAACGTAAAAAGAACGGGAAATGGCACGAATATTTCAGCGTCGTGGAAAATCGCAGGGTTGCCAACAGTAAGACAGTTCAGCGGACAGTTCTTTATCTTGGCGAAATAACCTCATCACAAGAAAAAACATGGCGCAAAACACTGGAAGTTTTCGACGCGGACAGCGGTAAACAGGAGCAGAAATTATTGTTTGCTGATAATGCCACGATCGCAGAATCCGATATCGATTCGATAAAGGTCAAGCTTTCCCAGATGCAGTTGTGTCGGCCTCGCTCATTCGGGGACTGTTGGCTGGGATGCGAACTGTGGCAAAAGTTGGGGCTTGATGAATTCTGGGCGGACTGCCTTGACGATTCACGTTCAGATATTTCCTGGGCAAAGGTATTAAAGCTTTTGGTAGTTAATCGTCTTATACATCCGGGCAGTGAATTTTATATACACAGGCAATGGTTTGACAAGACCGCGATGGATGAACTATTGAATACCGATTATCGAATAGCAGCCAAAGACCGGCTATATCGTTGTCTTGACAGGATATTAGAGCATAAAGAGGATTTGTGTAAACATCTCAAATCCAGATGGGAGGACATGTTCGGCATCGAATTCGATGTGCTGCTTTATGATCTGACCAGTACATACTTTGAAGGTCTCTGTGAGCAGAATCCCAAAGCCAGGTTCGGCTATAGCAGAGATAAGCGTTCTGATTGCAGGCAGGTGGTAATAGCTCTTATTGTTACGCCTGAGGGTTTTCCGATAGGTTATGAAGTTTTGCCGGGCAATACTCTGGACAAGACTACGTTACGGTTCTTTCTTAAAAAAATAGAATCGATGTACGGTAAAGCTCGCAGGGTATGGGTGATGGACAGAGGTATTCCAACCGAAGAAACCCTTTCGCAGATGCGTGATGAGAGCATACAGTATCTCGTTGGTACCCCGAGAGCTATGCTGAATAAATTTGAAGACAGGCTGATCGAGTTGGACTGGAAACAGGCCAATGATAATGTTGTAGTAAAATTGCTGGCTGAAGATAATGAGTTATATGTCCTGGCAAAGAGCAAAGACCGCAGAGCCAAAGAAAGGGCAATTCGCAAATATAAACTGCGTAAATATCTACAGGGACTTGCGAGATTGCGCAAGAATTGTCGTAATCGTGACAAACTGCTCGAAAGACTTGGGGCCTTAAAACAGCAGGCAGGTAAATCCATAAAATGTGTTGATCTGACAATACCTCCCCAAGGCCGCAAAGTTACACCGAAGAATTTCAGCTATAGCTTGAATAGAGATACTTATAAGAAAATGATCCTGCGTGATGGCATGTATCTGTTGAGAACCAATCTTACTGAAACAAAGCCGGATGTCATCTGGGAAAGATATGTTTTGCTTACCCAGGTCGAAGCTGCATTTAAGAGATTAAAGAGTGACCTGGCTGTCCGTCCGGTTCATCATCAACTTGAGCATAGAGTTGAAGCGCATATCTTCGTAGCCTTTTTGGCATATTGCCTGATGATTACTTTGCGACAAAAATTACGATATTATGCACCCGGCTTAACAGCCAGAGATGTTCTCGATAAGCTCAGTGCAATTGTGATGATAGATGTGCGGATACCAACAACTGATGGCCGAATGCTTGAGATGCGTCGATACAGCCAGCCGGAACTTGAACACCGAATAATATTGGACAAGTTGAAAATGAACTTGCCAAAGCAACCACCGCCGAAGGTGTATAGCAATCAGCTGAATAGTAAACTTTGTGGTGGAAACTAACCGCCTTGGCGCTATCAAAAGTCCCGATTTAGCTGCCTAACTGCGAAAGTTGGGTTAAGGTCGGAGGTCATTAGAATAATTCGGCCGTGAGATGATTCGACCAGGATAAAACACAGCATTCCCTTGACTGGTTTCCAGATTAGATCGAGTACGAGACAACGGATGTTTTCATTTTTGCCGTAGATGTTGGCTTCGATTGTCTGGAAGGCATAACATTTGGCCTTTGAATCAAAGAGTTCGGCCAACTTTAATTTTTTGCCATATTCTCTCGGCCTTCCTCTTTGGTGTTTTTTCTTTTTGGGCGGTTTACAGTAAGCTACCACGTTTTTCTTTGCCCGTGTCAGAATTCGCCAAAAGTGCCAATCCCTCCTGTATATTCGCCCAAAGCGGCACAGCGAAGTATTTGTCACAAGCCGCCTGTACCGGTATTCCAATACAACCCCAATGATGGCCACGAAAGTATGAAGGTTTGCTGCCGGTTTCCGAATCCTGATGCAAGGTTGTTACAGCCGGCATTTTACGCCCATCTTTCGGCGTCTTGGTGTGATCTCCAGCGAGAACCAGACGACTGCCAATACGATGTGCAACATTTTTTCCAACGAGCCACTGCCACCAGATAGCCATGATTGTTTCGACATTCCATGCGGTCGAATGGAAAAAATGCAGCAGGCAGGTATACTTTTCCGGTGCCAGAGCTCGAACAATTGAACTGACACCGAAATTATCAGTTCGCAGAATGAATCCAATGAATACCACAACAAACCAACAATAGGTGGCCCGCCTTGAGAATGCCGGCCCCATGAATACCAGAAAACCTTTGAGTTCTTCTAACATATATAGTACTACAACGCCATTTTAGCTCAAGATTTTTAGGCGGCTGACCGATAACTTCTTTTAGAACCCATTATTCTGAAAGGAGATACGGTATGGACGCCAAACAACTTAAACAATTGAAACCTATGTTGAACAAGTATCT
>JBDRHL010000161.1:0-56236 GCA_043816955.1 Planctomycetota bacterium | reverse complement strand
TCTTTTTCACGAACCTTGGGGTTCATAGTAAGGTAGCTCAATAGTTCCTGTTCTGTCTCCATTTTACAGCCTCGATGCTCAATAAATGAGCCACAATCCATGCATACAAAACCATTCGATGTAGCTAAATAGTCGTCTTCGTCTATTTCAGATAGTTTGTACTCTAACTGTCCGTTCTCCTGTAGGGAAACAGGTGTGATACATTTTACAAATTTCTTATATCCAAGATTTTTGCTACCACATTCACTACATTGAAACTTAATTTTTTTACACATAATATTTCTCCTATAAAAAATCAGGCTCAATCTCATCCTGTCGATACAATGAAACTGAGCCTCTTTATCGAATAAATTCGATAGTTATTATTTTACTCGACAGTAATTATTACATCCCCTTTAGCACGTCATATATATATCGGCAGGTTTTTTGTAAAAAGATTAGATTGGGAAAATATTTTTTTTTTTTTTGGAAAAAAGTTGATAAGTGAAAGTAAAACAGTTAATATCTCTCTTGTTGATAGTTTATTTTTTGAAGATAGTACATAAAGTTCGTAGTCGATGTAGTAAAAAGTTATCTGTTAGATACAGGTGAAGTCAGTTATAAGAGCTGGCAGATGTAGCTATTGCAGTGATACGGTTATGTCTGCCAGTTCTTTTTGTTGGGGACGTCAGACACACCGAAGCTGATTCGTTGTCAGTTTGGCTTGATGAATTTTTACTATTTTCAAGCTTATAAAGAAAGAGGTGTGTAAATATGAAAAAAGCAAATTTATATAAAAGCCCAAAACTTAAAAAATCAAAACACAAAAAAGACTGGGGAACTCATACTCCCAAGTCATCCCACAGAATCCTTTCCAGGTGGGAAAGTCATGGTGGACCCAAAGATGCTCCTGTTCAACTCTCTGAATTAGAGAGTATACAATTAGCTGACACTATCTTTTATATTCGGTATTCAAAAGTTGTGCCTCTCCTCCTGGATAAGGAGTTCAAGGATCTTTGTCAGGATATCGCTGAAAAGGGAGTTTTAATTCCTGTCATTGTGGATGAGTACTATGTAATCATAGATGGGGAGCATCGAGTAAGAGCTGCTCAGAAGGTCGGATTAAGACAGATTCCAGTACAGGTTCGACCTGCTTTAACAGAAAATGAAAAATGGAAGTTAGCACAGGATCTAAATCTTCACAGGCGGCAACTGACGCAGGAACAAATCAATCAAATCATTCATGAAAACAGGGACAAACTGCCCCAAATGGCTCTTAAACTTAGACAGGAGAGAAACAGTCTCAGGCAAATAGGTGAAAAATTGGGGGTTTCTCATCAGCAAGCCAAAAAACTCATCCATGAAGAGACTGCTGTAAACAACTTTACAGCTAAACTGCCTGAACAGATTATCGGAAAAGATGGGAAAACGCATCCCACGAAAAAGCCTTCCATCAATGTTAATACAACAAAAGAACTTCAAAGGGCGATTGATGCTTGCCAAGCAGTAGGCTCTGACAATCTGCCCTCAAAGCCCCTTGAACTCAAAAGAGTCGAACGAATTGCGAGAGAAAGCGAAAGAAAGCAGCTCAGAGAACAGCAGGTTAGTGATTTTAAGGCCGGACAGATAGAGCTTCTACAGGGGGACTTTAATATCAAGGGATTGCAAGTTCCTGATAATTCTGTCGATGTAATTTTTACAGATCCGCCTTATGTCAGAGAGTCTTTGCCCCTCTGGGATGACCTTGGACAACTCGCCGCAAGAGTTCTAAAGCCGAGTGGACTCTTGGTATCTTATTCAGGAAATTTGTTTTTTAACCAAATTCTGCCCATGCTGGATAAGCATCTCACATATCTTTGGACAGCGGCAATTTATCATTCCGGTGCTAAAAAGAAGATTTACCCGGTTGGAATGAACCAGGCATGGAAACCTATCCTTATATATTATAAAGTGCCTAAGAATATCTACTGGCCCACTATTACTGATATGGTCAGTGGAGGTGAAAGCAAGGTCAACCACCCATGGGAACAAAGTGTTATCGAAGCTGCACACTACATTCAAGCGTTTTGTCCAAAGGATGGTGTTCTTCTTGACCCGATGATGGGATCTGGAACCTCTCTTATAGCAGGTCTTCAAAGCGGATTGGGATTACGTTGCATCGGCATTGAAATCGACAAAGCTGCTTATTCTACAGTCCAGGCAAGAGTCAATATGGCAATTGCCAAATTACAGAATAAGAAGGCATCGGCATGAGTTAAGTAGGAACTATTTTTAATAAAATAAATTATTGTCCTTAAAAAATAGGTAAAATAATATTTTTATATTTATCCAACTTTGTTTAGAGGCATAATAATTTTAAAAACTTTTTTTATAAAAGTGATTGTTCATTTGACCATAATTGTTTCTTTTTTACTGTAATAACTGAACTTTTGCAAAATTAGGTTAAAGCCAATTGAAGTTTGATACTTTCAAAATTCTGTTTTTCTTCTGTTATTTGTTTGACTACCCACTCGATAGTTTGGCTGAGAGTCTGCTTCATAACCGCCACACAAGCTTGGCCGATGGTTGTCAGACGCTGCAATGCCCACGCACTCGAACGACTGCCTTGCATTTGTCGCATCAAAACGCTATACGCCAGGAAGACCATATATTGGTGTCTGGTCTGACCCACGCCACTCCTGAGCTGACAATCGCCCATGCCCAAATGCTGTTTGCCGTCCCGATGGAAGCACTCTGTTCCTGTCCAACGACTTCGGTAAGCTGTGACAATTCGATTCACTTCCCAGTTTGTCCGATTGGTAATCACGATTTTCCTTGCACTTGTCGCATTCTTTCGATCCCACAATATCACAATTCTTACCGGATGATCTACATTAGCTATCTTTATGCTCTTGGTGAAATACCACTGTTGATTGCCATTGATTACAACTGCCTTGCGGTCCTCTGTGCCAATCAATGCTGCTATTTCTTCGGCTTTCATTTCCCTGCCGCAGAAGATAACCTTGCGGTTGAATTTCAAATCACCCACATAGTCCCTTTTAAGGGCATTGATGTGATTGAGATTGTTGGCATGAGTAAACCAACTGTCGAATGTAAAAACGCCATCAATATTATGGCTGACGACCCACTCGACCAAATCTCTAAACAGTTCATTGTGGTCTATAAAAGGTATGTCTTTTGTTTCGCACAGTTCACGTTTGACAAATTGGCGAAATTCCAAAGGATAATGCTTATCAGATGGACAGACATAATTGACAATAAGGTAATCCTGTGCGATTTTGTACCGCTGTTCGGCATGATCCCAGAAGTAGCCGACGTCTTCAATCTGTTTGCCGCTGTGATCGACAAGCACGTTGTCAATGGGTATGACTCCTTTACGATGGAAGCGGGTCGAGGCATCTTTTTGAAGCCATTCGATACGAGCCTCATTGAGCTTTTCGACATCCCATTCGGCATTGGTAAGCCAGCGATTGAGGCACGACTGGTCTGTGGTGTTAGCAAATTCGCTGTTGATTCCGGAGACAGTCTTGTTCTGTGCAACAATCAGACCGGTGAGATATTCGGCGAAATGAACTCGTTCGGGCTGGTTTCGGAACATCGGACCAAAGTGTTCGAGGGCTTCCTTAACGACTGTTGGAAATTGAACGATAGCTGGCATAGTTATATCCTCCATGATTTTGCTATGTGTCCTGCTATCAATATTTATCGTCAAATTACCCATTTGAAGCCCAAAAATTCAATTTTGCAAAAGCTCAATAATAACTAAGATTTGTAGAAGTACATAAAAGTGAAAGTTTAGTAGACTAAAATAAATCTGTGGAAAATTTAAAAACCCCCAGAAAAATGTTGGAAAGTGAAAAACAATTTGATATATTCAATATAGTAATGTTAATCAAGAGTTTAGCAGTTTAATCAGAAATTGTATTCCTCGTTGCAATGCAATGCTATTAGGTAGCTAATAGTTAGTTGTAATTAGTAGTAACAGTGCATATCTTACCGATAGCACATACTTGCTAATACATCCCATATTAAACAGCAACCCTTACTGTTATGGAATGTAGTAGGTATGGCTATCGTCCAAGCCCAATATAGTTTTGCCCATGGTCTAATAACCATGGGTAAGGCTGTTTTATGCAGGAAGAGTCTACACCTACTTATTTAGTAAGATGAATTTTGTAAATGATTTTCGTAACAAGGTGTTTAACGAGGATGTTTTAAAGGTTCTAAGGCAACTGCCTGATGAAAGTTTAGATATGGTTTATGGTGATCCCGATTATAACGTTGGAATAAAATACCATGGTAAAAATTATACGAAAAAATGGGATGAATATATTAAATGGTATATTGAATTGACGAGAGAAAGTTTGCGTGTATTAAAGTCAACGGGTAATTTGTTTATGCTCAATTACCCAAAGCAAAACGCATACTTGCGAGTAAAGTTTTTAGACGACAACGCTTATGATGTGCAAAATTATGTTTGGATATACAATACAAATGTAGGACACAGCCCGAAAAGATTTACAACGGCTCATCGTTCCATCCTTCACGCGACAAAAAGCAAAGATAATCATTTTTACAAAGACCATGTGGCTGTTCCCTATAAAAACCCCACTGACAAACGTATTCTTAATAACTTAGCAAATGGTTCAAAAGGGCGTATGCCTTATTCTTGGTTTTATTTTAACATAGTAAAAAATGTTTCCAAGGACAAAACATTCCATGCTTGCCAAATTCCTTTACCTCTTGCAGAAATGCTTATTAAATCCTGCACACAATACAATGATGATGTTTTTATTCTCTTTGGCGGTAGTGGCTCTGAGATTGTTTTATGTAAAAATCTAAAAAGAAATTTTATTTCTTGTGAAATTCACCCTGATTACTATCGAATGATTTTAAGTCGTTTAGAAAATGGTGGAAAAATAAAAGATGAATTCAGATTGAATTTTATTAAGCAAAAAACCAAAAATATCAGATGATAAGTAAAATGACCTATTTGGAAGAAATATTAAAAGAAAAGGAGAATGAAAAATGACTGAAATAGTAGATTTTGAAGATTTTAACAATAATGAAGCAACCCCTGATAATGTAACCGCAACCGAAAGTACAACAGGTAAAAGACCTATTGTGAATGGTAACTATATCACTTTTGCCACAGTGGACACGGAAACAGGAAAAATTAATTGGATGGACATCGTTAAACCAATTATTGATCCATTGGAATATAAAAATGAATTTAACAAAGAGGTACTGGATGATTTTGTAAAGTCATTAGGCTATCAATTCCTGAAACGTGAATTCCCCGTTATTAATTATCAACATCATATGTTCTATGCTTATGATAAATATATCAATAAGGAAGAGTTCCTTGAAAGATTTAGGTGGTATTTTGAAGAAAATTATCCTAACAGCAAACCACTGACACCGCAACAAAAGGAGTTTTATCGAAGTTTATTGTTGACTGCGGATGATAAATGCAAGGAGATCAAAAGCTTTGGAGAGAATCTTTTATGCCAAACTTTGAATATCGTTTTTTTTGAAAACCACTATTATATGGTTGGTACTGGAAAAAATGAAATAATGAATTCTAAAAGATACTTCTGGAATTTAGGAGAAAGCCAGAAAGAAGCAAAGGAGTATTTAGTCGAAATATATCTGGTAAGAAAATATGCTAATAAAAAGTTACCATACCGATATACTAATCAATTAAATGAAGCACTTCATTTTTATAACTTATATAGGCAGGCAGTTTCATCTCTCATAAGAAAATTAAATTTAGATTATGAAGAAGTATTGGATCTTTACGACAGTCTTCAGAGTGATTTTTCTCATGATGGAGGGTCAAATAGTGACTCTATTGTAGAGGGTTATTGGGCACATAAGATGGTTAAAAAGGATTTAAAGAAATATAAATCTTCGGGGAAAATTGATTAAAACATTGATAGTGATAAGGAAAATTATTTTATTTTTTCCCTAGTCAAACTATATTTTTGATATAATAATAGGGTAGGTATTTTGCTTGTTTTATTTTTAGAGGGAAAATATGGCAAAAAAAATACTGCACCCTAAAACAGATGCTGAGTTCAGCAATATCCTCCCTGCTCTTAGCCCCTCAGAATATACTACTCTTGAGCAGATGTGCATAAGGGATGGAATACTTGACCCTGTTTTTATATGGAATGGTAAAATAGTTGATGGTCATAATCGTGTTCAAATAGCAAAAAAACACAAATTACCCTATAAGATTAGAGAACTAAAACTACCTGATAAAGAAGCTGTCAAGCAGTGGATATTGGAATATCAATTGGCAAGAAGGTCGATTAGTACTTACGACAAGATAGTATTAGCTCTGAAATTTGAGGGTAAATATACAGAGCAGGCAAAGGGAAATCTCAAGCTCAGCAGGGGCAAGGGGGCAAAAGGTCGTAAATCCGATACACAACCTTTTAGACCAATTGATGTTCTTACCGAATTAGGCAAGATATCAGGCTCAAACAGGAGTAGTGTTAGTCGTGTAAAATACATTCTGAAGCACGGAACAACGGATATTAAGGAGAAATGCTCCAAAGGTGAATTGCCTATTAATACTGCTTTTATGCATAGCAAAGACCATGCTCGCAAAAAAAGGAAAGATGTTGAAGCACCATCTATAAATACATTTATCAACAAAAGAGGAGAATATGAAAATGATATTATCTGTGGCGATGCATTAAAGACCTTAAAGAAACTACCTGATAGTATTGCCACGTGTTTTATCTTTTCACCCCCATATAACAACGGCACTAATTATTCCTTTGGGATAGAACAGGACTCCAGGCCTCACAACAAATATATTAATTGGCTGGGTGAAATTGTATGTCAATGTAGTCGTATTCTCCGTGATGGAGGCCGGTTGATCATAAATGTTGATGCAGTTGGAGTCAGACTGGATGATAAGAATTATGAATGTGGAACAAAATATACGATTTATCCTGATCTGATGAACAAGGTAAAAGAATTGAAGTGCGGCCTGATTTTCAGGGATGAGATATGTTGGATCAAAAAAAGCCATGGAGGCAGGATTACAGCTTGGGGCAGTTATCTCAGTGCAATTAGCCCCAACATAAAAAGAACCCATGAGTATGTAATAGTTTGGCAAAAAGGGAAGGATGGATTAAAGAACATAACAGGAATATCATCAGATCTTACAAAGGATGACTGGAACAAGTCTATTTACTCAGCCTGGGAAATCCCTCCTGAAACAGCAAGGCACAAAGACCATCCTTCTCCATTTCCTGAAGAGCTGGTTCGGAGACTGATAAAGTTGTATAGCTTTCCAGGAGATCTGATATGTGATGTATTTTGTGGGATTGGAGCAACAACTGCTGCTGCTGCATCATTGGGCCGGAGATGGCTGGGAATTGATATAAACTCAAAGTATTGCACTTATGCTCTCAAAAGGACAAATACAGCCACTGTTCTTGGAGATAATAATAAGTTCCTTACTACCCAGCTAATAACCTATATTGGAAATAAAAGAAATTTGCTTGACCTCATTGCTGAGGGTATTTCTATTGTAAAGGAAAGAACAGGTAAGGATAAACTCATTATATTAGATGGATTTTCAGGTTCAGGAGTTGTGAGCAGGGCACTGAAGAGACATGCATCTGTTCTCCACTCAAATGACATTGAGTATTATTCACAGATACTCAATAAATGCTATCTAACCAATCCATCTGATATAGATTACCAGCAAATTACAGATACTATTGAGTTTCTGAATAGTCAGAGTAAAAGAACGGATAAGGGCAAAGGCTTTATTGAAAAACTTTATGCCCCCAAAGATGATAATAATATCAAAAAGGAAGAAAAGGTTTTTTATACAAATGATAATGCAAGAATTATTGATAATATCAGGAGAATGATATCAGATATTGATACCGACAAACAGCATTTGTATATTGCTCCATTATTGGTTGAGGCAAGTATTCATGCTAACACTTCAGGAGTATTCAAGGGTTTTTATAAAAACTCAAATAATGGAAAAGGACAGTTTGGAGGCAACTATGAGGATTGCCTGGACAGAATAACAAGTCCCATAGTTCTACCCCTTCCCATACTTGGAAGATACGAATGTGATGTAAAGGTGTGGAGAGAAGATGTAAATCGACTTGTGAAAAAAATCGGTCAGTTAGATTTGGCTTATTACGACCCTCCCTATAATCAACACCCCTATGGTTCAAATTATTTTATGCTTAATCTAATTGCCAAATACAAAAAACCAGGAAATATAAGTCGGGTATCAGGTATTCCTGAGGATTGGCAAAAGTCTGCTTACAATATTAAAAGCAAGGCAGAAAAAAGTTTTGATAATTTGATAAAAAATACTGAAGCCAGGTTTATTTTAGTTTCTTATAATAATGAGGGATTTATTTCTCCCCCAAAAATGAAATCACTATTGAAAAAATATGGAAAAGTTGAGGTACTTGAGAAAGATTACAATACATTCAGGGGAAGCAGGAATTTAGGAGAAAGGGAAATCAGGGTGAAGGAGTATTTGTATATAGTGGAGAAGAAGTAATAGATAAAAAAATGATAATATTTTTGGTAAAAAAATGGGATGGTTGAAAAAATCAAAAATAAGTAATTTCTTTGGGAGGAGCAGGAGTCCCAAAAAACTATAAGGGTAGGGGTAGTCCATTACTCATATTTTAACTTTTTTATCCTATCTCATTTGATTATAATACTTTTATGAATGATTTAGAACCACAACAACTGGGAAAGTATATTTTAATAACAGGGGTAGTTATTTCTGTTATAGGTGGAATAATTATCCTGTTAGGAAAGACAGGGTTATTTAGACTACCAGGAGATATAGAATTAGAAGGTAAGAACTGGAAAATCTATTTTCCTATCATAAGTTGTATTTTAATCTCAATTATATTGACAGTGATTTTGTGGATTACTAATTTTTTGAGAAAGTAAATACTTTATAGTACCTGTGCAAAAGTTTTTGGTCTTGAAGGTCTATTATAAATTATTATTCCAAACAAAATGAAAATACCACGACAAATAATCCATATCGATATGGATGCATTTTATGCATCTGTCGAGGTCAAGGACAACCCTGCCCTCAAGGGCAAACCTGTCCTTGTAGGAGGAACTGTCAAACAAAGGGGAGTAGTTGCAGCTGTATCTTATGAGGCAAGAAAATTTGGCATACACTCTGCCATGCCTATGGGGCAGGCACTAAGGCTCTGTCCTGAAGCCATAGTCCTGCCGGTCAGAATGTCAAGATATGTCGAACTATCCAAACAAATCCATAAAATCTTCCATGACTACACTCCAGATGTGGAACCTATTTCCATCGATGAGGCATTCCTCGATGTGACGGGTTGTGTTCAACTGTTCGGCTCACCTGAAAAAATAGGCAAGGAAATAAAAACCCGAATTAAGGAAGAAATAGGATTAACTGCCTCCGTAGGTATAGCTCCCAATAAATTCCTGGCTAAATTAGCCTCTGGTTTGGAAAAACCTGATGGATTTGTAATTATAACTGAAGAGAACAAACAACAGATTCTTGACCCTCTCCCTGTTTCTAAAATTTGGGGAATAGGGAAAGTTGCGAACAAGGAACTGAAATCCATTGGTATAAATACTATACAACAACTCAGAACTGCTCCTGTCAATACCTTATCCACTGTCTTAAAAAACCAGGTGGATGACATTCTTAAATTAGCACAGGGAATAGACAACAGGGAAGTAGAGCCTTATACTGAGGCAAAAAGTATTTCCTCTGAAGAGACATTCCCTGATGATATCAAGGAAAAAGAAGTCCTGTTGGGAGTCTTACAAAATCAAGTTGAAGAAGTATCTCAACGGCTAAGAGCAGAAAAATTACAATGCAGGACAATTACTCTAAAATTACGTTATGGGGACTTCAGGACTATCACCCGAAGCAATACATTTGAACCAACAAATACGACCAGTACATTATTAAATCAGGCACAGCAACTTTTTGACAAATGGTATAAAACCTCTGCTGGACCATTGAGACTATTAGGATTTGGAGCTTCTGGACTATCTCCTGTAGGAACTGGGCAAAAGTTGTTATTTTCTGATCCAATTGAAGAAAAACAGAAGAAAATAGACGAAGCTTTTGATAAAATCAGGGTGAAATACGGTGAAGACAGTTTAAAGAGGGGAGAGGTAGTCTGAAATCAAAAAAGTAAGGAAGATGGAGTTATTTGATCGGTTTGTTGAGTGAGTGTGAGTGGTAAATGAATAGGAACATTTATGTTTTTAGGTATTTTATTTGGCTTATTAGCAGCTTTATTTCAGTCTATTTCTTATTTGTGCACTAGCGTTTTTATTGGAAAGCACAAGAATAATATAGGTACATTACTTGCTCTCTCTCATATCATTATGGGAATCATTTCTGTTCCTTTAGTTTTCTTCCTATTGCCCCGAAATATGCCTGGATTGTCAAGCTATCTGTTAATGCTGTTGGGGAGTTCTGGTTTCTATCTTTTAGGGCAATTTTTTTTGTTTTCAGCACTAGTAAAATCTGAGCCATCAAGTGTTTCTCCTTTGTTAGGTCTAAAAATCATTATTCTGGCACTTATCAGTTTTGTTTTTTTACATCAATATCTCAGTCTTATACAATGGTTCGCTGTTGTAGTGTGTTCTTTTTCTGTATTCCTGCTATCCCATTACGGGACCAGTATTCACCGATCAAGTCTCATCATGATTGTGCTTGCCTGTTTTGCTTATTGTTTTTCAGATATTAGTATTAAAGCATTGGTCGATCAATTTAAATACTTAGGACTTTTTCATGGAGCGGTTTTCAGTGCAGCTCTTTCTTATATTCTATGTGGTATAGCTGGATTATTGTTCCTTCTTGTTCAACCACATAACACTTCTAAGAGCACCTGGCTATATTCATTGCCCTTTGCTGTTTCATGGTTGATAGCTATGATTTGCCTTTTTTCCTGTTTTGCATTAATTGGCGTTATTTTTGGTAATATACTCCAATCAACAAGAGGGATTATATCAATTGTATTTGGCTATTTAATTGCTCATTTGGGTTTTGAGAGATTGGAAACAAAAACCACAAGAACTGTTTTTATCAAACGAATTTTAGCTGCACTTCTAATAATGGGGTCTATTGCTTTGTTTTATTACGCACAATGAGTCTGAAACTGCTGAAAAACTTGAATTACTCTATTTTTCTATTGTAAAAGCACTTAAAACCAGTCAGAATGGCTGTTTGGCATATTTAGAAGCTAATTGTTAGCTTTTTTATGGAAATGGGTTTTAATACAAGGATGAAATGAAATGGCAAAGAAAAAAGTAGTAAAAAAGAAAGCTGCAAAGAAAGATGTAAATAAATGCTCCTGTAAGGAATCTCTGATTGTAGCCAGTAAGGTAAAGGCTTATGTCAGGAGCAAGGGAATGATGAGTTCATCGGAGATGCTCGGTAGTCTGAGTTGCAAGATTTATTGTATGCTGGATGCCGCTATCGAAAGAACAACGGCAAACAGGAGAAGCACTGTCAAGCCTCAAGATCTGTAATATATAGTTTTATCTTGGGTAGTTATAAAAAGCCAATCTGCTGAGAAGGAGGTTGGCTTTTTTTGTAGTCATCATCTGTAGTGGCAACTAAACCATAACAGAAACTGTCTTTGTTATTTAGCACGACACGAGTATTATGCTGTTGCTTTAAGTTTTCCCCTACAACTGCAAAAAAATATATTAGAGTCTATGAATACCATCATGTTTTCAAATCGACACAGGGTGTCGTTATGAAAACATGATGAAATACCTCCTACTATCAATTGTAGTTGCCACTACTTAACCTGACAGACATGCCTCTTCTGTCTGTAAGTTTTTGTTCAGCATTTTTTCCTTTACCAACGGCATTGAATCCAAAAATGTTTGCATTGGTGTTTTTCCAAAACAAAACTTGCCACTATGAACACGTTCTTCATTGTACTCTTTCATCCAAGTATCCAGATCCGCCTGTAATTCGTCAAGTGTATTATAAATTTTTCTTACGAAAAGCAATACGGTAAAACTCATCGAGGATTGTTTTATGGAATCTCTCACAGATGCCGTTAGTCTGTGGACTTTTTGTCTTAGTCCTGCTATGATCAATGTCTTCCACAGCAAGATATAATTCATACTCATGGTGCTCATGTTTTCCGCAATACTCTGTACCTCGGTCCGTCAGAACACGTAGCAAAGGTATGTTGTGCTCCTCATAAAACGGCAGCACTCTGTCATTCAACATATCCGCGGCGGTCAAGGCATTCTATACCCCTACCCATTGTCAAGACAGAAAACAGACGGATTTAAGGTGGATTCATCGCCATATGTTAAAGCAGCTGGGACGGAGGGAGCCCGAAGGGCGACCGGAGTACCAGCTGCTACGCCGTACACCTCGGCGGGGGTGCGGTAGCCCAACGCCTGGTGCAATCTCTGATTATTGTAAAGCTCAAAATACCTGCCGAGGCTATACGCTGCCTCGGTGACCGTCTGATAGTCCCGCAGATAAACCTCCTCGACTTTTACCGTCCGCCATAATCGTTCAATAAAAATATTATCAAACACCCTGCCTTTGCCGTCCATGCTGATTTGAACACTTGCCTTTTTGAGAACATCCGTAAAATCATCGCTGGTAAACTGGCTGCCCTGGTCGGTGCTGAAAATATCAGGTCTGCCTAAGCTCAATGCCCGCTGCAATGCCGAAACACAAAATTGCGATTCCAATGTCACCGATACTTCCCAGCTCAGGACATACCTGCTGAACCAGTCCATTATCGCTACAAGATAAAGCCACCCGCGATACATCCGAACATAGGTAATGTCGGCAGACCAGACCTGGTCCGGACGGATTATCTGTACATCCTTGAGCAGGTACGGATATATCCTGTGCTGCTTGTCCGGTATACTCAAACCACGTTTTCGATGCGGATAAACCGCTTCCAGACCCATCTGACGCATCAGCCGACGAACTCGTTTGTGATTGACATAATGGCCCTGACGACGCAGCCATTCGGTCATCTTATCTATGCCGTAAAACGGCGTCTGGATATACTGCACATCTATCAGCTTCATCAGCAGTTCGTTATATTGCGTATCACGACAGGGCGTATAATACAAACTGCTGCGATTCAGACCAAGCAGTTCGCATTGCCTGTAAACGGGTATCTGATTATTGTCGGGTTCTATTTCCATGCGTTTCTGCTCAAGCGTCAAATCCAGATTTTTTTTTGAGCCAGTCAAGTTCCACCTTTAACTGGCCTATCTGCTGATACAACTGAGCCGTCAGTTCATCCTGCTGGTGCTGCTCATTTCGCCGCCGGCGGGAAAAAATCTCAGGCAGCGATTCAAACAACTGCTTTTTCCATTGTGTAATCTGGTTCGGATGAACCTGATATTCACTGGCCAGTTCGGCGATGGTTTTATCGCCTTTTGCCGCAGCCAGGGCGACCTTGGCCTTGAACACGGCACTGTGATTACGTCTTTTGTTCTGCATGATTTGTCTCCTGATTCTGTATCGTCTCAGGCGACAAATCCACCTTAATCATGCGCCCAGTTTTTGGGGAGGATTATATTCTTACGGTCATACAATTTGGCAAAACCAATTTTACAATAGGTGTCAATGAATGTCTGTTGATAAATTCTGCCAACACCTTTCAAAGTGCCCACATAGAATGTGTCTTGAGCCCCCAGATAGCCTGGGTGCTGTGTTTCTACCTCACCGTGGGCTTCTTTTTCCTGTTTGGCTTTTTCAAGAGCTGCAAGCTGCTCTTCCGTAAGGACCAGGTTTTTCTGAGCAGCCTTTGCTTCCAGGGCTTTCAGACGTTTTTTGAAGGTCTCCATATCATGCCGCAGCCATACACTTCGAATACCACCGGGTGCAATGAATACCCCTTCTTTTTCGAGATGATTGGACACCCGAAGCTGTCCCCAGGGGGGGTAGGGATGGTATCGTCTATCAAGGAACAATTAACCTTCATCGCCTTCTTCAAAAAAGTATCTATCAAGGCATTTCACGATTTTATTTGTTCTCTTTGCAAGCCTTTTAAGATAATGGTCTGTCACCCCTTTTTCTTTATGTCCTAAGAGATATCGCACTTCTACAGGATCGCAGTCATACTCATTCACTGGGATTGATTGCACAGCATCCTTAATATGTTCAAAACATACTCTTCTGGAAACTTTGGCATTTGGTAGAAGTTTTTCTCGCCAATATTTTCCTATTGAATTAGCGGTATAAGGTAGTCCATACCTATTCACAAAGAAATAATTGCTGTTGTCATTGTCTCTGATTTCAATATATTTTTTCAGGGCATCTATTGTTCTATCAGTTAACATTGTCACCCTGGCTATC
This sequence comes from Planctomycetota bacterium, assembly GCA_043816955.1. Lineage (GTDB taxonomy): Bacteria > Planctomycetota > Phycisphaerae > Sedimentisphaerales > CAYZTY01 > JBDRHL01. Next base: position 41,883 of record JBDRHL010000161.1, on the reverse strand, counting down.
TTGGTCTTTTGCCTATACATTATCAGTGTTTTATCCTGCAAGTTGATATCATCCTTCATAAGATATGTATAATCGATTGGAGTGAAGCCTGTGTTTGTTGCAAGAATTAGAATAGCTCTCCACTTAATATTCTTGCAAGCTCCTAATATTGCTCTAAATTCATCTTTTGTTATAGGTTGAGAATTATATTTTGCTTTTTCTTTCAAAACTAAAACTTTTAAGTGATTTTGTAAGACTCTCTGGTCCTCACTATCCCCAATCGTCTTTGAAATATTATTAACAATCGTTTTTATCATATCGAAACGATTGTTGACAAAAGAAGGGGACATGTGTTCTCCTTTATCGTATATTACCTCTTGATAATGATTAATCTTGTCAACAGTTATTTCTCTTATTCTGTCACATTTTACGATTTCAAGGAATTCTTCCCACCATATACGTGCATCACTTTTAACTTTGGGAGATAGAGGTTTTCTCTTCCTCTGAATATACATGTCTCCAACTTCTTTCAATGTCAGAGATTCCTTTTGCTCAAACAGATTGACATTTGCAAGCCCTGGAAGATTCATCTTCTTGGCAGTCTCTTTTTGGTTGTCAAGCAGTAATTCTCTTGTTCGTTCCAGACATACGCTATCTGGCACATAAGTCGAATCCACGGAGAGCTTATCGAATATCTCTTTAAGGTTCTTGATTCCACCTTTTTGAATTTTTTTTAAGAAGTCTTCGTCATACTTGAACTCCATATGTGTTTTAAGAGATTTGAGGAAGTAAGGCTTGTTTACTTTTGTGTAGTTTTCTCCCTCCTTATCCTGCATAAACTTTAAATACTTGTGGTATGCTCCATCATAATCATGAGGTGGACCAAAATGAGGACGTTTCTCATATCCCTCTGCTCTCCAATGAGTGTAGTAGTAACCATCCTTTCCCTTGGAGAAACCTACAGCAGGTTTTCCATCGGGACCAAGTTCATAATTAGATTTAGGTCCGCTTCGTTTAGGATGACTCATCCTGTCATACCTCTAATAACACATTTCAATGTCTGCATAAAAGCAGTTTAGATAGTCAATTAATCTCTGTGATATTATACAAAGGGAGCCAAGAATTGTAAAGAGGATTGTAAAGATTTGTCGTAAGTCCTTTATTGACAATAAGCGGGCGATGGGAATCGAACCCACATGACCAGCTTGGAAGGCTGGGGCTTTACCATTAAGCTACGCCCGCGGAGATCTGGACTGCAAGGAGAGAATATGCGATGGAGAATCGGCTGTCAAATAAAAACAAACAGGACTCCGGCTGGAAGGGAGCAAAGGAAAACGGCGGTGATTAAAAGGTAAAACGGGGGAAAAAAGCTTGCAGGGGGGGAATTATGTGGAAAATTTGGTCGGGAATTGGGGGTTTTAGGGGAGGTTTTCAAGGGAGAAATGCTTGTTTTTGGGCTAATATTGAGGTTCGGGTGTTAAAAAGCAGTGATTTTTTTGGATTTTTTAGTCATTTTTTGCGAAAAGTGCGCGCGTTTTTACCCAGTTCTTGCTATGTTTTGTACTACTTTTATGCCATTTTTTCGTTTTTTTTGGCGGTAAGATTAGGGCGAGTTTGACGATTGTAACGATTTTGCGGACCTGCGGGGATGGAGCGAAGAGAGCTGGGGGTATAAAAAAATCAAAGATTAAAAATCAAAAAGCAAAATTACAGAGCAAAAATCAAATATTTGGCCACAGTTCTGCAAACTGCAGCATCTGTTTCAGATGGGAGCCGTTGCGGGTACGCCGGGCCAGTCGCGCCTGCTGGCCTCTTATAGTGCCGTTGAGTCGTTCCATATGAGAGGTATTGATCTTCTGACCAATGCCCAGCTTTTGAATACGCTTTTCGATATTTCTCTTTTTGCCAAACAATGCTTTGGTCGATACTTTCAACAAATTGCCTCTGTTGTCTCGAATCTTTTTTACAACTCCCGTCTGCAAATCCGCAAGCGGTTTGAGACAGGGATGCTTGAGTCTGCCTCTGCCGTTTTTGCGACGGCAATGCTTTATATCCCCAAATACCTGCAAGTTTCGCAGCTATCAAAACTACTACCACCGCCCGCCTGGCGGGTAATACCCGCACAAGAGCAGTTCTCTCCCCGGGAAGCTGAATAAGGCAGTCTATCTGACGTTCACAGGTTTTGTAATCCCATAGGCCTGTGCTATCCGGCTGTCGGCTTCGGCAAGAGCATCTCTGGGAATCACCACAACAGGGTTGTCCATCTCGAACTCGATAACGTCGTATTTGCTTTGCGGGTTTAGTTTTTGCGCTTCGACGACGTCCCTGATCGAGCGTATTTCCATACCGTTGAATTTCTTTACCACCAATTGACCAAGGTCTTTATAAGCCAGGTTGATTGCAGCGGGCAGAACGTAACTGAGTATGACGATGTCCTGCCGTTCCTCCGTCGGCCTGAAAGCAAGATCACGATAGTAATGATAAACATGAGGCGCGACCCTGCCGGGCCAGTTTTCGCCCCAGGCCGCCAGATACTCCCGCGTAAGCTTCTGCAGTATAAAGCCGGCTGTGATAACATACTCAGGCTGCTCGCTGTATTCATAATAAGGGACAAGCATCTCAGAAGCCCCGAAATTTCTTACCTCGATGTCAAGTCTCTGCCTGCTGCCGTCGCGCCAGACATCAAAAATAATCTGCTCACCCACAGGCCTGCTTGCGATCAAATGCTGAAAAGACAGCCTGCCATATGCAGGGTGCTCGAACTGCCCATAGGAATCTATCGTCCTGCCGTCGATTGCCAGGATGACATCAGCCTTTCTGATCTCTTTACTACCTGTGCCGAGATTGTAAACTTCGGTAACATATACCCCGTTTTTCAGATCACCGGGCATTTTCAGATAGCTGCGCATCGCGGGATCAACAAGAATAGTCGTACCAAACCCTGCGACCCCGAAACCTTTGTACAGGCTGTCCCCGGCATCAGCGAGAAACCGGTTGATCGTTTCTGCCGGGATTACCCATGATTCCTTGTTCTCATTGGCCCAGCAGGCAATTCCGACAGGCTTTCTCTGATCGCAGTAAACCTGCCCAAGGCCGGTCTGCTGGGAGGTATTTGCTACCACGTAGTTCAGCATCTGCGCGTATGAAACTGTTGACTGTGAGACCCTTGCACGGTCGAGAAAACCTCTGCCGGTATAGAGATCCCCATCTGCAGAGAGCCAGTAAAAATCGACATCGACTCCCTTGCGATAATCGTCTGAGAACTTCAGCGGCTTTAAGGGCTGTAACATCGAATTCGCGTCAAGCTCAAGAAGCGCAAGGTCGCTCTGGTAATCTGCGACCTTGACTTTAGCGGGGATAAACTCGTTTTGGGCGTATTTTTGCACCTTTATGAAAGCAGCGTTTACAACATTACGGGCAGTGGTGAGGACCTCATATTTCCCAACGGCACAACCGTAGCCTGGCCGCCTTGTAACATCGGTATGCTTCCATGGCTGATGCTGCTCGTACCCATGTGCTGAGATTTCCAGGTAAACCAGCGATTCTCTCATCGCCTCGGTCATATCCGTCCGTATTTTCTTTGCTGTGCATGGTTCACAAAATGCGAACAAACATGCCAAGAGCGCCGATATTACAACTGGCTGTTTCTTCATATCTTTTTCTCCAGACGTGCTTCTGCCGGAATACCGTATTTTTCAAGAATATGCTGCTGCCTGTTCCGGGCGGCTTCGGCGTCAAGAACCAGCATTTCAGCCGATCCCATAAACTTAAGCCGGTAATAATCAACAGATGATTCATTAAAAGCCTTGTCAAGATCGTCAAGACTATAAACAGGTTTGTCATTGATACTTTCGATAACAAGATTCTTGAAACTTGAACTATATGAGTTGATCTCGTCAGGCATTATTTCTGACAGCACCACATATTCTTTTCTTTCTCTGTCTGTGTTAAGTTGCGGGGAATTGTTGAACAGGTACCGCAGATAATACGGTATATCATAAATCCATTCACGCCCCCACGTCTCCAGGAAGTTTCTGGTAACAGGAACAAATGTCAGGCCTGCAAAGACCACGTATCCCGGCGTCCGGTCGTACTGGCGGGCGTATTCCAGGATCAGCCGATTCAATGCTGCGGTAACCTGTACTGTTTCTCGCTGCCCGTTCCGATAGAACACAAGCTCACATGATTGACCTATCTGCTTTACCTCAACCGCTTCGGACATATGCAGTCGCAGGCCGTGAATCCGGATCATGCCGTCATTATCAACGTTGAATCCGTCGATTTCGGTTATCACATCACCAGGGCGGATCAGGTTTTCCGCAGAGCTGTGCATAAGGGTTTTGGTCACAACTACCCCGTCTTCTGTGGCGGGAACTTTCAGATAATCCCTGTAGCTTTCGCTGTGCAAACCTGCAAACAAAGAGACCCCCAGCGATCCGAAGCCGTTGTACCTGCCGTCCTCAATATCCGCCAGAAAATGCCGGATAACAGTTACAGGAATAAGATAACCTATGTTGTCAGCGGACCGCAGTCCCTGAAACGCGACCCCGACTACCTTACCATCCTGCATAACAGGCCCGCCGCTGTTGCCCGGGTTTATCGCTGCGTCTGTCTGGATAACCAGGTGAGAATCCGCCCCTGTGTGTGAATAAGCCTCCATTTCAATCCGGGAAACTACGCCTTCGGTTACTGAAATCTGCCTGCCGCCTATTGGGAAACCATAAGTTGAAACAGTCGAGTTGACTTTCGGAATCCCGCCGAGCACTAACGGCTCCATATCATCGAAAAAGCTTTGATCCTCAGGACGCAGAACCGCAAGATCACAATCGTGGCCGATAAATGCTACCCCGGCGGGGTAGCGCTTCGCGAAGTTCTGCTTCCTGATTTCGACATATTTGTTATTGCTTACGTTGTGAGCGTTTGTCAGCAGGTAATTGCCGTCGATAACAAACGCTGATCCCGCTCCCTGGCTCATCGGTCCCTGTTTCCACGGAGTGAGGTAGTCATTTTCCTGGCTGACGCTTCGGATCATCACAACCGAATTCTCGAGAAGAGGCTGGTTCGCTGTGGATTCTGCTGCATCTTCCTCCATCTCCTTAGCCAGCAATGCTCTCGAAGACAATGCTCCCAATGTTAACCACATCAGTATTATAATGATCGAGTTAAAATATCGCATAACCTGCTCCCGTAAAATTCTCCCGGTAACCGGCAAAGGTTCCCGGCATACAACAATCGGACATGGTAGGCTACTGAAGCACAAATTAAAAGAGCATTTTGCAATGCTCACAGCACAATTTTCCCCACCGGTGCGATGTAGATGACAAATTCTTCCCTGCCGTCAACGCCCAGAAACTCGTCAGCCTGGTCCTGGAAATATGCCCCTATCGCGCATGTTCCGGCCCCGATTGATTCAGCCGCCAGATACAGGTTCTGACACATGTGCCCGGCATCTATTGCAATTACCTTGTGAGAGACAATGCTGTACCGCCACTCCATCCGGTATGGAATCGCGGTCCAGATGAATACTGCTGCGCCGCTGCCTACAAATTTTTGCCCGCAGCATGCCCCGGAGATCTGCTCAGCCATATTTTTACCAGCTCGCAAAAAACACAATTTATGATCCATGGAAAGGTACCTGTAAAGGCCGGGCTTCAGACCTTCCACCCGGTTTATGAGCAGATATGTCTCAAAAGAATGCCTTGCGCCGCCTGATGGAACCGTTCGCAGCACAGAAGTTTCATCTCCTGAAACCTTCTGTATGCCCTGAGTCACCCACAGCAGAAACGAAAGCTCCTCAAGCGTAAGTGAATCGCCTGTAAAGTTTCTTCGGCTGCGCCGCTGGTTGATAACCTCAAACAAAGGTTTTCTGCCTACTGTCATATCCCCCGGCCCCACCAGATCAAACAATTCGGCATCTTCCGCATAGGGCTTCTGCACAGCCGGCGCCGCAATACCCCTGTTCTGGTCGGTTTGAATGCCCTGCAGCCTCCGCCAGTTGTTGGTTTTCAAAAACTGCCTGTATTGTTCCATAGATTCCATTTTTAACACCTCCGAATATTGATAGCCATCACGGTTTTGCCCCGAATCTTCGAAACTGTAATAAAATTTTTCATATTATACGCTCTTAAGACACAGAAGTATTGATTTTTCAACCGATATAATATAAGTTAAGCAAAGGCAAAGGAGGCCGATTTAGTCATGGATGAATTGAGGATGAAAACCAAGGCGGGGGTTCTGGAGGCAAAACAGCCGTCTGAGTTGTTTCCTGCGCAGCGGCGTATGAGGATAGCAGGGAAAAAGTTCCATTTCATAGGCGCAGGCGGCATCGGCATGAGCGGGCTTGCAAAAGTCCTCATGAAAAACAACGCAATAATAACCGGCTCCGACCAGGAACGCAGCCCGGTTATTGCCGGACTCAACCAGGGCGGGGCTGATATAAAAATAGGACATCGCTGTGAAAACCTTACTGAAGATGTTGACGCTATTGTCATATCGGCAGCTATAAAAAATGACAACGCTGAATTATCTGCCGCCAGAAGCAGAAACCTGGAAATCTACAAATACGCCCAGATGCTGGGGCGGATAATGCAATACTACCGCTGTCTTGCTGTTTGCGGCACGCACGGCAAAAGCACCACAAGCGGCTGGCTTGCGTATCTCCTGACCCATGCCGGCCTTGAACCAAGCTATATTATCGGGGCGGATGTCCTGCAGTTAAGCGGTTCGTCCGCTGTCGGCAGCGGGCGTTTTTTTGTTGCAGAGGCCTGTGAATATGACAGAAGCTTCCTGAATCTGCACCCGAAAATCGCCGTTATGCTGAATATCGAGCAGGACCATCTGGACTACTATCGCGACGAAAATGAGATTGTCGATGCGTTTTATGACTTCGCCGGGGGAATTGAACCGGGCGGTGTGCTGGTTGGAAATGGCGACGATGCGAATGTATCCCGCCTTATGCAGCGCATCAAACGGCAGAAGCGATGTATAAGTTTCGGTTTTGGCGGAGAAAATGATTACTCGGCTTGCAATCTCAACCTTAACAAAGGTTTATATACGTTTGATGTCCACCGTGCAGGTGGTTTACTGGGGCGGACGCGAATATCTCTGGCAGGCCTTCACAACGTATCGAATTCGCTGGCAGTTATCGCAGCGGCAATCGAGGCGGGTGTTGGGCCTGAAAAAACCCTTGAATTACTGCCCGGTTACACCGGCGTCAATCGCAGGATGACACTAAAGGCGATTGTAAACGACATTACTGTTCTGGATGATTACGCCCACCACCCTACCGAAATAAAAGCGACGCTGGAGGCAGTTCGACAGAGATTCCAGCCCAAAAGAATTTTTTGCGTATTTCAGCCGCACCAGCACAGCCGAACCAGGTTTTTGCTTGATGATTTTGCCGAAAGCTTTAAGCTTGCGGATATTACAATTGTACCGGAGATATATTTCGTCCGGGACAGTGTAACTTTGAGAAATGAGGTTAACTCAAAAATGCTTGTTGAGAAAATCCGTTCAGCGGGCTCTGATGCGGTTTTTATCGACAGCTTTGAAGGCATCTGCCTATATTTGGCGAAAAATGTTACAAGAGGTGATTTGGTGGTAACCATGGGAGCCGGCGATATTTGGAAGGTGGCCGATGAGTATATTCAGTGGATTGCAAAACATAGTTAAACCGGACTGTTCTCTTAGGGAACACACTTGGTACAGGCTTGGGGGGCGGGCGGACTACCTCATTGTCCCCGAAAACCTCGAGCAACTGCAGGCGGTTGTCCGTCGATGCAACGAAAATAATATTCCGATGCGAGTCCTCGGATCTGGCTCCAACGTGCTGGTTAGTGACGAAGGCATAAAAGCTGCCGTGATAAAACTCGGCGGCGAGGATTTTGCGCGTGTCAGTTATCAAAAGGACAAACTACAGGTATGGGCAGGAGCCAATTTGAACAAACTAGCGATGGATTGTGTCCGCAAAGGACTTTCAGGTTTGGAGGCGGTTACAGGCATACCAGGCTCAGTAGGCGGAGCCGTTCGAATGAACGCCGGAGGACAGTTTGGCGACATCGGTTCGGCGGTCGAATCGGTAACACTGATGGATAAGCTCGGCAATATCTTCGAAAAGAGCAAACCCGAGCTGGATTTCGACTACAGGCAGGTCAATATCACCGCAAAATTCATCCTGAACGCTGAAATAAAGCTGACCAAGGAGGACCCTGACCAGATACTGCGGGCTGTCAAGGAAATCTGGATCTTCAAGAAAAACACTCAGCCTCTCAATGCTCGATGTGCAGGATGTATCTTCAAAAACCCGCCGGGCCAGGCTGCAGGTGCTCTGATAGACCGGGCAGGCCTGAAGGGACTGAGCGTAGGCGGTGCTGTCGTAAGCGAAAAGCACGCGAATTTCATTATTGCCAATGATGGATGCACAAGCGGCGATGTCATAAGGCTGATTGATGTTATCAGGCGACGCGTACAAGATCAGCTTGGCGTCCAACTGGAGCTTGAGATTGAAATCTGGTAGAAAAACTCGCGTCGCGATCCTTTGCGGGGGTAAATCCGCCGAACACGAAATTTCAATTCAATCAGCAGAAAATATACTGGCTGCCATTGATAAAGACAAATACCAGCCGGTTCCAATACGTATCGATAAAAAAGGACGATGGTATTATCACCCTGACGGAGATTTTTCCGGCAGGCTGGATTGCGACGGTGTCGGGGTGCATAAAAATGGTCAGGATATCGCTTTCGTTCCTGGAAAGAAGGGACATTTGTTTCATACCATAACCGGCAAAAACATAGACCCCGTTGATATTGTCTTTCCTGTCCTGCATGGCCCATTCGGTGAGGATGGTACTGTTCAGGGAATGTTGGAATTGGCGGATGTACCTTTTGTCGGCACAGGCGTCCTGGGTTCGTCAATTGCCATGGACAAAGACATCGCCAAGAGACTGCTCCGCCAGGCGGGTCTGGATGTTGCCGACTTTGCCGTTTTTCACAGGTCTCAAGGCCATGAAATCAGCTACCAACCCCTTAAAGAGCGGCTGGGGACCCCGTTGTTCGTAAAACCTGCAAATTTAGGCTCGTCCGTGGGAATCAGTAAAGTCAGAGATGAAGATGAATTTGCCTCAGCCGTTAAAAAAGCCTTTGAGTTTGACAGAAAAATTCTTGTTGAAAAAGCCATCACCGGCCGTGAAATCGAATGCGCTGTTCTGGGTAATGAAGATCCTCAGGCTTCCGTGCCGGGGGAAATTATCCCAAACGACGAGTTTTACTCATACCGCGCCAAATACCTCGATCAGAACGGCGCATGCCTGCAGATACCTGCCGATATATCAGAAAAAGAGGTTTCGGATATTCAGGCCTGTGCTCTAGGGGCTTTTAAGACTCTCTGTTGCGAGGGTATGGCCCGCGTCGATTTCTTTTTGATGCGCAGCGGCAAAGTTGTTGTTAACGAAGTCAATACTATTCCCGGATTTACAAAAATCAGTATGTTCCCGAAATTATGGCAGGCTGCCGGTATCAGTTATTCGGCGCTTATCGATAAGTTAATTGACCTTGCCGTCCAAAGATACCAGCAGAAACACGAACTTAAGACCGAACAGCCAACCTGCCGATAAACTATTATGGCCAAAAAGAAAAAAAGCAAAGACAAAACCGGCAGGATAATTTTTTCCAGCCGTCGGGAGAAAAAAAAACACAGCAAAAGCAGCCGGTCCTCACCGGCTACCGCTGTTGTCTTGAAAACACTTGGGGTAATTTGCGTCTGTGCCGCTATCGCTGCTGCCATGGTATACCTGAAAAGCTACATTGCACAGCGGACCGGCATCAGCGGGAATCGCGGAACACTTGTGCTGCTCAACATACCTGAATGGGCCGGTGATGAACTTTTGGCGAAGGTTCGCGCCAGGGCTGCTGCAGATGGTGAGGATTTCCTGCTTGACGAGGACGTTGCCTGGTCAGTGAGTGAAAACCTAAGAACTCTCGCGTGGCTTAAAAATGTTCGGGTTCGAACCAAAGCTCAAAAAATAGAGGTAAACGCGGAGTTTCGCAGACCTCTGTGCTGGATTTCAACAGACAAAAAGAAGTTTTATCTTGATGAAGATCTGGTTGTGCTCGACGGTGTGGCGATGCCCAAGGCAAATATCATTGAGCTCAAAGGTTTAACTGCAGCTATTATACCCCCTGTAGGACAAATCTGGCGCAGAGATGATCTCAATGCTGCTGTGAAGATAATCAAGCTCCTGGAGAATATGGACAGGCAGATACCCCCCAGCAGCCCGCTGTTGTTTGAAATTGCTGATATTGACGTTAGCAATTACGGCGGCAGACGAAATGCAGATCACCCCCATATTCTGCTGCATGCCAAAGACGGCACTGAGATTCGCTGGGGCGCAGAAATCGGCTCTTCCGCCAGGTATATGGAAGCGTCCGACAACGAAAAACTCGAGATGCTCTATGGTGTCTATAAAGACCATAAAACGATTCAGGGCCTTTTCAGGTATATCGAATTGCGAGTCCCCCGGATTCGTGTGCCCCACCCCGAAGACAGCTACTGATGAGTGTTTAGAGCCTATCCTAATAACTCATTCTATTGCGGCCTGCTGCGATAACGCCTCTTTAAGTTGACGATACCGGTAGCTTAGCTTGTTGCGAATGCATAAATCCTTGAACTTCTGCAGGCTCTGTTCGCTCAGCCTGTTCTGTAACTCCGGATCACCCCGGCAGAAAAATATTCTGCAGCCTGCGAAACGGAAATCGTGAACCGTGCATCTGCCTGCCTCGTTATACGGACAGAGGGGTGTTGTCATCTCCCTGAGTCCCCCAGCCCCAAGACCCTGTCTCAAATAATAAACCTCCGGCCCTGTCACATATAGCCGATGGCCGTACGAATCAAAATCACAGCACCTGCCGCACACTTTGCACTGCGGCTTGAAGTTTTCCACCTGCTCATCAATCCACCTGTAAATCTCCCTGACCTCACCGCAGATCAGGTTATTTAGTTTCATCCGCCCACCAGCATTTCTGATTTTTGGCTTTTTCAATTTCCGCCCGGCTGTAAAGTTTTCCCCGGTTAAGACCATTGCATCTTTTCGCAGCCGAATTCCACGCATCCGGACTGATCAGGTTGAATGCCCAGAAAGGCCATGTCCGGCATTGATTTGGCCGAACAGGATAAATAACACATTTGCCCTCCTGCAGGAATATGCAATCCTTGGTTATACGATCCTCGATTATTGTCCTGCGAAATCCTATGCAGCTCAAAAACCTACCTGCGACCTCTTGGACGCTCATCTCCAGAAACTGTGCAATTCGTTTGACCTCGGCCTTGGTTACCCAGATATACCCTTCCGCAGGCCCGCTGCAGCAACGCCCGCACTGCATACATTCGAAATGAAGTCCGCCCGCATACCATGGAGTTTTGTCTTTGGTCATTATTACGATTTTAACTTACTGCCGATCCTGGGATTGTAACCAGTCGGCAACTTTGCTTACAAATTGTTTTCCATTCTTTAGTATTTGTTCCGCTTCGTTCTGTGAAACTACAAAGGTGTACTCGTGATCGCCCAGTTGTCTTTTTTCAAAAGCATCTGTGCGCTTCTGAGGTATCTATCCGCTTTTTCAAGAAGGGCAGTTGTTTCTTTCATGCGTGTATACCTTCTTTTCGCATATTGATGAGCAAAGGAGTGGTCAGTTTTTTATAATCGTTTTGCGATACGGGATAAACACTCAACAGAACGTTGAACTTCAAGTTTAATTCTGTTATCAGATCGATCATTCGATCGATTTCACCGCCCTTTGAGACCTTACCTTTTAATATTACCGCCAGGTCAATATCCGAATCCTCTGTTGCTTCATTTCGTGCCCACGACCCGTAAAGGAGCATATCTATAAGTCTCTGACCATATAGTTTCTCAAGACCAACCCTGAACTCTTTAAGTACAGGTTCTATCACCATAATCATGCTTCCGATAGATAGTTGTGATAATTGTCTGATGCTATCATAATTATGCCATTATATCAACTGCCGTTTCAGACGGATTACCATTTCAGGATGGCGCCGGTATCGGCGGAAGTTGCCATCGCGGCATACTTCGCGAGATAGCCCTTCCTGATCCGCGGCTCAGGCCGAACCCAGCTTTTCCTTCGCTCTGCCATCTGCTCATCGGAGAGTCTGACATTCAGTGAATTTTTAGGAATGTCGATCTCAATGATATCGCCGTTCTTTAGAAGCCCGATAGGCCCGCCGTTGGCAGCCTCGGGGCTGATATGACCGATACAGGCCCCTCGTGTGCCTCCGCTGAACCTGCCGTCCGTAATAAGCGCAACCGACTCGCCAAGGCCTGCCCCTATGATATAGCTGGTTGGGCTGAGCATCTCAACCATGCCCGGCCCGCCCTTCGGCCCTTCATAGCGTATGACCACAACATCGCCTGGCTTGACCTTGCCGCCGAGAATACCTTCGCATGCCTCATCCTGACTCTCGAAAATAACCGCAGGGCCCGCATGAACAAGCATGGATTTCGCAACACCGGCTGTTTTGACTACCCCGCCTTTCGGAGCGAGATTGCCTTTCAAAATCGAAAGACCGCCTGTCCTGGAATATGCATCTTCCAGCGTATGTATGCACTTTTTATTTTTTATCGCAGCATCAGCCGTATTCTGTCCTATTGTCCGGCATGTAACGGTTGTGCAGTCCTGATTTATCAATCCTTCAATCCTGCTTATTTCCTTTATTATGGCCCCGATGCCTCCCGCAGCATCCACATCCTCCATGTGCCATTCGCTCGATGGGGAAACCTTGCAGATATTGGGACAGTTTTGCGCGATACGGTTTATTCGCTCAAGGTCGTACTCGATGCCCGCTTCGCTTGCAAGCGCAAGTGTATGAAGGACCGTATTTGTCGATCCTCCCATAGCCATATCAACCGCAAATGCATTATCAATCGACTTTTCGTTGATAATGTCAAGCGGCTTTACATCCTTTTCGATAAGCTTGATAATCTGCCTGCCGGCAGCTTTGTACAACTCCTGCCTCTTCGGATCCACCGCCAGAATCGTTCCGTTACCCGGAAGGGCGATGCCGATCGCCTCGCAAAGGCAGTTCATCGAATTTGCCGTAAACATTCCCGAACAACTGCCAACCGTCGGACAGCTCGCACATTCAATCTCGTCAAGCCTGTGCTGGTCAATCTTGCCGGCGTTAAACTGGGCGACAGCCTCGAAAATACTTATCAGATCAAGAGCATTTCCATTCTTATCCTTACCCGCTGCCATGGGCCCGCCTGAAACAAAAATCGTCGGTATGTTCAACCGAACCGCAGCCATAAGCATCCCCGGAATAATCTTGTCGCAGTTTGGTATACATACCAGCCCGTCAAGGCAGTGGGCTCTTGCCATTGTTTCCACCGAGTCGGCGACAATCTCGCGCGAAGCCAGCGAATACCTCATGCCCGTATGTCCCATGGCAATGCCGTCGCACACTGCTATCGTGTTGAACTCAAACGCAGCACCCCCTGCAGCGCGAACGGCATCCTTGACCACCTTGCCTACTTTGTCCAGATGGACATGGCCGGGCACAATATCGCAATAACTGTTTGCGATTCCGACAAATGGCTTGTCGATATCCTCGTCCTTCAGTCCGCATGCACGCAACAGGCCTCTGTGCGGCGCCCGTTGAAATCCCTTCTTGACGGTATCACTTATCATTTCGCTTCTCCAAATAACGCTGTACTGATTGCTCCCGAAACGGTACAGCCCCTATTATAGCCATTGTGCGCCCCTGATAAACCCCTAAAAATCCTCCGATAGCCTTTTTTAACGCTTGTGCCTACCCACAGAGACCTCGAAAATTAGGTTTGTTTTTATCCGTGTGCTTAGTATAATTATCTGCCGTGTAGCTCTGAAAAGGAATTTTGTCAAAGAGAAGGAGTAAAAAGATGGCTGCCGGAAGGTTAAAAATTTTTGCCGTATCGGTGTGTTTGGCGATGCTTTTTTCAGGCTGTGAAACCAGCCGGAAGCTCAGCAAAGGACCGGCGTACGACCTGGCTTTGAAATTCGAGGCGAATGACACCGCTGTTTATTGTGTAACTATCGAGCGAGGAAATACCCATCAATTTGATCAGCCCGGTGAAAACAAATCTGAAAAACAACAAAGATGGAGCCGGAACGCTGTTACATTCAGCCAGCGCATAATTGATATCGACAACGAGGGTAATGCCGTCGCCGAGATAGTGATCAAGTCCCTCAAGTATTCCTCAAAAGGCATGAAAGATGATGTAGGTCTTGATTTTGACAGCCAAAGACAATCTGATGCAGGCCAGCCTTTAATGAAGCTGATCGACAGCAGCTATAAGATCAGGATTACGCCGGCAGGCGCGGTGGAAGTTATCGACACCGCCAAGGCCCGCTCGGCCCTTACGGGAAAGAGCAGGCCTATATTGGTTGCTAAAGACCTGCTTAGTGATGATTCCATAAAGGCCAGACACGGCTTTGCCTCCGTCCTGCCGCCGCCCGGCAGCAGCCGCGTTAAACAACAATCCCAATGGACACATCAGCAGGATTCTCCCGTCAGGATGCTCATGGAGAAAACTTATGAAAAGTCCTTCATCTTTGATAAGGTCGAACAGCGCAACAGCCGGAATATTGCCGTCGTTGATATGAATGCTGCTGCTGTTAGTTCACAGGCCTCCGAAGGTGCTGCAGGCTTCGCTATGTTTGCTGCCGTTATGACAGTAAAAGAGCCGGCGGATACTTTCAAAGGCTGCCTTGAGTTTGATCTCGATACCGGACGCGTGGAAAAATATACCGAAAGCCTTCTTTCGGAGATAGTTTTTGAAGATAATTCCAAAAAAACCCAGGATACCAGCCCCGATCAGTTGACGCTCGGCTCACAGTACACCTATACGGCTGAACTGATTGAGTAGTCTGCTGTGATTTTTTGAAGAATTGGACAGGTTAAGGAGTAGGTTATGTTGATACGTTATTTAGCAGTAACGGTTATTGCTGCCGTTTTCCTCGGCGGCTGTGAAAGCAGGCAGAAATACGAATCACCCCCCCAAAAAGCTCCTGAGGCAGCAGCACCTGGTGTCAGCCTTGGCTTGATTTTCGAACCGGGGCGGGTTCAAAAGTACAAAGTGGTCACGCAAACGTCCGGCCAATCCAAACATGAAAAATCCGGTGCTGAAAATGCTGAAATTAAAAGCCGTTCCGATCAGACTACAATAGTGTTCCAACAGGAAATCCTAAGCGTGGAAAGTGATCGAAGCGCAACTGCAAAAATTACTATCGAATACCTCAAGCTCTACCGGAAAAGCCCCGGCGGCGTTCAAATAGACTTCCAGTCCGATCGCCAGGACAGCCAGGACAGGCTTCTGGCCGGACTGATCGGTCAAAGCTATACTATACACATCACTCCCTCCGGCCAGGCGTCTGTCCTTGATGCCGGCCGAATTCGAGAGATCATAACCGCAGGACCAATCAGCAGACTCGCTTCTGCCCTGCTGAGCGACGAGGCCATCGCAAAACGCCATTCATTCCCCCTGCCGCCCGCCGACAAGCCCGTCGTAAATGTTGGTGATAGCTGGAGCAGAATCGAAAATTCACCCAGGGAATCCTTCCAGGTCAAGTCATTCGAGAAAATATATACTCTGGAACAGGTAGATACTCAGCAGGACCAGCGGCTTGGCATTGTGAAAATGAAGGCGATTCTGAGCGGACAGGCCGTCCCCGGAGGTCTTGAGGAAAAACTCGATCTTTCCGGTGTTGACGATACGGATGAATTTACCGGCTTGCTCGTAATGGACTTAGATAAGGGTAGTGTGAAGCGGTACTATGAAAAACTCCTTGCCGAGTGGATCGCTGCGGGAAAAACAGAGGATCAGCAGCAGCCAGGCATATTAACCATCGGCTTTGAATACCTGCATAGTTTAGAAGCGATCGATTAAGTTTTGTTAATCTGCGAATTCAGAATACTTGTCTGATAAAGAGGGATTTGTGTTGTTACAACGTTTCGGATTCATACTTTCAGCTATCTGCCTTTTCATTCTGGCCGGCTGTCAGCAGCAAAGCGGGCGCGGCGATTACGGTTTGTCAAAGCAAACTCGCGGGAAAAATGTTCTTTTTGCTGTGGAGTTCACACAGGGACAGACCATTCGATACAGGCTGGTATCAGACCGCAAATCAATAATAGATTTCGAACAGAATGCCGCCAAAGGCAAAGACAGCACTATGAAGGTTGATGAACGAATGGAGCTGGTCGTTGCCTATGAAGCCATAGATGTCGACGAAAACGGCTTTGCAAAAATACGTGCCCGCTGTGAATCTGCCGGCGTTACCCGCGACACAGCCGGCAAAACCAGCCGCCGTGATGCTGTTGAAAGCCTCGCGGGAAAAAGCTTTACCTTTACGATTACACCTTCAGGCCTGATAAAGGACACCACCGGGATGAACAGCCTGATACAACAGCTTGTTCAAAAAGCGTTCGCCTCTGACGGGGGCGGAAACATAAAAGATCCGGAAATGATACTCGACTTTATTGCTTTGCAGTGGTTCATGTGGGATTCAGCCTCAAGCATTCCCGATCCTGCCCGCGGCGTTTCCCCCGGGGAAAAATGGGACTCAAAACTCCTTATCCCCGTCCCTTTCCCGCTCAGGCTCGCACGCGATGTCACCTACAGACTCCACGAAGTCCGTGACGTTAACGACACAATCTTGGCGACTATCCGCAGCAGCTACTCTGTCTCGGATTCCGTTCCGGACGACTGGCCCAGACCATACCAGGGAAGTTTCAAAATGCGAGGCACATTCGGCTTTTTTTACAGCATGATGGGAGGTTTTAATATTCAGTCTGTTACCGGAACCGGCAGGCAGATATTCAACGTTGATACCGGCATCCTTGTCGAAGACAACCAGGACTATGTCATTGAAGCGATAGCGAACCGATCTCTGCCTCTTGGCGGCGGAAGCGGCACTCCAAAACTGACTATTACGCAGAAATTGAGTGCACAACTGCTGCAAAACGGCAACTGATAAAAATGTAAAGTTACCAGCCGCTCGGCTCCTTAACCACTGGTTAGGAGGTTCGATTTGAAACACAGCAATCTTTGGGCGCCTTGGCGTATTAACTACATTCAGGCTTTGGCCGATAAAACAGACTGTTTCCTCTGCGACTATGCCAGCCACCCCAAATGCGATGACGATAATCTTGTTCTCTGGCGAACCTCGCGCTGCCTGGTTGTTCTGAACAAATTTCCTTATAACAATGGCCATTTACTCATAGCGCCCCTGCGGCATATAGCAGAATTTGACCAGGCCGACGACGCAGAGCTGCTTGAACTGAACAAGCTTGTGCGCGAAAGCAAAAAAGCTCTCACCCAGGCCATTCATCCCCATGGATTCAACGTGGGAATGAACTTCGGACGATGCGCAGGAGCGGGCCTGCCCGACCATTTGCACGCGCATCTTGTGCCTCGATGGGATGGGGATACCAACTTCATGAGTATCTGCAGCCATACCGACGTGATAAGCCAAAGCCTCACCGAGCTTTTTTCTCTCTTGAAGGATATAAGCAAAAAACAAAACCTTCCGGGCCTGTGATCATGCCTTCAGAAAAAGCTCCCTATGCTGTAAACCAGGAAACCACCAAAGGCAGAAATTTCCCCGAACCGCCCCATCGCTATAGAAGCGATTTCGAACGTGACCGCGACAGGGTTATCCACTGTTCGGCATTTCGCCGCCTTGAAGGCAAAACCCAGGTCTTCACTCCGGGCATGGATGATAATTACCGCACCCGCCTGACGCATACCATTGAAGTCGCCCAGATCGCAAGAACAATCGCTTCTGCCCTCAAGGTCAACCAGAACCTCACAGAAGCGATCTGCCTTGCCCATGATCTTGGTCACAGCCCGTTCGGACATTGCGGCGAAGAGATACTCAACGGCCTAATGGCCGGTTATGGCGGCTTCGAGCATAACCGGCAGGCACTGCGAATAGTTGAACTGCTCGAGCACCCATATCCTGATTTCCAGGGTTTGAATCTTATGTATGAAACCCGTCTCGGACTCGCTAAACATCACACACCGTTTGACAGTGCTGCTGTAACCTCTTTTGCCGAAAAAAACTGCTCACTTGAAGGCCAAATCGCCGACCTAGCCGACCGTATAGCTTACAACTGCCATGACCTCGAAGACGGCCTCAGGGCAAGGCTTATAAAACCTGAACAACTGAAGCAAACCACCGTTTGGGTCGAAACGTTCGAAAAAATCCATGCTTCTCGAATCGATGACTCCTTCATACGAAACACCAGAACTGTAAAAACAATCATGGATACACTCATTACCGATTGTATCGAAACCAGCAGATCAACCATTGCACAAAGCGGCATTGGAAACCTCGAACAAATATACAACCGTCCCGAAAACCTTGTCCTGCTAAGCCCACCGGCACAACATAACCTTGCCGAACTCGAGAAATTTCTCTTAAATAACATGTATTATCACCCGACCATAAGAAATATCGCCGATAATGTCCGAAGCAGGCTTTGCCGACTTTTCGAAAAATTCTGCGCCAAACCCGATCTGATGCCCGGCTACTTCAGACACTTTCTAAATACCCAGTCTCTTCAGAGAACTGTTTGCGATTACATCGCCGGCATGACCGACAGATTTTGCTTGAAACTCCTGCAGGAAGAAAAAGATGAATATAAAAAGATTCATTAACTCATGCTTCGGACTCGGCTGGCTGCCCATTGCACCTGGCACATGGGGTTCACTGCCCCCACCCGTCATCTTTGTGCTTTTGAAAACTATCGGCAATGTCGGATTCGTCGGCACTACAGCCGTGATGATTTTCATCGCTCTTATTGCCTCGGTATCCTGCGTCCGCTTTGCCGGAGCTTCCATAGAAGCCCTCGACCAGCCCGACCCGCGAGAAATCGTCCTTGACGAGCTGGCAGGCTCAGCTATTGCCTTCACAGGCGCGTTCGGCATGCCCCCCCAATCCGCTATACTCACAGCATCAGCCGGATTCCTGCTTTTCAGATTTTTTGATATTGTGAAAATCCGGCCCTGCCGAAAGCTTGAAAAACTGCCCCGGGGCTGGGGAATACTCGCCGACGACCTGATGGCCGGCCTCTACGCCGCAGTTGCCCTGCAGCTATGCATCCGCTGCGGAATTATCTAGCTCCTGAAAACCTGTATAAAAAAAATGTGCCATTGACCGGCATCTTCATTAAAAGCCATTTCATAACCTCTCCGAGTCTCATTATAAGCATCAAAAACGATGTTTTTCGAGGTTATGAAGTGGGCTGTAAACATCGCAGGCCGGCCGCCAAAAAAATTCAAAAGGCATTTGACAGGAAAGTGTTCTTTTGGTAAATTATACTTTATAATATAAAGTACTTTACAAAAAAGGAGATAGACACATGAAAAAAGAACATTTACCTGAAGAGGAAAAAAACACTGCTGATGATCTCAGATTTATGCGATCTACCGTAGAGAAAACTTACCGGCCACTTAAACCTGAAACACACGATGCAATTATGTGGGGTCTGGTATGTATGGCTGCATACATAGGGATACATTTTCTGGTTAAGCATAACCTTTATAAATGGATAGCACCGTTGTATCTGTCCTTAATGGGCTTAGGGATGTGTGGTTCATTTGTTACAATGTTTATGTGGGTCAGGCGACAAAGGGAAAAAGGGTTTGTTCCAACACTTCCTTTCCAGCTTGGTGGGATAATGCTGGTTATAATGTTTCCCATTATTTTCTGGGACAGGATGGGATTGTTTGAAAATATTTTCTGTGGGGCCGGTTTTATTTACGCAATGGGATTAAGTATGGGTATGGGTGTGTATGGCGTTCTGTATTCAAAGGCAGGATTCTTAGGTGGAATTATAATTTTCTCGGGGATGCTGCTGGCGGTTTTTGCAAAAGATTACGCCTGTCCTCTTATAATCCTCGGTTTGTCAACGGGGGCAGGATTGATCATACCAGCGATAATCGTACAAAGGAATTACAGTAAACAGGAGAAAAGCTATGAATAAAGAAAATCCACCAGAAAACTTTGGTTTAAAGCAAGTTGAAACAGAAGAATATCATAAATTAACGAAAGGAAACCTGATGGCTAAAATGAAAATTTTGCTTGTGTTGTTGGTATTATGTGCGGTCGGAATTTCTGCAACGCTCACTACAGAGAAATCCGGTATCTCTGTTCGGAAAACCAAGGAAGAAGTAGTCCTTTATACTATTTATCGTGGGAGTTATGATAAAATAGGGCTTGTAATCAGCAAACTGTATGCAACAGCAGGTAGAAGCCAAATAACCCCACAAGGTTCAGTTTATTATGTTTATTTGAACAATCCGAAACAAGTCTCAAGTCAGCATTGGCTTACCGAAGTTCGAATTCCTGTGAGTAAGGACGCTCTAAAAGCTGCAGGTACTCTGGGCGAGATGACAGATATTAAAACATTGCCTGTTACAGAGGTAGTAGTTGCTATAAAACCAGATGGGCAAGCTGACCCGAGTGAAATCTACAATAAGCTTTATGACTGGATATCCAAAGAAGGTTATATAATTTCCGATTCCCCCCGTGAAGTATTTCTTACCAATGCTATGAGTGGAAATTATGCCCAAATGGAAACGGAGATTATAATTCCCATTCAAAAATTCAATAATAAAGAGGATAAAGGTTATGAATAAAGAAAATTTACAGAAAGATTCAAATTCCAAGCACGGTAAAACGGAAGAAAAAGAACTGGCTGAGAATCTTCAATTTATGCGGTTAGCCATCGAAAAGACTCGTCGGGATTTTGATCCGGGAGCGGCCATATTTATCACTTGGGGCCTGCTATGCCTTATCGGCTACACAGCAACGCACTTTCTTATTGCCCACCAAGCCTATGCTAAAATAAATACTGTTTGGTTTAGTCTTTATGGCATCGGAATTCCCTTGAGCATGTTTTTCGGCTACCGCATAAGCAAACGCCAAAATATGCAGGGGGTTGTGCCCTACATTTATATCCAGATCGGCTGGATTTGGGGCCTCATGGTTATAAGCGGCATTGTCTTCGGTACTTTCGGCCTTGGCAGAAGTTTTTTCACCGATATCGGTTTCCTCTGGGCCTGGATATATGCAATAGCATTATCAATGACAGGAGTGGTGTACTCCAAAGAATGGCTGATGGGCGGAATCGGGATTTTTGTGGGGATGTTAGCGGCTGTTTTTCTAAAACCATATGCTTACCTCATTCTCGGCTTTGCCATGTGCGCAGGCTGTGTAATTCCATCTTTGATAACACAAAAACGCTTAAGAGATGTGGAAAAAGAAAATGCCCAGGTCTGAGAAGCCGAAATTTGATGAATTGATATTGTCGAAAACTCGCTTAGGGATAATATCTGCTCTTATCGGTGGTGATAAATTGGAGTTCACATATTTGCGAAATACTCTCAATCTATCTGACGGGAATCTCAGCATCCAGATTCGCAAATTGGAAGAAGCGGGCTACATAAAAGTCGAAAAAGTTTTCATTGACCGAAAGCCCAAAACATTTTGCAAAATTACCAGTGAAGGGCAAAAAGCCGTACGAAATCTAATAAGAAAACTCGAGAATTTGGTAAATTTTGACAGGTAAAGTGAAATATTATATTTCTTCGTCTATCCAGTCGAGTAGTTCCTTCAGGTCGTCGATGGTGATGTCGCCCATGTGTGCGATTCGGAAGGTTTCCTGTTTGACTTTGCCATAGCCGTTGCCGAAGATTGTGTTGTGTTTCTGCTGGACGGCATTGATTACCTCAGCAACGTTGATCCCTTTTGTATTTTTGACGGTCGTCAGGGTATCAGAGGCATACTTCTCTTCGCAGAACAGGGCGAATCTGTCTTTTGCCCAGGTGCGGACGAAATCAGCCATTTTCTTGTGCCTTTGCCAGACATTTTCCATACCTTCCTTCAGCAGCCGATGGCACTGGTAGTTAAGGGCCATTATGTGGGGGATGACAGGCGTTGTAGGGGTCTGATTCTTTTCAGCGGACTTGGCGAAGCTCTGGAAGTCGAAATAATATCCTCTGCCAGGTACGTTTTTGCTTTTTTCCATTGCCCGGTTGCTTACTGCAAAGACAGTAAGGCCCGGCGGAATCGCAAAGGCCTTTTGTACCGAGGCAAATACAACATCCCAGCCAAGCTGGTCAAAATGAAGCGGAAGCCCCACCATTGCGCTTACAGCGTCTACGAAGACAAGAACATCCGGGTATTTTTCCTTCATCATACTGCTGATTTCATATACCGGGTTCATCAGGCCTGTGCTTGTCTCATTATAAACAACTGTTACCGCCGCGTATTTTCCGGTGGAGAGTTTTTTGTCGATCAGTTCGGCAGTAGTTGGTTTTCCCCAATCGACCTTGAGTTCTTCGACGTTGCGGCCGCAGGACCTGGCGACATCAGCCCATTTGTCGCTGAATGCTCCGCACATCGTGCAGAGAACTGTCTCGTTGAAATCAACACAGTTACGGATACCGGCTTCCCAGATTCCTGAGGCCGAAGATGTGCTCAAAAAGACATTCTGGTCGGTAAAGAGGATTTTTTTGAGCATCGTGACAGTTTCACCATGAAGCTGCGAGTACTCTTTGCCCCTGTGGCCAAGGGTATACTGTGACAATTGTTCGAGGACTTCCGGCAGAACGTGAACGGGGCCGGGAATAAACAATCTCGGAGCTTTTTTCCAGTCAGTCATTTGTGTAACTCCCAAAATATTCTATAAATTATCAGTTTGTTATTGCTGCTCCTGCTGTGCTATAACCTGTTTATAGTCAGGCCGCTGAAAACCTTCGGATAAAAGAAAGTTGATTTCTGAGGCATTTTCTCTCCCGCAGCGGCGACAGCCTTTACCTGTTCGATTTTTGTCGGGTTCATGAAAAATAGCACCTGGGCTTTGCCGTTGTCAACAGTCTTAATTGCCTTATCAACAGCCTGGTTGATATCCTTTATGTATTCAATATGACTCTCACAGGCCAGTTGTTCATCTCCGATGCCCAGTGCTTTTTCGAGGATCAGGCAATGCAGGACAGATACATCCAGGGCCTTTAAGGCGTCACTCATATGCGGCATGGCCTGCGTCATCAGACTGCGGTCTTTTAGTACAAGAACATAAAACCGGCTGCTGCCGGTATAAATGCCAAAGGCATTTTTGTTTTCAACCAGGGCGTCGCGCATCTTTGCGAACATTGTGTTCCTGGCGGTATCCTTCTGTAGACTGTCGGCAAATTCACAGCTTTGTATTTGAAAACCTGCTTCGAGCTGTCGCAGAAACCCGGCTGCATCAAATCCGTTGAGTCCGTTGACGAGGCGATGCGTTGGCAGAATGATTAGGCCTTCGTTTCGCATATTAACGAATGTCATCATTTGCCACCCTGCTGATGGTCTGCCTGTTTGACGGTAATAATTCAGCGCGGTTTCATATCGGTGATGGCCATCCGCGATGACGCCGGATTTATCTGACATCATTTTTTGAATCGCCTCGATGTTGTTTGTATCGCTGATCTGGAAGAGCCGGTGTCGTGCATCGTCATCATCAACAAAGTCGACCAGTGGTTTGCCCTTAGCAGCCTCAGCCATTATTTTCTCGGCGATTTTCTGCCGGTCGTCATAGAGCATGAAAACCTGGCCGAACTGAGCATCGGCAGCCTGTAACAGCTTGAGGCGGTCAGCTTTGGGGGCATCGAGGGTTTTTTCATGCGGCTGAACCCTGCTTCCGAATTCTTCCAGCCTTGCGAGCGCGATGAAACCGCTTCGTCGAAATGCCCTGCCGTGCAATTGAAAATCCTGAACGCAGGCATAGATCGAGTTGATGTCATCACGTTTGAGGACCTTGTTTCGAATCCAGCCGTTGAAGAATTGTGCGGCGCGGGTGTATTGATTGTCTTTTTCAGTATCGGATGGACTTACCTTTCCTCTGGTTATGCGGACTATGTTATATGGGCTTAGCTGGTAGAGCTTTTCCTGCTGGGCGGTGTCAATAACATCGTAGGGGGGGGCAGCGCAGTCGCCCGGATTGCCGGCAATATCCGGGTTGTAGCGAAAAGCCTTAAAAGGTTTTATTTCCATCGTGAATTTCCTGAGGCAGGGTTTTCCAAGAGCTTATGCCTCCTGCCGTCCTTTTTACCATAGAATCAGACTCAAAGGGCGCAAAGGATACCAAAAACAGCAGTGAATGTCAAAGACAAAGCGGGCCTGTTTTTTAGCGGTCAAACCTGAAGGCGTGTATAGAGGCTCAAAGGATTGTCCAAAAACCATAACCTGAGAATCCGGCAGGCCTGCTCGAAGCCGATCAGACCTTGATCGATTCTTTTTCCAAAAACAGAGGCAAAATCTTCACGTGCCATATGCAGATGCCCGACGACTTTTTCGACGGGCCTGCTGTAATCGCCGCCAAACGCAAGCACCTTGTTGACCGGCACCTGGTCAAGCAGCTCGTCGATGCCGCTGCAACTCTGCGATTGAGACAATATATGTGTCCAACAAAGATTAAGATACACATTCGGCAGATTTTTGCCTATCACGATGGTATCGCGTACTGAAGGCATCCCCAGATGATAAAGGTCAAACCTGGCCTGTGGATGTGCAGGCGCAAGGGTAAGCATGTACTTGCTGTCAATCTTTCTAAAATCTCCCCATACTCCAGCGTGTACGCAGACAACGAGGTCCATCTCCACCGCAAAATCAATAATCGAATGGATCAGGAAATTTCTTAAAGGCTCAAAGTCATTGAGCCTTATATCCAGACTTTGCCCCTGCAGAACTTTCTTGAAGTTTTTCACGGCATGGGCTCTGTCAGGCTCGGCATTTTCACAGGCTATGAACTTAACACCAACAGCATTTTTTTTCGTTACCCACTCTGTCATAACTGCCTTTATAGAACAGAGGTAATCATCCAGATCAGCAGGCCTGTTGATATGCCCGTGCTTCATCGCATCTTCAAATCTCCACGGAACACTAATATCACAAAACATATGACCCGGCATAACAGTTACGAGAGGCTTTTGTACTTCTCGAAATCCGCACTGGGTCAATGCCGCTTTAATGTTGCAGCGGTCAGAGAGCATCCGTTTGTATATTCCAGGTGTATTTTCGGCGGCAATTGCTTCGCTGAGCGGTTTGTAAGTCTGGTCATTTATATCATCAAAGCCGTACACCATTTTGGCAGTCAGCAGGGCTGCCCTGGCATAGCTGCCGTAACGAATCCGCTCCCAGTAAGGCTTGAAGCTTTCCCATCGCTTCTCCAGGCTGATATTGTAATCGAAAAGGCTCTGATATAGGGGTCTATTACCTGCAAATGGTTCATCTCCCCGCCATTCGTCAAAGTCCATGCCGGCGCTCAGCAGATCATGCCGTGTGTAATGCGAGAACAGCGTAAAAACATCCTGCCAGCTGTCGGTTCGGTCCTTTTCAGGCGGCAGATGCTCATGGCAGTCAATGATGTCAAGCCCAGCCATGAATTCCATCAGTTTTTCTTCGGTTCTGCTGTATGTCATCTGTGTTTCCCTTTACAGATATTATTGAGCAGTTTCACTGAAATCCTCGAATTCAAACTCATCTTCGAAGGCTTTCCGAAAGTCGTAAATATCGTTGAAGTCATCAATCGAATCATGGGGCTGGGCGCTCATCCACTTGTGCTCGATCATCAGATAAACGATTTCACCAAAGTCGCGCGTGGTTCGTATACCCCAGTGATTCAGCACCATCGCAGCGAGTCTGCCCCATCTCTCAAGCGCCTTTTGTCGCAGGCCGTCACAAAGTTCGGTGCCGCTAATGTGTTTTGCGGTAAAGTCGCTGTCCGCCAGCCTGTTTATCGTGTAGCCCAGCCCCTCATAGACAAATTTCAGCGCCTGAGGTGCGTAACGACCATCCAGCCGGGCAATTTCTTTAATATCTTTTTTCATTTTTTATCGGGTATCAGGCTATCTTTGCAAATGTTCGGTTTTTTAATGTACCCTCTGACCCGGCTTTGCGCCGCTATCAACACCAAGCAGGAAGATATCACTCTCGCCCGGGCCGGCGGCGAGTATCATGCCTTCTGAAACGCCGAACTTCATCCTGCGAGGCTTGAGATTGGCTGCACAAACAACAATCCTGTCAACCAGCTCTTCCGGCTTATAAGCCTTAGCGATGCCTGCAAAGACATTTTTTCGAATACCCCCGATATCAAGCTCAAGGCAAAGCAGCTTGTCGGCGCCCTCAACTGCCTGCGCCGAGATGATGCGCGCGATGCGCAGATCAATCTTCATAAAGTCTTCGATAGTACACTGTGATTCAAGGGGTTCCTGCGTGACAGGCTGAATATTTTTCGAGTCCTGAGTTTCTTTGCTTGCTTCGGTCATGGCTATTACCTTATCCATTTCAACTCGTTCTATGAGTCGTTCAAAAGTATTTATATGGTGGTCCTCCAGGGTGGTATCGACGTCGGAGAACATCAAAGGCTCTATGTTAAGAAACCGTTCGATCTTCCGGGCGTATTCCGGCAGCACGGGTTTCAGATAAACAGTCAGAATCCGAACGGCATTTAGGACAGTGGTAATTGTACAGCGGGTTTTTTCGGCGTCGTTTTTAATGGTTTTCCACGGCTCGTTCCGTTCGACAAACCTGTTTACCTCGTCAGCAAGAGAGGTAACGGTTCTTACCACGGAAGCGTAGTTGAGCTTTTCGTAATCACTGATTATCCGAGTCCTGGCCGATCGCAGCTTTTCGATAAGCTCCAAGCCGGTGCGGTCGCTCTGACCCATTCGCCCGCTGAGCTTTTTTGTGAGCATCGGGCCGCAGCGTGAAGCCAGGTTGGCGAGCTTGCCGACCATATCCGAATTTACCCTGTTGACAAAATCCGAAAGGCTCAGGTCAATATCTTCCACGCCGCCGCTGAGTTTGCCTGCGTAATAGTATCGCAGGTATTCCGGATCGAGGTATTTCAGATATGTTGATGCCTTGACAAATGTTCCTTTGGATTTGCTCATTTTTTCGCCGTTGATAATAAGAAATCCATGCACAAAAAGTTTGTTTGCGGTTTTGAATCCCGCGCCAATGAGCATTGCCGGCCAGAACAGGGCGTGGAAATACATGATGTCTTTGCCGATAAAATGGTAAAGTTCCCAGTCCTCGCTGTTCCATACCTCTTCGAAGTCAAGGCCTTGTCTGTCGCAGTAGTTTTTGGCACTGGCGATATAACCTATCGGCGCGTCAAGCCAGACATAGAAGAACTTGTTCTGCTCGCCGGGTATTTTGAAACCGAAGTAAGGCCCGTCGCGCGAAATGTCCCAGTCCTTCAGGCCTGTATTGAACCATTCATCGAGCTTGTTTGCGACGGATTTTTGTGTGTAGCCGTTTTTAATCAGGCGTTTTAAGTCCTGCTCGTAGTCAGCGACCCTGAAGAAATAATGCTCACTGCTTCTGCGCACAGGCGGTGTGCCGCACTGGGCGCATCTTGCGTTTATCAGCTCTGTGGGCTGGTGTGTTCCGCCGCAGGCGTCGCACGAGTCGCCGTACTGGTCGTCTGCCTTGCAGCGCGGGCATGTGCCTTTGACATATCTATCAGGCAGCCACATCGAACATTTCTCGCAGTATGCCTGCTCTACGCTGCGTTTGACAATCGAGTTTCGCTCTTTGACACGATTGTAGATCAGCTCGCTGAGGTGCCTGTTCTCCTCTGAATGCGTGGAATAGTAATTGTCGAATTCCACGTAAAAGCGGTCAAAGTCAGCCTTGTGTTCGCTGTGCACCCGCTCTATCAGCTTCTCCGGGCTGATACCCTCCTGGCGAGCGCGGATCATAATGGGTGTGCCGTGAGTGTCATCCGCGCAGAAGTAAAGGCACCTGTTCCCAATACATCTGTGGTACCGCACCCATATATCGGTCTGAATATATTCGACAAGATGTCCTATATGGATAGGGCCGTTGGCATAGGGAAGGGCAGAAGTTACCACAATGTTTCGAGCCATCAGTTTTCCTCTGCCTGGTTGGTGGTATCAGCTTCTTCCTCAAGGCTATCCTGTTCGCCTGTGTCCTGTTCAAAGTCATTTTTGTCATTTGCCTCTGCCGGGGCCTCGGTTACAATTTCAATTTCCTCGAAAGGCAAAGCAAATTCCTTTCCGTCATCGGTCTGAATAACCACCAGTTGGGTGAGGACCTGCGTGTCAACGACTCTGCCCAGGCCGTAAGAACATTTGACACGGCTGTTTTTCCTTGGCAGTTGCCTTTTCAAATCGGTGTAAGTCTCGTCTTCATATCGCAAACAGCAGCGCAGACGTCCGCAATAGCCGGAAATTTTAGATGGATCCAGGGTGGCCTTCTGGAGCTTGGCCATTCGCATGTTCACAGGCTTTAGAATTTTGAGGAAACGTTTACAGCAGCATTCCTGTCCACAAACCTCGACATCCGACAGCAGCTTTGCCTCATCGCGCGAGCCGATCTGGCGCATCTCTATGCGTGTCTGGTATTCGTGAGCAAGTTTTTTGACCAGTTCACGAAAGTCTACCCTGCCTTCGGCGGTAAAGTAGAATATAATGCGTTCTCCGCCGAAGATGTGTTCGGCCTCGACGAGCCTCATTTTAAGGTTAAGCTCCTTTACAAATCGCTTGCAGCATTGCATCTCCTCTCTGGCGTTTTTTTCAAGGTGTCGCTCTTCTATAATGTCCTGTGTATTTGCAAACCGGACGACAGTGCCGGCAGTGGGAATTTCCTCTTTCGCGCCCTGGGCCTGAAAATAACTGTTTACCTGCTCACGGCTTTGCCTGAACTGCCCGCCGCGATAACAGAAAGGCCCGACTACCTCGCCAATCTCAAGGCCACGTTCGGTTTGAAGGATTACGCGCATATGAAGTTTTGGAATATGTTTTTCGTGGTGTTCAAACCATCCCATGTGGCCCATTTTGCCGTACCGGACCAGCATCAGCTTCTGGCCGGCTCCTTTGGGCTTGGTCTGCCTGGTTGTTATGTTTTCACCATTTGCCATATAATTATCCGGATTTATTGGTTAACCCCAAAACCGTATTGTATCAGGATTAACAAGATTTAGCAATAGCTCCTCGATGATCAGCTTTTCATTAACGTTGGCATCGACCCAGCCCATTGACTTATATGTTTTTTCCACTTTTTGGGCTGCTGAATCGGTATCGAATTTTTCCGACAGTTTATTTATCAATCGGGCCTGATCGGAGTTGACCAGTTCTGCTGAGATGCCGCCCGCGACCTTCATAGCATCGGAAAAAGCGGCCGAAATCATCCTGATTATATTTTTTAGTACGACTCTGTTTATGTCAGTTTTACTTGTGTCTTTTTGTATATCCGCCAGTTCCGAGGAGAACCGCTTGGCAGAATTGACAATCCACTCGGCAAAATCCAGTGCATCAGCTAAGGTATAACCGGCCAATCTTTCGATCAGTTCCTTTTTGAACCGGTAGACTGCCCCCTCCTCCCCATCGAGTTTTGCCCAGATCATCGCCATGCCGAGCGAGCCTTGTGAGAATCGCGACCAGTAAAGCGCCTGAGATTTATCGCATCCGAGGGTGTTGAGTTTTTCGATAATTCTCTGTTCCTCGATCGGGCCGAAGCGAACTATCTGACAGCGTGACTGAGTTGTCGGCAGCAGCTTATCGAGCCTTGTGCAAATAAGTATGATGAAGCTATTGCCTGCCGGCTCTTCAAGGACCTTCAAAAGCGCATTTTGTGAAGCGTTGTTAAGTTTCTCAGCCTCACTGACCACAAAAACCTTGGCGTTTGAGACAATCGGCTTGGCGGAGATTTTTTCTATCAGAAATTCCCGGATAACATCGATAGGCAATTGTACAGGGGGGGGCTTTCCCTTGCCCTGCCGGGTGTACGGCTGGAGTTCCTTGTAAACATGGTGAAAGTCCGGGTGAGCGCCGCTGACAAACAATCGACAGGATTCACACTGGCCGCAGCTATCAAAAGATTCTGCACCAGATGTCCTTATGTCAGGCCGAGGCGATTGTATTCTGTCTTTGCAGAGCAGAACTTTTGCCCATTCCAGGGCGGTCTTGAACCTGCCCACGCCTTCGGGGCCGGCAAATATGTAGGAATGGGGCACCTTTTGGGCTGCCAAGGCCCGTTGAAGCAACGATATCGCTTTATCCTGGGAGAAAACTTCTTTAATCGACATTGCAAATCCGCCTCGTCAGCTCCCGGATTATTGTTGCATGGACATCCTGTATGGCGGCCTTTGCTTCCACAATAACAACGTTGTCTCGGTTCCCGGCAAAATTCAAAAAGCCCTGCCTGACCTTTTGACAATATGCAAGGCTCTTTTGCTCCATTCTGTCACGGTTGTCTTTGAGTCTGCCCTTGCTCGTGTTCAGGTCAACGTCAAGTATAAAAGTAAGGTCAGGCCAGATGCGCTGCAAAGTATGCTCGGCAACATCCAGGACGTTTCGCTCACCAAATTCGCCTGCAAAACCCTGATAAGCACAGGTGCTCGAAAGCCATCGGTCCAGTATAACAAATCTGCCGGCCTTCAGTGAAGGTTCGATCTGCTCTGACAAGAGTTGTGCCCGTGCAGCCATGTATAGCAGAAGCTCGGTCCTGATGCACATAGCTGTGTTAGAGGGATCCAGGAGAATCTGTCGTATTCTTTCACCGATCGGGGTCGTTCCCGGATCGCGGAAGGAAACGGTATCAATACTGCGCTCACGAGCCCATTTTGCCAGCAGCGTAACCTGGGTGGTTTTTCCACACCCGTCAGGCCCGTCAATGACCACGAATTTGCCTTTGAGTTTTTGCTGCACTTTTAATTCCTGGTTTGTATGTCGGTTTCAGAAGCAACAAATGCAGTTGCCGCCAGATAAATGAGCAGGGTCAAGGCCGCTGCGGCTGTCAGGTTGGCACCTGCAACGACGTATCCAAGCAGGCTTTTATCTTTTGTCAGACCCTGTACAAATGAAAGCACAAAAAATACGGCAAAGCAAATAAAAAACACACCGAGCAGCATTTTCGCCCTGCGCAGTCTGTAGTTTCTCATAAGGCCGAATCCTTCCCGAACCGTACAATCACGAACGATTATTATCGCCGGAACCAGCAGCATAGGCTTGAGCAGAATGATAAAGACCAGCTGCATAACAAGGTGAATAATCTTCGGCGAAAGCTTTTGGCCGGTCCTGTCAAAAACAAGCAGATTCAGAAGCTCGAGTATTATAAAAGATACGGCGAAATATAAAACCGTGAAGAGAATCTGAAAACGTATCATTCGCCAGAAGAAGTGTCTGCCTGTAATGATCAATGAAGCCGGCTCCTGACTCGCTGTGCCCCC
Source organism: Planctomycetota bacterium (assembly GCA_043816955.1). Classification (GTDB taxonomy): domain Bacteria; phylum Planctomycetota; class Phycisphaerae; order Sedimentisphaerales; family CAYZTY01; genus JBDRHL01. The sequence goes on along the minus strand of JBDRHL010000161.1, from coordinate 10,610 downwards.
GGTATAAGCTGTTCGTAAAAAGCCTATGCTGAGCATCTGCCATAGCACCGCGACGACAGCAGCAGCAGTTGCCATGAGAAACACCAGCCAGCCGGGAGTGTACAGGCCGGCTGCGTTTTGCGGTTGTGTGGAGCGTTCGCTGAGCTGTATCATCAGAATCAGGACGCCCAGATGAAAAGCAGCGACCAGAATCGCTTCGGCCCATCGTTTTCGCAGTATTTCAAAAATGTCCGGCATAAACTTCAACACACAATCCCGGCTGATCTTCAGCGGTTAAATCCTGTACCGGCGTCGCATTTGCCGAAATCAAAATTGCCGACACCGACAAGCTGCCTCATCTTTCTGCAGAACTCCACGTCCGGCTTGACGTGGAAGCCATCGCCTGCAACCATTGAGACTCGTCCTTTTTCCGTACGCAGTGATACATATACTGGGCTATTGCCCCTGTGGCTCATGCAGATGCTTTTTATCCGGTTGACTTTTTCGGTAGTAATATCAGCAGCAGTGAGGTTTATGTGCACTTCAGCGGTGAGTTTCTCTTCGGCATCTTCCAGCGGAAGGATTTTGCCTGCGATAATATTCGGCACCTCCCTCCGGCAGTCGACTTTACCGCGTATAAAGACAATGTTGTCAATCAGAAGCTGTTCCGAATTTTCCTCCAGTGCGTCAGGGAAAAAGACCACCTCCACAGTTCCCTGAAGGTCTTCAAGAACAGCGACAGCCATCTTGGCTCCGGCATTTCGGCCGTTGCGAGTTACAATGTTGCGAATATTCTTGATCATTCCGCCGATGACGATTTCACGTCCCTCAAGGCTTGCATCAAGCTGACCTGTGTTCACACTCGAATAGGCACCTATCGTTTCGGCGTGTCTGCTCAGCGGATTCCTGGTAATATAAAAGCCCAGCACATCCTTTTCGTAATTGAGCATCTGCATTTCAGACCAGGCGGGAACGTCGGGCAGCCGGGCCTTGTCCTGCTCAAATTTTTCATCACCCCCAAGATCGCTGAAAAATGTCATCTGCCCCTTTATTGCGTCAGACTGGGCACGAGCGCCTATCTCCATGGCTTTTTCAAGGCCGGCTATCATCTGATGCCGGCTTCCGCCAAGCCTGTCGAAAACGCCGGCCTTGATCAAAGCGTCGATCACCTGCTTGTTGGCAACGCGAAGATCAACGGTCTCGCAAAAATGAAACAGACTTTTGAATCTGCCGGTTTCCTGCCTGGCCTTGATGATCTGCTCAACAGCTTTTTCGCCTACGCCTTTTACCGCCCCCAGGCCAAAGCGGATCATGCCTGTAGCTTTATCCTCCCTGCCCTGTTCATACACAACGGTAAAGTCGGTGAAGCTCTCGTTAATATCCGGCGGAGCAACTTCGATATTCATATCTTTACATTCACTGATGTACTCAACGATTTTGTCAGTAGAGCCCATTTCGTAGGTCAGCAGCGCTGCCATAAACTCCACGGGCCAATAAGCCTTCATATAGGCTGTCTGATAGGCTATAAAGGCATATCGCGTGGAATGGCTCTTATTAAAACCATAACCGGCAAATCGTTCGATAAGCTCAAAGATTTCTGCCGCCTGCCGCTCGTCGAGGCCCTTTTCAACACAACCTTTAATGAAGCGTTCGCGCTCCTTGGCAATGACTTTCAGTTTCTTTTTGCTTATTGCCTTGATAAGCGTGTAAGCCTCGCGCAGCGGGATGTCGCCCAGACGGTTGCAGATTCGCATTACCTGTTCCTGGTAGATCATGATTCCAAAAGTTTCTTCCAGAATCTCGTGCATAATCGGGTGTGGAACTTCCCATTTGACGCCGTGCTTGCGATCTATGAAATCTCCTATGAGCGTCATGGGTCCGGGTCTGTATAATGCGTTGGCTGCTATCAGATCTTCGATACGGTCGGGTTTGAGCTTCATCAGCAGGTCCTGCATTCCGCCGGACTCGAACTGAAACACTCCCTTTGTCCTGCCGCTCCCAAAAATAGCAAAGACCTTCGGATCATCGAGGGATATTTTTTGCAGGTCAATCTTCTCGCCGTGGATCATCTCAACGAGTTCCTTTGCCCGCTCGATCACGCTGAGTGTTCGTAATCCCAAAAAGTCTATCTTGAGAAGCCCGACCTGCTCGACCGTCGGGCCGTCAAACTGGGTTATAAGGTCATCAGAGCCGCTTTGCTTGTACAGGGGGACAAAATCGGTCAAAGGCTCATCGGCTACTACCACCCCTGCTGCATGTACCGAGGCATGACGGCAAAGCCCCTCGATCTTCTTGCATATGTTGATCACTCGCCGCGTCTGCTCGTTTTCTTCGTACGCCTTTTTCAGGTCAGGCTCAGTTTCAATCGCTGTATCAAGTGTGATACCCAGCGTTGCAGGGACCAGTTTGGCAAGACGGTCGGCTTCTGCTAGGGGAACATCCATGACCCGGCAGACGTCGCGGATAACCGCGCGGGCCTTCATCGTGCCGAAGGTAATTATCTGTGCGACCTGACCGTATTTTTGTCGAACATAATCGATAACTTTTGCACGCCCGTCCTGGCATATGTCGATGTCGATGTCCGGCATCTCATCTCGCTGCGGGTCCATGAATCGTTCAAAAAGCAGATCATACCGCAGCGGGTCCACATCACAAAGGCCTAGGCAATACCCAGCCAGTGTGCCTACGCCGCTTCCACGGGCACCGACGGGTATGTTGTTGCGCCGGGCAAAGTCACAGAAATCCCACACGATCAGAAAATAACTGGCAAAGCCCTTGCCCGCAATCACTTCAAGTTCACGATCAAGGCGTGATTTAATCTCCCCGGTAACCCTCTTGTAAAGTTTTTTTGCTCCCTTGAAGCAGAGTCTTGTCAGATACTCTTCAGCGCTGCTGCCGTCCGGCGGGATATATTTAGGGGCGTGCCGCGTTTTCAAATCAAGCTCGACTTCACACCTTTGCGCAATAGCCAGCGTGTTGTCGCACGCCTGCGGTATGTCGGCAAAGATTTCCCGCATCTGAGAAGGGCTTTTCAGATAAACATCCGTCGGGTATCTGAGCCTGTTCGGGTTGCTGATCATCGTGCCGGTATTGATGCAGCACAGCGCATCGTGGGCATCATGGTCCTCGGAGTTGAGGAAGTGAACGTCATTGGTTACAACCATGCCGATGCCCATCTTGCCGGCAAGGTCTATCAGCATATCGCGGACCTCTGGAGCATCGCTTCCTTCGTGCTGCTGAACCTCGATAAAAAACCTGTCGTATCCGAATATTTCGAGATAGCTCTGCGCTGCCTGTATGGCGTGTTTTTCATCGCCGACGGCAAGTGTACGGGCGATTTGGCCTTTAAGACACGCGCTTGTGCAGATAAGCCCTTCGCTTAATTCAGCGAGAATCTCCTTGTCGATCCTGGGCCGATAGTAGAACCCCTCGGTATACCCGATGCTTGCCAGCTTCAAAAGATTCCTGTAGCCTGTGTTGTTTTCGGCAAGAAGGATCAGGTGGTAAGCTGCATCGCTTATACCGCCGGCTTTTTGTTTTTCGAATCTCGAATCCGGCGCCAGATAGGCCTCAATTCCGATTATCGGCTTGATATGCATCTTCCTTGCCTTGGTATAAAACTCAATCACTCCGAACATGTTCCCATGGTCGGTAAGTGCCACTGAATCCATACCAAGTTCACTGCATTGTTTGAACAGGTCATTAAAGCGAACAGCTCCATCCAGCAGTGAATACTGGCTGTGGAGATGAAGATGCACAAATCCCTTTTCTGTAATCACCTGAATCCGTCCTTCCCAAAAAAGACTCCGCTGGAACATGATAAGCCCCCCCTATATGGTTGTCAAGAACCGCTGTTTTGGGAGGTTTTCGGATGCATCTGCGGGCCTTATGAAAGGCAAAACTTTCCTGGAATTTTTGCTCAGCCAGGTTTGATGACGCCTTTTTTCAGGATTATGTTGGCATAGAGAGCCTGTTCACTTGTAGCGACGATGGCGTAAGCCTGCCTGGATCTTTCATAGAAAGCAAAGCGTTCCACAAACTCAAATTCGTCAAATTTTTCACCACTGGCCTTGATGATTTTTCGGTATCGCTCCCAGATTGCTGGTTTTGTATTGTCACCCGCTGCTACCGCCATTAGTGCAACCGACTGATCAACGTAAATATCGAGCGGAAAAGTTTTCAGAACAGCTTCGAGAAGTTCAGGCACACCGTGGCCGTCACTGCGGACAAGTCTTTGAGCATTGGAAGATGCGGGAAAATTGCCGTCTGCCAGTACGATTTCATCGCCATGTCCCATCTCCATAAGTATCTTCATCAGTTCAGGTGAAATTATGGTTGGAATACCTTTTAACATCTGCGCCACCTCTTTAACCGAATCGAAAACATTATTTTTAGCTTGTCTGTGGTATGATAAAAGCTGCTGTGTGAATGTTCAAAGTAATTCTTGCGAGTTTGCATCTGATGTATAAGCAGAAAATGATCTATAAATGCTGTTTCGACAGGTATAAAAGAAAACATCGAGCAGCCGTGCGGTCACCCGATGTTTTCCGGAGGGGAGAAAACTTATTTTTAGTTATCAGCCTTCCCTGGCCGTTACTATCGCAGCTTGATACCCTTCTCTCTCTAACAAGTACGCTTGTTTCTCAAAGGCCTTCCAGTCACATAATTATAGTCTACCCGTAATACTACGGGATTGCAAGCAAAAAGTTTGATTTTAGTAAAAATTTTTTACTCTTCTATTTTGACATAGAAGATACGCCAAATTTCTGCAATTTTCCGATATCTGTGCGATTCGGAGCGGGGCTGTTTTACTGCTGATACAACACCGGCAGTACTGCCGTCTGCATTTAGCACAGGACTTGTCCACTTAAGCCCGTTTTTCGTCGCTGCCTGCTATGGTAACGAGTTGGTAACAGTTTGCCTGTGCAGTCCTGACAGCTTCCTCATAAACGCTGCGAATTACATTGTAGTTTGCTGCGCTCCTGCCCGCTTTGTAAGTGCTGATCCAGAACCTTGTTATGTTATTGACAGCCCCATGTGCTCTTATGTCCGTTTTCTGAGCCATCTGTGGCGGAACGAGTCGCGAAGTTTCTTGGTAAATCTCACACCGATTTTTTGTGTGCTGGATTTGAACTCGTTCTGGTGTCGCTTTTCCGGCGTATTGCTGTCGATCTTTTTGCTGAAGAGTCGTGAGATTACCGCTGCCGCCGCAGCAAGTATGTGATTTTTTCCCGAAGGCGTTTTCATCTCTGAACAGCCATTCTCACCGCCGCCAGCAGCTCTTCCCCGCTCCGGTTTTGGTGCTCCGATTGACCAAAAAGCTGATGCCGCCGCAGGATTTCCGGTGCGCTATCGTAATATTGCTGCACAGCCTTGGTCCCGCCTTCAGCGGGGCCCTGTGTTTTGTAATTTGAGTCGCCAAGCCATGCGGAAAATTCATCATCGTATTCCGCGGGATAAATAATCGTAGTAACAAATTTTTGTTCGTCGTATTTTGCCAGGTGAACTTTTGCCCGTGAGGGAGGCGCTGATTTTACTGCTATTGCTACAAGGTTTTTGAAGTCTTTTTCAGCGGTATCGACATCAGCCGAATAAAAAAACATGCCCGCTTCAAGCTCAAATATCCTTGAGGGAACGCCTTTTAATTCGATCCTTCCGTCGGGTTGTGCATTATAAATCTTGTAGACGGTGATATGTTTGAATTTTTCACTTTCAAGCAGCTCAGCAACTTCCTCAGCAGTAAAACCCACCGATGCACTGTCGCCAAAGTCCACGACATAAAGGCCGACATATCTTTGACAGTTTTCAAGTTCAGGCAATCGCATATTTCTATTCTAACAATATCAAGCCGTTCTACAATGTAAATCAGCTCATAAGCTTTTTCAAAAGCGCCCGCTGGAAATGAAGCCTGTTTTCAGCCTGGTCGAAGATGATCGAATTTTTTGACTCGACCACCTCATCGGAAATCTCGCTGCCTCTATATGCAGGCAGACAGTGCATGATTTTGGCATCGGGTGCGCTTTTTACCAGTTCCCGGTTTACCTCAAAGCCTTTGAAATCCTTGATTCGCTGTGCTTTTTCCTCTTCCTGGCCCATGCTGATCCAGGTGTCGGTATATATGACATCTGCGCCTTTTATCGCGACAGTCGGATCGTTCATCTGTTCTGCGGCACCTGCTAGAATACTATTGGCCGCCTTTACCGATTCGGCGTCAAGTTCGTAGCCTTTCGGTGATGCGACGGCCAGGTGCATATGGAACTTTGCACAGGCAAAAGCAAGCGAGCGTGCAACATTATTACCGTCACCGATATACGCGATTTTGATATTTTCGAGTCTGCCGAAGTGCTCCAGGATTGTCTGAAGGTCGGCCATGGCCTGACAGGGGTGGGCAAAATCGGTCAGAGCATTAATAACCGGCACTGTGGCAAATTCCGCCAGCTCAATTACGGTTTTGTGATCGAAGGTCCGCGCCATGATTCCATGAACGTACCTGCTGAGTACCCGGGCCATATCTTTCAGGGGTTCCCGCCTGCCGATGCCTCCTATGTCTTCGGGCTTTATGTATATCGAGCTTCCTCCAAGATCGCTCATCGCCACCTGGAAGCTTATTCGCGTCCTGAGGCTTGGTTTTTCAAACAAAAGCGCAAGGCTCCTGCCGCTCAGACACAGATCGCGTTTCCCGCTTTTGTAGAGTTTCTTGAGCTTAATGCTCAAATCCAGAAGCTCTTTTAGTTGTTCACTGCTGCAGTCGCTTATCGCAAGAAAATCATCCATTATTGTTCACCTCTGCCAGGACAGCCTCGAGTATCTCGACGGCCTGGTCAATCTGCTCTGTTGTTACAGTCATCGAAGGCATAAAACGAAGGACTGTTTCGTGTGCACAGTTTATTCGCAGTCCTTTTTCGAGACATTTGTTCACGATTTCGGCACCAGGTACGGTCAGTTGAATGCCGATCATAAGACCCATCCCGCGGACATGGTCGATGATGTTGTGACGGCTTTTGAGTTTTTCAATTATTTCTCTTGCATAACAACCCATATTTTCGGCGTTTTCCAGCAGGTTTTCTTCTTCGATTGCCTCGATGACGGCGATTGCTGCACAACAGGCTAATGGATTTCCGCCGAATGTCGAAGCGTGTGTCCCCGGCACCAGCGATCCTGCCGCTTCCTGGGTTGCTATCATAGCTCCGATGGCAGCGCCGCCGCCAAGAGTTTTAGCCAGCGTCATTATATCCGGTTCTATGTCATAATGCTGGTAAGCGAACCATTTTCCCGTTCTTCCCATACCGCTCTGGACCTCGTCGAGTATCATAAGTGCCCCGTTTTCATCGCAGAGCTGCCGGATTTTCCGGAGATAGTCGGGTGTTGCAACGTTGATGCCCCCCTCTCCCTGTATAGGCTCAACCATTACCGCAGCGATTTCATCGCAGAAAGCCTCCTCCAGAGCGGATATATCATTAAATGGCACATAAACAAAGCCGGGCAGCATAGGCAGAAAACCCTCGTGGTATTTCGGCTGCGCGGTAGCCGTAACCGTAGCGAAGGTCCTTCCGTGGAAGCTGTTAAGTGCGGTAATAAATTTGTATTTTTCCTTTGACGTGTGTCTGCGGGCAAGTTTCAATGCCGCTTCATTGGCTTCGGCGCCGCTGTTGCAGAAAAAACTTTTGCCGCCAAATGCTCTATCGCTTAGAAGCCGGCCCAGTTGCGCCTGCTGCGGAATATAAAAAGTATTGTCGATGTGCAGCAGTTGCTTCGCCTGCCGGCAGATTGCCTCGGTAACTTTGGGGTGGCAGTGGCCGATTCCGCTGACCGCCCAGCCTGGAAACATGTCAAGTATCTTATTGCCCTCGGCGTCGAAAATGTAGTTTCCCTGGCCTTTGACAATAGCCAGGGGAACCTTTGTATAGTTAGCTATGATGTATTTGTTATATAATTCGATCGTTTCCTGTGTGTTCATGTCAGTCTCACAGTTTAATGGTTCTGAAATTATTTAGAGTCTCTTAACTATTTCCGTGCCGACGCCTTTGTCCGTATAAATTTCCAGAAGCAGTGAGTGTTCGATCCTGCCGTCAATTATATGGGCCTTTTTAACCCCGCCCTCCAGTGCTGTCAGACATGCCTGCACCTTTGGGAGCATGCCGCCTTCGATGATGCCGCTGTCCACCATTTCTTTGATCTGATCTTCGCTTGCGGTAGACACGTGAGTAGCCGGATCATTCAAGTCAGTAAAGATCCCATGGGTGTCGCTCAGAACGACGAGTTTTTCAGCCAGCAGCGCGGCAGCAACCTTTCCTGCGGCGCTGTCGGCGTTGACATTGAGTTTTCTTCCGGTTTTGTCGCCGGCGACAGGAGCTATTACCGGAATAGTGCCCGAACCGCAAAGAGTCTTCAGCAGGTGCGTGTTGATTTCCCTGACCTCCCCCACCAGGCCCAGATCAAGCGTTCGGCCTTCCTGGCTTTTGAGTATCAGCGGCTCGGCAACCAGGGCGCAACTGCTCAGAGAATGAAGAGGCATGTTCTGGCAGCCCAATTGCGTAAGTGTTTCACAGATCGGCAGGTTGATATTATGGATGAGCGTATGCTCGGCAATGTTGAGCGTCCGTTCATCGGTGTACCGTTGACCGTGGACCCAGACAGGCTCGAGTCCGGCTTTTTCCATCGCTTTTGTAATGGCTTTCCCGCCACCGTGTATTATTACCGGCTGCATGCCGACGGTGGCCATGAAGGCTATGTCGGTAAGCAGCTTTTTACGCTGCTCGATATCGTCAAGAACGCTTCCCCCCAGCTTGACTACAATGATCTGGTTGCGGAATCTGCGAATATATTCCATCGCCTCGATGAGGGCGCCTGCTTTTTCTATAGCCTGTTCCACTGCAAATCCTCCGTTTCAGGAAACAGAGGATTCTATTATTTGCAGTCAGGCCAGTCAAGGAAAATCAAAATCCCGTTTTAAAGCTTATTGGATTACCTCAAGCCAGTGTTCCGCCAGAGATGCGAAGTCGCGAAAATCCACACCATTGTCACCGCTAAGGTCCGCGCCCCGGCAGTTTCCGCACCCCGTTTCGAGCCACTCTGCCAGCAGCAGATCCAGATCCGATAGGTCAACAGCGCAATCCTCATCAATATCTCCCCTGATAGCTTCCGGATTGGGGTCGTAGGTGATAATTATGCCCGGATTGTTCTGCTTTATCAGCGGCAGGTGTGTACAATAGGCCTCTCGGCTGAGTGCATTTCCATCAAGGTAAAGTCGAGTCAGCTTCGTCAGGCCGGCAAGCGCCGATATGCTGCTGAGCTGATTATTACTCAGGTACACATGTCGCAGATTGCTCAGGTTTCCTAGACCGTTGCAGTCGCCGATCTGGTTGTCATAAAGGTACAGATACTGTAACGCCGTAAGCCCCGCCAATGGATTGCATCCCGCCAACTGATTATTGTCCAGCCAGAGCTTTGTCAGTTTTGTCAGGGATGTAACACTGTTGTAATCGCTGATCTGGTTGCCGCCGAGATCCAGTTCTGTCAGCTTGATGAGGCTGCCGACGGCACTACAACAAACCAGAAAATTGTCATCGAGGTACAGCTTGGTAAGATTAGTCAAACCTGCTGCAGCATTGCAGTCGCTGATCTGGTTGCCTCCAAGGTCCAGTTTGGTAAGCAAATGCAGACCTTCTACAGCATTACAGTCGCTGATCTGGTTATCGTTCAGATACAATATGGTCAGATTGTTCAAATCGGCAACAGCGCGGCAGTTGGTTAGCTGGTTTCCACCAAGTCCCAGTTCCGTCAGCTTGGTCAGGCCCGCAACGATGTTACAGTCATTTATCAGGTTGTCATCCACATACAATTTGGTCAATCCGGTCAGCGAAGCCAGCGCCGAGATATTGCTGATCTGGTTATCGTTCAGCCACAGACGAGCCATGCTGCCAAGTCCCGCCAAAGCATTACAATCCACGATCTGGTTTTCGTATGCCCACAAATAGATTAGTTTTGTCAAACCTCCCAGCACCTTGATATTGGTTATCTGATTGCTGCTCATGTCAATCCATGTAAGCTCGCTGAGTGCTGCCATGGAATTTATATCACTGATGCTGTTGCCATATATGTTCAGTCCGCACAACTTGGTTAATCCCGATATTGCGTTAATATCGCTGATCTGGTTGCTGTTTAGCAGCAGTGTAAGCAGATTAGTGGCGTATTCGAGTCCGGTCAGGTCACTTATGCCTTTGTGGGATCCGTTAAGAAATGTCAAGGCAAGCATATCATTGGGCTCAGGGTTTTCTTTGTCGAGTGTTTCCTCTATGACTGCTTTTAAATTGGGGTCGGGAATATTTACCGGCTCGGCATATAGCGATGCAGCCGGGAATGTCAAAAATAAAAATAAACAAATACAGACGGCTCTATTCATTGTAATCATCCTCCTCGCATACATTGAAAAGCAGCCAATGCTAAATAATTAGTATACCTTTTATTACCTGTTAAGTCAAGCGTATTTGTCACGCGATTACCCGTTTTGATGCGTGGTAATGAAAAAACCTCCTTGTGCTTGTAAAATACGGTTTTTTGAAACCATTAACCCAAACAAGACAAGGAGGTCTAAAAATGTTACGAAAAGATTTTATTCTGTGCAAGACAAG
>JBDRHL010000160.1:0-2119 GCA_043816955.1 Planctomycetota bacterium | reverse complement strand
CAGACAAAGGCGCTTATAAGTATGCAAAAATGCTTAATGCGTGGTCTAAGGCAGGTGTGAAAAATTTTGGCCTTTATGATTATGGGAGCTTTTGGATGCCAGATTGTCCTATATTGATGCCTGCGTCAAAAGTGTTTACCCCCAAAGAAATATCATAACATATTGTAAATTTGGTTAGTTATAAGCATTTTTAGGGTTGACAGGCAGATGCGAGTATATATAATGCAAGCTCTTCTATAACAAATACTTGGAGCGATTATGCACAACATTGTCAATCCACAACAAACGCGGCTTTTCGACCCGTTCGACAGGGTCCTGACCGAAAAAACACGCAAACGCCTGCTCAACGGCTGGCCCGGCGTTTTCCGCCATGTTATTCTCGAACTTATGCCGGTCGAGGCCGTCAGCGAACACTTCGACCCAACTATGGGCCGGCCGACCAAGGAACTGTATTCCATCGGCGGGCTGTTGTTGATACAGGAGTTTATGGACTGGACAAAAGACCAGGCCCTTGATGCTTACACCTTTAATATGAATGTTCATTACGCATTGAATCTTGAGCCAGTAACTCACGACATTTCCAAACGGACGCTTGAGCGATACATTGGGCTGTTCGAGGAAGATGATTTGGCCAAAGCGACGATGGACGAAATTACCACAAAGCTCGTGGAAGTTCTCAACATCAGGATTGACAAACAACGGCTGGATTCTACGCACATATTCAGTGACATGGCCAGCTTTGGCAGAACCCGTCTTATGGGCGTGGCTATCAAGCGTTTCCTTACTCAACTCAAACGACATGGCCAAATAGACTACCATGCGTTGGATGAATCTTTGCGTAATCGTTATGCACCTGGCGTAAATCAGTTATTCGCTGATACCAAGAAAGACAGCAAATCTCGCCGTTTACTTCGCCAGCAGGTTGCAGAGGACATGCATTATCTCCTTCGGCGATTTGCCGACAAGAGCGAACATAGTAATCGAGATACTTACAAAGCAGTTGAACGAATCTTTTATGAACAGTGCGAAGTAGGCGAAGAAACGGTCAGCCTAAAGCAAAAGACCGGCGGCAATGTTATGCAGAATCCATCTGATCCTGGCGCTTCTTATGATGGCCATAAAGGTCCGGGCTATCAGGCACAGATTGCTGAAACGTGCAACCCTGAAAACGAAGTACAGCTTATAACCTCGGCAATACCGCAGACAGCGGCAGAGGCGGATGCCAATGCGGTTGAAGGAGTTTTAGACGATTTGACGGCAAACGACCTTCTGCCCGATGAGCTGCTGGTAGATACTCATTATACCGGTGATGAAAACGTTCAACTCGCGGAAGATAGGGGTGTGGAACTTGTCGGGCCTGTACCGCCAGGTTCGAGTAAAAGCAAAGACGACGAATATGAGCAGTTGAATATAGATGACTTTGACGTTGATGAAACAACCGAAGAAGTCATCTGTTGCCCTGCGGGTCATAAGCCGCAATCATCGGAACATAACAACCATACCGGCAAAACGAAAACGGTAATGCCGGAATCGACTTGCAGCCAATGTGAATTTGGTAAGCAATGTCCGGTGAAGAAAACCGGCAGCAGCTACCAACTTGAACACACTGCCAAGGACAGGCGTATTGCCGGCCGCAGACGAGAGGTGGCAACGGAGGTTTTCCGAGAACGCTACAAAACCCGCGGCGGCATTGAAGGAACCAATAGTGGTTTGAAGCGAAAGATGGGTTTGGGTCAGTTGCGGGTGCGCGGCAGACCGGCAGTTTTTCATGCGATCTATCTGAAGATAGCCGGCTGGAACATTTTACGGGCATCGGTCTGCGCTAAGATGCGTGAAATCGTATGGGAAAGGGCCAATATGGCCGCGTTTTGGCTTGATTTTGCATTTTTGAGATGGGCCGGGTTGCCCGGAAGTGTTCGTGTAAGCCTGAGAAGGCAAATTCTGGTGTATCCGCTACGGCGTGAGGAATTTTTAACGCTCAGCAAGGCCGCTTGAGCAAACTATTGACGCAGGCATCAACTTTTGAGAAACTGGCCAGTGAGGAAAAAAAACATAAACTGCGTCTGGAAACCTATTACGACGACTACATCCTTACCGAAGACTAGGCTGTTATCTATGT
>JBDRHL010000159.1:0-8153 GCA_043816955.1 Planctomycetota bacterium | reverse complement strand
GTGCGAAGTTTTGCCAAAAGCGGCAGAAAGACACCTGCTGTGCCGCCGGATCGGAACAGATTAGCGGGGCCGTCGCCGATAACGATTGTGCAGCAGTACAAGTTCAGATCGCAGCGGTTGTATCCGATGATTTTATTGTAGGTCTGCTGGAGCCTTGTGAGGGTCTGGCTTCTTACGTCGAAGATCAACAGGCGTGAAGAGACGGTATCCCATGCCATTTCATTGAGGCCTTCGACGGTTATTTTTTTGCTGTTTGTAGGGGGCAGCACCAGCTCGGTGCCGGCGAGGCGAGAGTCGTACTTAAGCCTTTCGTAGATATCATTGGCCAGCACGGTATCCAGCGTTATGATGTTTATTCTGTTTTTTCTGTCCGGGTGATTTAACATAACCTGTAAGAACCAAGCCGGGATATTATTGCAATTTCAGCATCAAGTACGTATTTTATCAAAAAAAGTTCGATTGGCTAGTCTGCATCAGGATGTCAGGTGGTTTTTATGGTTAATTTTTCAAAATGTGTAAGTTCTGTTTTGAAAACAGGAGCGATTTTTGCAGTGTTGGTAATCGCAAGCGGCTGCAGGGCCGGGTTGAGGCCTGAGAGGAGCATTGATGAGAAGATAGGCCAGATGGTTATGGCAGGGTTTCGCGGTTGTGATGTCAGAGACAGCCCTTCTCTTGCTGATGATATACGGGCGGGGCGGATCGGCGGGGTGGTACTTTTTGATTATGACGTTCCGACGAAAACGTGGAAGCGGAATATCGAATCGCCGGGCCAATTGAAGAAATTATGCGCCGAACTGCAAAAGCTCAATGATGTGCCTTTACTGATAGCGGTTGACCAGGAAGGGGGGAGAGTAGCACGTCTCAAAGAAAACATGGGGTTTGCCCCAACTGTCTCTGCACAATACCTTGGTGAAAAAAATGATTTAGCCTTGACGAACCGCCATGCGGACAAAATCGCCCGAAACCTCATTGACCTCGGAATAAACCTCAATCTCGCTCCCGTCGTTGACCTTCGAGTTAATCCGGATAACCCTGTGATTGCAAAAGCCGGTCGGAGTTTTTCGGCGGACGCCAACGTTGTAACCGCCCACGCGATGGAGTTTATAGAGGCGCATCATAAGGCGGGGCTATTGTGTACGCTGAAGCATTTTCCGGGGCACGGCAGCAGCAAGGATGATTCGCACCTTGGTATGGCTGATGTAAGTGATACGTGGAGACCAGAGGAACTGGTGCCTTATCGGCGAATAATCGCGGCGGGCAAGGCAGATGCGGTAATGACGGCGCATGTTTTTAATGCGAAGCTTGATGAGGAGTATCCTGCTACGCTTTCTTCTAAAATCATCGATGGGATTCTCAGAAAGCAGCTTGGCTATGACGGGGTTGTGATTTCTGATGATATGCAGATGGGGGCAATCGCGGAATATTTCGGTTTCGACAAGGCGGTTGAGGTAGCGATAAAGGCTGGGGTGGATATAATTCTGATTGCGAATAATTCTGTCTATGACGACAAGGCAGCCAGACGGACAGGGGAACTGATAAAAAAACTAGTTGAGTCAGGTGAAATATCCACAGAAAGAATCAACACTTCGTACCGCAGGATTGTGAAACTGAAGCAGCGGTTATCACGGTGAATTGTGTTCAAGCAGTGTCCTGAAAGCTTCCTGATTATTTATGAATTCCACATGGCCATCCGCGAAACCAACGTGTATCCCGCCCAGCCAGGTGTCGTACTTTTCGTGGATGACAATAAGTCTGCCTGTTACTTTTGACATCAAATCATCATGGGCCGGCTTGATGTAGACATAGTGTGCGATGTTGAAAGGCAGTTGTTTGTTGTTAGTTTCAACCATGCCTTTGGTTAGGAGAATTTGCAGATCATCGGGCCATCGGCCCCGGTTGTCAGAAGAATATATGTTACAGGCGATAAGAAGTTTCCTGATCTGCCAGATGGTATTGGGGTCTTCCTGAACAGCAGTAAATGGTTGAGGCTGATCACCAGAGGCGGTATTGTCGGGTTTGGGCGGCTGAATTTCCAGCAGGATTTTTTCAGCAAAAGGAGCGAAATAGGAATCGCTGCGGGCGAGTTTTGAAAGCAATGCGGCTGCCTGTTCTTTCCGGCTTCCTTCCGAAAAGCCAAACGCCAGAGCAAACTGAGCTAACGAACGGTCAAGTTCGCTCGGATTAGTGTCACAAGCCATCCTTTCAATAAGCGTCTGATTTTCACCATGGAATGACATCACAATCATTGACAACATGAAAAGCGATTCCATTTGTTCATGTGTAATATCGGCGGGCTTAAGCCGGGCAGGCAGAGACTGACTCAGCCTGGCAAGTTCGTAATCGGCATAGCCTTTAAGCATATTCAAAGCAGCGGTTAATTCCCTATCTGCTTCTTGTTGCGTGCCAAGCTGGTTCATTTTATTGATTACCTCCTGCAATTTGATAATTTTCATATCATGAGGAAGCGATGTCTGTGCTGAGAGTTCATAGAGATACAGTTCCGCCACAGCCATGTGGAGAAATTCGCCTTCGATGCCTGGTGCGGTTTGTATAATCTGTTCGTATGCTTTCTTCGCTTCCTGTGGACGGCCGGATTGTTTCGCGAGGGCAGCGATTCGATACAAGGCGATGATTTTAAGAGGCTGGTTAAATCCCTGTGCTTTTTCCTCCGGATACTCGCTGACGGCCCGATTAAGCAGCTCGATAGCCTTGTGAGGATCGTCAATGACGGCTGCTGCCTGAGCGGTTCTCATTAGGATGTCTGCGCTTACAGAAGGACGACCGGCTATTTTTTCAATGAGCAGCTCGCATTTTTGTTTGTTTTGCTGCGATGGGTTTTCATGCCAGATTTCAATTTCAGTGTCGAGATGTTCGAGCAGGTCCCGCTCAGTATATTCCGGCTGGACCTGTTTGATTATTTTTGGCTGCTGTATCGTCTGCGCAGGCTCAGTTGGCAAATGCGACAGAGATATATCGGGTTCTTCGCTATAGTTTTCGATTTTGCGAAGGACATAATATGCAGGCTTCCTATGGCGGATGGTGTAATCCCCGCTTTTCCATTCAAGGAACATATATTTCTGCCCGTTGATTTTTTTGATGATATATCTTGAGGCTGTTTTATCTCCTGAATGGAATACAAGCTCACTGGTCCATGTCCACCATGGCTTGGCCATTTTTCCGCCTGGCAGGAAGGTCATTTGCTTGAGGTATAAATCCATCTGGCCTGGCTCGAGGCCCGGTTTGAAATCTTTGATGTTCCCTATGAAATCAACGCTTTGCCAATTGCCTATTACGTCGGGGTCATCTACAAATGGATAATCAATTTTGTCAATGATTCTCCCGTTTTCATCGAGTGTGCTTGTTTGGGGGATATAAGAAGGGCGCTGCAACGAAGGCTGTCCCATTTTGCAGTATTCGTCAAACTGCTGTTTTGTTACTGCAATAGTCCGAACAAGCCGGAGGGTTTCATTTTCATCAAGCCTTTTTACGAGCGAGTCTCTGTCGGCAACTGAATCCACGCAGATATGGCCTATGAGGCAGGCATCTTTAATTTCTGTTCTGAAATGATGGGTTTTTGCGCCGTCGGCATGGCGGTTATAGAAGGAATCCAGTAAGTTTTTGGCAGTGTCTGTGAGGACGGGTGTTTTTCTTTTGAAGCTAATGATGTGTATCCTGTCGGAAATCCGGGGTGGTTTCAGAAAAACGGTCAGCAGGACAGCGGCGGTGATCAGAATTGTGAGAAGCAATGCTGCAAGAAGGATGTATGGTATTTTTGGTTTTCGAACTTCACCAGCGATATCCTCCCCGAGCAGCTCGGCATAATCAGAGGGCGGGCCCATTTCGATGATTATTTTCTGCATGTTTTCCCATGTCTGCTGATCTGCTGCAAGAGAAGTGAATTTTTCGTCGAGGTGGCTGGTGACATTTTCTATTATTTCTTCCCGGCGGCGGCGTCTGGCTGATGCGAGGGCCTTTGTAACCTTTTGCAGATATTCAGCTTTTATTGTTTCCCATGTTTCTTTATTCGAGACTGTTGCCATTTTGCTGTCCCCTTTGTCTTCTAAGCCGTTATTTTTTAGTTGCAAAGAAAGTGCTCGAAAACACAGACTTTGAAAATATTCTGAAAGATACTGACAAGGATAACGCAAAAAGGTTTTTAGATCTCATTAAAGAAGACAAGAAGAAAGAGGTAAACAAAATGCTCACGACTCTCAGAGCAGTGAGAGACAAAAAGCAAATGGAAGACAAAACCAAAGATGAAGACAAAACTGAAGATGAAGACAAAGATAAAACCGACCTTGCTGAACTTTTGAAGAAAATCGGCATTGACGCTTACGGGATGGCAAGGGACTATCTGAAGGATGAAATCAAGTTTTATAAACCAACTCGAACGTCTCGTAAGATGCCGATACCTTTGTCTAATCCGGGAATCGGTAAAATTCCTATCACGATAACGACCATTGAGGGTTCAAAAGGGCTGGATGCCGATTATGTGTTTATCACATACTTTGATAATCAGTATTTCGTCAAAAACAGGGATAAGAGCAAAGTATCCGATCAGGACATATGCAATTTTCTTGTCGCTCTCACACGAGCAAGAAGGAGGGTATTTTTGATTTCTTCAAACACTAACAAAAAGCCCATCTTTTTGAAATGGATCGACAAGAAACGTATTACGGATAAATCCGCGCCTGATCCGCAACATTGCGTCGTTGGTGGTTTACATTGAGACATTGCGAGGTTATATTGAGGGGTTGTAAATGAGTTAAGAGTTGTCGCAGAGGCAATCTGGATTATTTCAGATGTGCCCTTCGATATGGCTGGCTGGTTTTAGAGGGTTTGCGTTACGAAGAAGAAAATTCTGGCTGATTTTGCGCGGAGAGAAACCGGCGGGGAAGAACAAGAGGTGTCAGAGACAGGGCGAAAAAGCAGATTTGCTATAAAAATCATAAGCCGCGGCGCGGCCGTCAGGCTTGCTGTGGCGGCGGTATTTTTTGCAATATTTTGTTCATGGGCATATTTCGCGATGATCAGAATGCCTGGTAAAAGTTATGTCAGTCCGCTGCCTCGTTTAACCGGCGATGAGTTGTCCCTTCGAGACAGACTTGCGGATGATATAGAGAAACTTGCCGGTCAGATTGGTGAGAGAAATGTGTGGCGGTACAATAATCTCACGGCGGCGGCTGATTTTATAGAGAAGTCGCTGGCTGAGGCAGGCTACGAAGTCCATCGACAGAATTATCAAGCGGAAGGTAAGAGCTGTAGTAATATTGAAGTTGAGCTTACAGGTGCCGAGCAGCCGGAGCAAATTGTAGTTATTGGCGCTCATTACGATTCTGTTTACAGCAGCCCCGGCGCCAACGATAACGGCTCGGGTGTTGCAGCGATACTCGCTCTGGCTCGCAGCTTCGCAGCTAAAAAAACAGCCCGGACGCTGCGTTTTGTTCTATTTGCAAACGAAGAACCGCCTTTTTATCATACCGGCCGGATGGGCAGCATGGTTTACGCCAAAAGATGCAAGTCAAATAACGAGGCTGTTACGGCTATGCTTGCGCTGGAGACAATAGGTTATTATACAGAGAAGCGCAAGAGCCAAAAATATCCATTTCCTTTTAATCTTGTTTATCCCTCAACCGGAAATTTTATCGGTTTTGTCAGCAACCTTTCCTCCCTGAAGTTATTACATACGGCTATCGGTTCATTTCGTAAGGGTTGTAAGTTTCCATCAGAAGGAGGGGCTATCCCGGAAATTATTCCAGGAATCAACTGGTCAGATCACTGGTCTTTCTGGCAGCAAGGTTATCCTGCCATTATGGTAACGGACACGGCGTTGTTCCGCTATCCCTATTACCACAGCCCGGAGGATACGCCTGAGAAGATTGATTATGACTGCCTTGCAAGAGTAGTTTTCGGGCTTGAGGGTGTTATTGCTGAGATAGCTGGTGTCAGGGAGAATTAAGAGCCTATCCTAATGACTCAGTCGTTAGGATAGGCTCTAAGCCGAATTTTTCACCGTCTTTTATGGATAAATCAACCTCGGGGTGTGGATATTTTTGTTGCTGTGAGGGGTATTTGGTTTATATTTGCGTGATAATGTTGTCAGGAGGTTTTGCGGTGCAATCAGATCTCGGGTGTTTGAGGTTAGAAAATGGCGGGCCGATAACGGCGGGTTCGTGTGTGAGCCGGGAGTTGATTTACACGGTTCCGGCAGGCGGGATTGGTGGAAGTGCGAGGTTGTATATAGGATTCGATGAACGTCAAAGGGTTGGCAGGCCGCAAACACAGGAGGCGGGGAAACCCAATTATGTATCGGCAGCAACCTCGGAAGGGCAGAAGCTAGAGGTTGAGACGGGTTTTGTCTTGCATGGCTGTGGGTCTCAAAAGTGTTCGCAGAATGAGTTTACATTTACCAGTGACTATGAGCCGCTTATGACGAGTGACTATCACCTTGTGATAATAAGGCTGGGCGGCCATGTAGGCGAGGGTGAGCAGATTCGTATTCTAATTGGGGACAGGTCTGAGGGAAGCTGTGGTTTTTGTGCACCGAGGAGCAATATAGATGAATTTACCTTCCATGGATTTGTTGATCTGGGTGATGGGGTGGTACGAAGGATTGCGGATCCGCCGAGCGCGAGCGTTAAACCAGCAGGTGAAGAAGGGGCGCTGGCGGTGATACCTTCCGTGCTTAATGGTGGGAAGGTCAGGCTTGGGGTAACAGGGCTGGATAGATATAAGAATCCCGCAAGAAACCAGTGCGTAATTATAGACAGTAATGCGAAAGAGATTGCCATCGGTCAATTTCAGGGGGGATGGCATGAGGATACAAACAGGCCGGCTCTTCGGTGTGTCAGGCTTAGCTGTGATGAATCAGGGTGCAAGGAGATTCAGACGAACTACGCGCTGGTGCAGGGTCAGGAGGATTACAATCTTTACTGGGGTGATGTGCACGGCCATTGCAATATCGGGGACGGCGGGGCCAGGTCTGTCGATGAATATTACGGCTATGCCCGTGATTTTATGATGCTTGATTTCTGTGCGCTAGCGGAGCACTCATACGCATGCGCAATAGGCGATAACTGGCAAAGGATACAGGAGGCCGCGAAGAAGTATAACGAGCAGGGCAGATTTGTTACATTTATTGGTTCTGAAAGTATGGTCAAGATGCGAAATACATACGGCGGGCACAAGGTGCACATCTTCCCCGGCCAGGCAGCGCCGCTGCTGCAGGCGGATACGCAGCCGGGTTTTGAGAAGCTTTTTGAAATCGGTATCTATAAAAAGCTTCTGAATAGCGAGGCGGTAATATGCAAGTCCATTGAGGAACTATGGGAGAGGCTTTCAGGGATTCCGAGCCTTACGATTAATCATCATTGCTGGGCAGGGGCGGATTTTTTTAATCCGAAGCTGGAGCGGCTCTATGAGATTCACAGCAAATGGGGTACGTCTGAAACCAGGGACTGGCCGACCCCGACACTACAAATGGGAGTGCCCGCGAGACAATTGCTTAATTCCGGATTGAAAATAGGTTTTGTCGGCTGTTCTGATACACATGACGGTCGGCCCGGAGGACCACAGAAGGAGACAGCGGCGCTGCATTATCCGGGGGGCATAACCGCAGTATGGGCGAAGCAGCTTAGCAGGGAGGACATTTATCAGGGGCTGTGGGCGAGGAGGTGTTATGCGACGACGGGGGAACGACTTTTGCTGAAGGCGGATATTTACGGGCATATGATGGGTGATGAGTTTGATGTCGAGGGAGAGGTTGAATTAGAAATATCCGGCGCAGGAACATGTGAGCTGGACAGGATAGATATTATACGCAATGGGCAAGTTGTATTTACCGAACTACTTAGCGAAGAAACAGCAAAGGTGAAGTGGAAAGATAAGGATGCCGGGACAGGGGAGCACTATTATTATGTTCGGCTGCGTCAGGATGACGGACATATAGCATGGTCAAGCCCGTTTTTTGTAACGATTAAACAGCAACGGCTGATTCCAGCACGCTGTTACGATGCTCGGCCCAGTCCTGACGTTGAAGGTCGCTGACATGAACCGGATACAAAATATATTTCAAAACAGTCCACACCTCGTCGGTCAGACACAACGCCTTTGCCGGAGTTTCGTCCAGCAACGAGCAATACACCCTTGTCCAG
>JBDRHL010000158.1:0-3863 GCA_043816955.1 Planctomycetota bacterium | reverse complement strand
ATCGGATCATAATTTTTATAGGCAAAATGCGATACTATAAGGGACTTCAGTATTTGATACAGGCTATGAAAAGAGTTAAGGGCACTTTACTGATTGTGGGGGAAGGTGAACCTTTGGAATCACGTATGCGCGCATTAAGCAAAAATCTGTCTTTAGATGATAGAGTTGAGTTTTTGGGGGCAATAAATGACGAGATGCGGGATACCCTTCTTCATGCTTCTGATCTTCTGGTACTTCCCTCTATTTACAGGAGTGAGGCTTTTGGCCTTGTACTGCTCGAGGCCATGGCGTGTGGCAAACCGGTTATATCAACAGAATTAGGCACAGGGACTTCTTTTGTCAATGTCCATAAGGAAACCGGTCTGGTTGTTCCTCCAAAGGACTCAGAGGCTTTGGCAAATGCTATTTGTCATCTTTTGGAAAATAAAGATCTTTGCAAGAAATACGGAGGGGCCGGCAAAAGACGTGTTCAAAAATATTTTACCAACGAGGCTATGTTTGAGAGAACTATAAAAATATACAATGAGGTGCTGAAACCCAAGTTGAGCGTTTTAAATTGAGCCAAATATATTAAACAATTTTAAATAGTATCTAATTGTTATGCGGATTTTGTTGCAAGCCATCTATTCACTCGAGGGATGACGTTGCAGACTTAAAAAATGTCACAATTTGAAACCCTCCTGGATTGCCCATCTTGTCTAACCTGCTGTAATGATGTAAAAGGATTTGCTATGGGACTGAGATATTTGTGGTTCAAGGCAAGCAAACTGAGAGAGAAGAGATTGTTTCCCATACTCGCGTTTTCGTTGAACAAAAATATTCTAAGCAACGGCTTATAAAGGATATAGAAAATCTCATACTGGATTGATGGAAAATCAGTCAAAGCATATTTATTAAATTCATTTCATAAAAAGAATATCTTATAAGAAACGAAGTCATTTATTTTTCTAATACTGATAATCGATAAGAAAATTTGATCTGTGCAAAACTCTCGAAAGGTCATAAGAACAAAAGAAAGGCTGGTTCAATGAGTGAATGGAGACATTATAGTCCAAAAGTGTCAGTTGTTGTTGTTACTTTCAACGGGAGACGATTTCTATTCGATTGCCTGACTTCCATTAAGGAGACTAAGTATCCTGCTTTTGAAACAATCCTGGTAGACAATGGCTCTCGTGATGGAAGTAGCCAATACGTGAAAGATAATTTTCCTTGGGTAAAAGTATGCTACCTTGACAGCAATAAGGGGTATACTGGTGGTAATAACATTGGTGCAAAGATAGCACAAGGTGAATTCGTCGTTTTCCTCAATAATGACGTGGTGGTAGATCCTATGTGGATAAGCGAGCTTGTTAAAGTTGCTGAAGGGGACAGTAATATCGCAGCAGTCTGTGGTTATGATATTCCTATGAGATTTCTTGGCTCAAAGATAGATATTTCAAGAGTTGTTCAAACTAAAGAGTCCGCCATTGCGGGCGGCTGTATTTGGCTTGTAAGAAAATCAGTATGGAACGCGATCGGGCCTCTTCGGGAGGAATTTTTCTGCACGTGGGAAGAATATGAATGGTCATGGCGGGCTTTCCTTAGAGGGTATACGATATATTCAACACCTCATTCATTTGTGTTTCACCACGGAAGTGGAACGTCGGGCATTGCCAAATTGCTCTCATCTCAAGTAAAGGAAGATTGGGACAATCCGTACTTTTACTATTTCTACCGGAATGAGTTCCTTTTTTACTGGTATACGCTCCGTTTGCCTTACCTTGTGTGGCCAGTTTTAAAATGGCTGCTGAAATTTGCTTTGAACGGGATTTTCCGGTGGAACCAGTATGCGCTTAGACATATGTGGAAGGCATGGCTCTATATATTTAGCAATAAGTGCAAACTCTGGCGTGAAAGAAAGCGAGCACTTAGAAGCTGGATTCTACCTGATCGAAAATTGTGGGGGTTGTGGAGAGAACAGCGCAAAGACTGGGAATGCTTGAACAGATACTATAAGGCACATGAGCAGAAGCGAAACAAAAGTGTGTGAGAAATGAAGCACAGTCAGAAAAAGACCATCGTGTTGAATACTGTTGCCTTGTTTGCGTCACAAGGCTGGATAGTGGTTTTGTCTCTGCTGGTTCTGCCTTATATAGTCAATTCACTTGGAAAAGAACCATATGCTCTGTTATCCCTTAGTTTTGTTGTTGTAGGATATATGGGTTTTTTGGACTTGGGTTTGGGTAGTGCCCTTACAAAGTTTATATCGGAGTATCATGCGAAAGGAGATTCAGCAAAAATAAACAGTATCGTTACCACTTCGTTAACGATTTTCCTTATAATGGGTTGTGTTGGTGGCACTTCCTTATTTCTACTTTCGCAATTCCTAGTAGAAAATGTTTTTAAGGTTACAGCTGAGTTCAAGAATACCGCGTTGCATGTCTTGTATATTACAAGCATCGGCTTAAGCTTTGTTCTGTTGAAGAACTATTCAAATGCAATACCTTCTGGATTCCAAAGGATTACAATAGTTAGTGGTTGCGATGCTTTCTTTAACAGTCTAAAGCTGTTGCTCACAATTGCTCTGATTTTTCTTGGGTATGGTATATTCGAGATAGTGTTTGGGAGTGTGGTGTTGACTCTTTTGGGCGCAATAACGGTCATTATTTTTACCAAGAAGGCTTATCCATCTCTCAGCATCAGGCCAGGCTTTGATAAAGGCGTGGCGCTTGAGCTCCTAAGGTATGGGATGCCTCTTTCATTAGCAGCAGTCACCAGTAATGCCATAATACATCTTGACAAATTTATGATAACTGTCTTCCTGCCCTTTACCAGTCTGGCATACTACACTGTTGCCTATGATATTTCCTCAAGGCTATGGTATATCCCCAACAATATTATGAGAGCATTCTTCCCTGTCTTTTCTAAGTATCATGCCATGAGAGATAAAGAACGCTTGAAGAAGTACTACCTTAGTGCCTTCAAATATGTCGTGATCGGTTCAACATTCGTGGCGGTCTTGCTCGCCGCATTTGGCAATGAAATACTCCAGTACTGGATCAATCCCGACTATGCTGTACATGGTCGGGTTACTTTGCAAATACTGGCCATTGGTCTGCTCATGAGTTGCTACGCCTGCGTGCCCTTTTCCCTCGTCACCGCCTGTGGCTTTAGCAGGGTGGTAGCGAAGGTACACATCCTGATTGCAGTTATCAACCTGGCATTATGCGTTTTATTGATTCCCTTGGTTGGAATTGAAGGAGCTGCGTTTGCGTGGCTTATCGAGCACATTATTGATCTGTTGATTTTGCTCCATGTGGTTAAGGCAAGAATTGTTTCCGTTGGTCTTACAGAGTATGTAAAAAAAATATTTGCGAGGCCTGTATTTTTAAGCTGTATATTAGTGCTGGCAGGGAAGTATATAAGCATCTGTTTTCTGAGCAGTCTGGGCGACCTATTGATTGTATGCCTTGTTCTTTCGGCCGGATACTTGTTGCTGGGTTACGTTTTTTTGCTTAACAAAGATGAAAGGCAAGTTGTTACTATCGGGTTGAGCAATGCGTTTGGTAAGTTGAGGTTTTGCCAATGATAGATAAGGAAGATGGTAAGTATCATTTGTTTTAGGGGGTACTTGCTTTGAGTTTATATATCTTTATATAATTTTTATTTTGATAAATTTGGGCAGTTAAATGTTAATATTTAAATAAAACATTCTTCTTTTGGTTATGAGTGATACTTCTATATTAATTATATCCTGCGATAAATACAGTGACTTATGGAAGCCATTTTTTACACTGTTCTGGCAATATTGGCCTATTAACACATCTAAAGTGTATTTGGGTTCAAATTTTTTGAAATATAACGATTCTCGTGTAGAAACTATA
>JBDRHL010000157.1:0-3664 GCA_043816955.1 Planctomycetota bacterium | reverse complement strand
CTTGAGCACAGAGTAGAGGCACATATATTTGTAGCCTTTCTGGCGTATTGTTTGACGATTACTCTGCGGCAAAAACTACGTTATCACGCCGCCGGCCTGACAGCCAGGGATGTCCTTGATAAGCTCAGTGCAATTATGATGATAGATGTGCGGATACCGACAACCGATGGGCAAATGCTTGAGATGCGCAGATACAGCCAGCCGGAACTTGAACAGCGGATAATACTGGATAAGCTGAAGATGAATCTGCCAAAGCAACCGCCGCCAAAGGTGTATAGCCGTCAGCTGAATAGTAAAGTTTGTGGTGGAAACTAACCACCCTGATGCTATCAAAAGTAGTGATCTCGATGCCTAACTGCGAAAGTTGGGCTAGTTCTTTTTTACATAGCACAGGCAGAATGGGATCGGGTTAATGCGGCAGCAAATATGAGGGGGTGCGGCCGGTGCTGTCGGGAGCAAAGGCTTTTTTGACGATATCGATGCCCTGGTGGCCGGCTGCCGGGAACCAGCGGTCGTCGTTAAGTCTTCGAATCAGCTTTCCAGCGGCCCAGCGTTGAGCACCGCCCAGATTCGGATCGGCGGGATTTTGAGAATCGGAGGACATGTAGGGGTCGGTTGTTTCAAGAAAGGCGATAAAATAATCGGAGGTTTTCGGATCATCACTGTAAGAGAGGACATAAGCCCTTACGCCTGCGGGGCTGCCGTCCGGCAAGGGGCCTGAGGGAGCATCGACAGGGCAGTTCAAGCCCGGCTGGGCGGTGAAGAGTTTGCCGGTGTTCAGGTCGTAATACCATTCTTTTTTCGGCGGTTTATATTCCGGCTTGGAATCCGAAAATAAAGAAGCTGCTGTGACGACGGCCAGTGTAAGCAAAGAGCCGAGTGTAATAGCGATAATGATCTTAGGATTTCGGATGATCCATTTTCTGAGAGGAAGATTCTGCCAGCTTTGCCACAGCCTATATCGCCAGTATTTGTCATCGAACCTGAAAAACATTGATTGTACTTTCAAATATTACTTCTGCATGGTTATCCGCATCATTTTATTCATATCCGGGTCGTTGTCCGACTGTTTGATACGATCTATTTCGAAACGGGCCAATCTGAGAGCCAGTGGTTTAAGCTTCCAGTATTCACAGTGGGCATCAACATAAGAGAGGTTAAAGCCTTCCTTGTGCCTGTCTGTGATGTTATTGCCGGCAGCAGCTTTCCATACGTACTGGTTGGCAGCGATGCTGAAAGTTATGGGATTGAATGGGAGTGTGATCCATTTGTGCCTGTAGTCGGCGGCGTCGGCAAAAGCAAGCTGTTGAGAGGGCATGGGAATTAAAGACAGCCTGCTTCCGAGCGTTTCTGAAATAGAATAGCTTCTCAATCGGCTGCTGCGATCAGTCTTACAGTGATATATCTCCAGGCTTTTGCCTGTGTAAGGCCATAAAACGCCGTTGCGGATCGCCTGGGTCGTGCCGCCAACTGTGTTGCCGGGGATATCCGGGCCGTCATCGACCCAATGGGACCCTGAAAGTTTTCCGCTGCCCGGATCATCGTTCCAATCGGGTCGGGGAGAACAAAGTTTGTCATCGTTGTCATGGGCGTAGTTCATCCAGGCCAATGTCAATTGCCTGAGATTGGAGAGGCAATCGATGCCCTTTGCGCTCTGACGGGCAGAAGTAAGGGCGGGCATCGCAGCGGATATGAGTATAGCTATTATTGAAATGACTACCAGAAGTTCAATGAGTGTGAAGCCTGGAGCAGCGATTGTGCACTTTTTTGCCTGTCTCATAAGTTTTTAGTGAGTACAGCAGGGTGTTGGTTATTATTGCCTGGTTTAGTCATCGGAGTTTTGGTCAGCAGTTTCAGATGATTCTTTGCCTTGCTCTTTTTGTGAAAGTTCCAGGATGTCCTGTTGTTTTTTCTGCATTTGTGATTGTTTGCGGTCGTATCTGTTCTGTTCTTTTTCAATCAGTTTGTCGACTCGCTCAACGGTTTTGGTATCCTCCTGTGCGAGAGCGAGTTCGCGGATGCGCTCCAGGCGAGTTTTTCTTTTGAGGTGCTTTGCCTGCTCGCGAGCGATTTTATTTTTTACGGCGTCAAGCTGCTGCTGGTGTTTTTTTCCTTTGGCTTTGGCGGTGGTTTTTTCCGCTCGTTTTTTTTCATCTTTGCTATCGGATTTTATACGGGGATTTTTCCCGGCGGCTTTGGCGTGCTGAGCGGCGCGGGCGTTTGAGCTTTTGTTTGCGGGATTGCCTTTTGCGAGTACAGGGCCGCCGGTGCATAGCAGAATGAGGATAGCCAATAGTGAAAGAATAGTATTTTTCATGATATTTACTCCCAGTCGTAATTTATTTTCGGGCCTTGCTGATACCAGAACTATTATATAGCTGTGTCTGCCGGGAGTAAAGGGTCCAAGTAGTATTTTGTACTTTCAGCGGTAGTTTTTTTCGACGCCGTGGGTTTTGAATTCATCGCAGGCATAGGCCTGCCATTTGGGGTCAAGGCCTATCGAGTCGTTGTCCTGGTAGTATCCAGCGATGAATCCTCCCCGGGCTTTCCAGAGTTTGTCGAGCATTTGTTTTGCTGCATTTCGAATTGTGTGTTCGTCCCTGGTCTGGAGTGTTTTCTGGATGTCGACAGGACACCAGAAGGTGATCCCGGCGTTGAGCTGGTATGCGGCGAGGTTGTCGAGGCCGTGGAGGTCGGGCTGATCGAACTGGAGGACGTCGATACCTGCTTTGATGAGGTGAGGGATGATGGCTTCTATTCGGCCGCATGAATGCATCCATACTTTCAGGCTGGATTCGTGGGCGAGGGTGCAGAGCCTCTGGAATCGAGGGAAGAATTCCTTCAGCCAGAGTTGTGGGCTGATGAGCAGTTGCTGCTGGGTTCCCCAGTCTTCACAGAAGAGGATAGCGTCTGCGCCTGCGGAGGCGTAGCTGCGGATCATCTGGGTGATGGGTTTTTCGATTCTGTCGTGGAGAAGGTGTATGCGGTCAGGCTCAAGGACAATATCCATAAGATATTTATCGAGTCTGCGGAGCTTTCGTGCGATGTTGAAAGGGAAGCCGGGAATGCCGCCAAGGAGGTAGCGGTCGGGATTTTCATGTCGGATTTTTCCAGCGAGTTCATAATCAAGGGGATTGGAGAAATCGGGAAAGTCGTATTTTCCCAGGTCGTCGAGATTATCAAGGACACCTTTGAGGACTTCTCCTTTCGAGGTTGAGTCAACGCGGGCCCAAGTGTTTCCCCATTCGTCGAGTCGCCGCCAGTTTTTGTCGTCTATTTTTTCCCAATCAGTGGCATGGGTTTTTGTCTGGTATGTGCAGTAGATAATGTCAGAAGGCTCGAAAGAGTGGGCGACCCTTTTGGGGTTTTGAAAATCAAGAGTTTTACAGACAATTTGTCTGGGATTCATGGCCAAGGGCTCCAATATATCAGTAAAATATTGAGGTCATCCTTATTAACCACGGAGATGATAAGAATCAAGTCTTTTTGTCTTTTAGGCAGGGCAAACGCCTCAAAGCCGGCCGGGACGAAAAATATCTGTTGAAAGTTCTTAAAATTTAGCTGTATTTACTCCAAGCAATTATCATATCAAGGGTTTATCGCTAGAATCACCAACATAATCGTCTTTTTGCCGGCAATCTATCATGCTGTTAGCCTTAATACG
>JBDRHL010000156.1:0-2336 GCA_043816955.1 Planctomycetota bacterium | reverse complement strand
AAGATACGTATGCAACCTGTATGAAGTATTGTTCACAGGATACGTGTCGACTCAGTTGTATTCGGGGACTTGATGGCTGCCTTAAAAGATGCAGAGGCAGAGAAGAATCTTATTTACCGACAGAATCTCCCGTTCAATTGGCTGAAATCAACTGCGTCTGCGCCGAGTGCGGTTACAAATGCGGAACGGGCCATGCAACCACGTGCAGCAGCTATCAGGAACCAAAGGCCAATACTCCAATAGCAAGAGATACAGTGGCCCAGCACAGTACTGACAAGGGCGAATCACAAAATATCGACAACGCATCACCTAGGCTTGCCGAGGGGTCTCAGCTTTGCTGTTATACTTACAATATGACCGCAATAGTGGCACGCTGTCCGCAATCCAAGCCCTATTTTAATTCACAAAACGGAGAGTGCTACAGCACCAAGAGTACCTGCAAAGAAGCATCAGGGGGCTATGATTTCTGCCAACTTTGTACTAGATGCCCATAAGAGACTTGATGCCGACCAGAGAATAGCCTCTATAAAAAGATGGCTGACGGAGTAAAAAAATTAGTCCAGCATCGCCAATATTGGTAGATACGTGTGTGAGCTTCCAAAACAGCCATCTGGTATCTCGCTGATGACAAATCTTCCGATAGCTATATGATATACGTCAACTGTAAATCAAACTTTATTTCAGATCATTATAATAAGGATGCACGCAGGATAGATGTCAGGTATACCGCCTATCAGAAAAGGCCCAAGAATAAGGATTATTGAACAGGTTGTTATATGGAATGTTTAGGGCGACAAGTTTTTAGACCCACAACTATTGACTCATTTTAACAGAAAAGGAGGATTGGAGAATGAAAAAGATTGGATTAGTAATAGGCGTATTGACTGTTTTAGTATTATTGTCTGGTGTCGCTTTGGCTGAATGCGTGCGTGATTGCCTTCTCACGTACGATACTTGTTTAAATCTCTGCAGACAATCAGGGAAAGGGGATGATTCTGCGTGTACCGATCACTGTCAAAAAGGACGTGACGGTTGCATCAAAAGGTGTGAAGCCAATAATGACCGGAGTGAGAATACTACGAATAAAAAAAACCTTGAGGTTTCGGAGATCATCAACTGTGTTTGTGCCGAGTGCAATAAGAAATGCGGTACAGGCCATGAAACTTGGTGCAGCAGTTATCAAAAACCAAAAGCAAAAGATACAATGTCCCAGTACAGTTATATGCATGCGTCACCTGCTGAAGGGAAGAGCCAAGAGCTTATCGTAGAGCCAGTTTCTACAAAAATTGATAATAAAAAGATTAGGCCTACCACTATAATACTTGCTTCGGGTAATAATCTGGCCTGCAACGTGGGAGGAAAGGTGGTGCATAATTGCCCACAAGATAGCCCGTATTACAATGTATTTAGTCATGACTGCTACGCGACCTTGAAGGATTGCAAAAAAAGCCAATGGCGATATCGATGGTCCCGGCGGGTGTGTCCTTTGCAGCAACTAAATGCCAAAATCAGAACCGCCGACGTCTTCGGCGGCTTTCTTCATTTGTAAAAGGAGGCGCTTATGAAAAAGACGAGAATGTTCTATCTGGTCGCTGTTTTTGCCTTATTGGCAGTGTCAATTGTTATGTTTTCCGGCATAGCCCGGGCAGGTGCGGCGACGGTGGACGGGTTTGTCGGGGTTCCCTGGGGAGCGAGCAAGCAACAAGTCGCGAAGGCGATGGCCCAACAAGGCTTCACGCTGGTAGACGAGATAAAAGGTGCATACGGCGAATACGGCGTGTATCGCGGAACATTTGTCGATCAACCGGCCGATCTTGCATTTCAGTTTGGAAAGAATGGTCTTTGTGCGGGCCAGGCTGATTTGTTGGGGGTAAGAGACAAGGATCTTTTCATCGCGAAAATAGTGTACCGCGACATTAAGCGACTGCTCGTTACGAAATATGGTCCACCTGACCATGCGGACGATTCGCCAGTGGTAGGCAGTTATGGAGAAGCCATAATAAGTATCTGGCAAGATCTGCGGACGGCGGGCACTCCGCATGCGCCGGTCACAATCGTTCTCGATGCTGGCTTTGGCAGACGAATCCAGACATTAGGCATGCCTACGACCAGGGAACTATTTCGTATCGGAGTGCTGGTGTCTTATCGCGCGGAGATAGTGAAAGACTCTTATTGAAGACTGTCAAGGACATAATGCTTAAGAACAAAAGGAGGTGATGAAAGGAAGACAAGCACTTATAACTGAATCAGCGGCTATGGTGAAATTGAAAGTTAATCCAGCAAAGAGTAACAGAAAAAAGGGAGGAACTTATGAAAAAGTTGATTAACGGGAAGCG
>JBDRHL010000155.1:0-3685 GCA_043816955.1 Planctomycetota bacterium | reverse complement strand
CAAATCCGATATACTTGTCCATTAGGAGCCTCCTGTTATAAAATTTGTGGCGTCCACAAGACGACCACGTTAATGTCCAGGTATTGTGACACAGATCACGAATTATACCCGCAAACCGGAGGCTCCGGTTTCATAGCTTATTATTCTTACCTTTCCCATAGGGAGCAGTTTCACCTTAACCGATGGTGTTTCTGTCCAGACGATGGGGACAGATTTATGCAGCCGCGCATTGCACGCAATCTTTTACTTAACTTTTACTATCATTCGATTGGCCTTCTTATTAATTGGATATGTAGCTCCTATATATTTTTTGATCGGAAGGTAAAAACGTTTTAAGTAATATTTAGTATCTTTTTTGTTTGAAATAAATTTAGCCATGGCAAGTGTAACGATATCGTTTTAATGTATTTTGTAACCCGAAAATAGTCGCATGGATTGTGGGAATGGAGGTGACTGGGCAGAGTGGCGAAAAGCATTTAAAAGGGGGCCAGGATAAGCGCCCAAATGGGGGCCACCTGGGTTATAAATAATAGCGTCTTCTATGATGCCGTCAACAAGTTCCTCCTACCCCACCCTTAAGGGTGGGACGTCCGATAATATTTACTGTTCCTTATCCTTATGCAGGCTGGATTTCAGCCTGAAGCTGTCAGCAGTACCGCAGATGAGGGCGGATACGGCAGCGGGCAAATCCATGATTTCTATCCGGGTGGTGATGTTAATAATCCTACCGCCGACGATGATATGTGGTCGACCGATTATCTTGCAGGCCCAAATGGCATGAGATTTTTGACATGGACAAACTCGCCTGTGCGCCCTTATCTTTCGCTGTCAAATATCGGTGCCGACGACCTGAGAATCCAGATTACCGACAATGCTCTTGCAAAGGACAGCTATCTTGCGATCGATTACTTTACGCTGGAGCCGGTTTACGGAATTGAAAAAACTGGTCAGGTTGAAGCTGAGGACTGCAACCTCTATGAAGGCGGCGGGGCTTATCCTGATGCCAACGTGCATTGGTATGTCAATGGTCCATGGGTCAACATGGCCACAGACGCTAATAACAATAATATTAACGCCAGTGGTGAGGTGCTCTTTAATATTCCCGAGGCTATACCCGACGGCAATTACATCCTGACGATGGGATATGCGATTGGTTCGTGGGATGCGAATGAGGGCAGCAGTGCCGCATACAAGATTGCACTGGCCTCTGGAGCCAGCGGAACAGTTATCGAAAACGATGTGAACACACAAAACGACTGGCACACTTTTTACCCCACAGGCTACTGCCCTTACCAGATTGACGAACTTGCCGGGCCAAATGGTTTTGGCTTTTCAGTCGATGCAAACACGCCGGTCGGCAGTTCGCTTACACTCGAAGGCATAAGCGCTGATGAATTGGTAATACATGTTTGGGATAAATCCGTCGGCACATACGATCATTTAAGAATCGACTACTTCAAATTTGAGCCTATTGAATAAATAGAAACGGTCAGTTAAAAGATAAGGAGAAGTATTATGAAGATAAAAAAAGTTGTTTTCAAACTAACGGTTGCAGTTTTTATTTTGCTTACATTTATAAATGTAGCGCCCGCTGATGATTTTAAAATCGGAGTGTATTACTACCCACCGGATAACGACAATTTCACCTGGGAATACGCCCTGATGGACCTTGCGCGTAATGGTTGTGACAATATGGCCATCAGCCAATTTAGCAGTTGGAGTGACCAGATGATTGCCGCGGCGATGAATTGGGACATGGAATGCATAAACGCCTATAACATCATCAACAGCGCACCTAACGACTTTTCAGTCAATGAACCCGCTCTTACCGAGTGGATCGAGAATAACAGGGACGCATGGGACGCTAAGACCTGGAAAGGCACATCACTTGGCAATAACATTACGGGCTGGTTAATCGATGACGAGTCTGAATGCGAGCCAGGCCGGACGGAAGCCCAGATAAACTGGATATCGGCGTTTTGTGGTATTCACAAAACATCCGATCCAAACCGGTCGACCATTGTAAACCACTGTGATCCCTGTGGATGGTATGACTTTAACGAAGACGAGGCTGCATCTACGATGGGTGGTGTGATTATGCTTAACTCGCAGATGGTTGAACACCGTGTTACCGAGGCCAATGGACAGCTTGGTCTTGACAGTTTCACGGCTACCATCCATCCGATCAAAATAAGTGATCAGATCACCACGTGTGCTGCTATTGATCTATGGAGTTGTCGGCTTGGGCCGCCATGCACAGACGAGTTGTTCGAGTTTCTCAGCGATAGAAGTAATTATCTGGATGTATACGAAAAGCTGCATACCGCCTTTATTTATGGAGCCGGCGGTGCGAGGGTCTATACCTACAACGATGAGCCAACCGGCTATTCACTTGTTGATGCAAATGGTAACGACAAAGATGAACGAATGTCTGGATTCGGTGATGCCGCAAAGGACATCAGAAGTACACTGGGCTGGCCATCGGTCAGCTTCATTGACAAAGATGCAAACGCAGCATTGACAGACTACCAGGTCATGGAACCGAACGATGTTACACTTTTGGCTACAGCGGTGGCAGGTGCGGCGACAACTGACAAGGTTGTCTTCGGCAAAAGTATTGATGGTGGTGCGGACTGGACGACGAGCGAAGATTCGATTGAACCTTATGAAGCCACGTTTACACTCTCTGCCGGTGTAACTAATATCCTGCGTGCACAGGCAGTCGACGTAAATGGATATGAGTCGATCTACGCTGCCGTTATACTTGATGTCAACAGCGTGACAGTAACACCGATCACCGCGGACCTGCCATACGCAGATGGCAACGCTTCTTCGACAGTTATCGAAGCAGAAGACTGTAACCTCAGTGGCCAGGCTTCGGCGGCAGCGACATATGTTGACATCGCTCCTGGGCAAAGCGGTACCGGTGTGGGTACTATCGCGTTTCCCAATGCGGTTCCCGACGGTGATTACTTCCTCAAATGTACATGGTCGCTTACGTCCTGGGGAGGTTCCTATGGCCAGGTAAAAATCCACACCCTCGGATCGGGCTCCATTACCGAGCACGAAGCTCTCACAAGAGGCGACAGCACATACAAGAATTATCATTATTTTGATACTACCGTTGACGGTAATGCTGTAAGTGGAGAATGGATCGGCACGGATTACCTGGCAGGGCCGAACGGCATGGCTTTTGATGATAAAGGCTTTATTATCGGCAAATATATCACCGTCAACGATGTTTCTGCCGGTGAATTCGCGGTCAGCTTCGATGAATCAAGTTCCGGCAGTTACGACAGGTTCAAGATAGATAGCTTTGAGCTTGTTCCGGTAATAGTACCTGAAAATCAGCGTATCTTCGCGATGGCCAGAGACTGCAATCTCAGCGGTTTTGTTTGTGATAATGGACTCTTCGATGGTGAAGTCTCCTTAGCCGCTGATCCGAATAACGGAGGCACAACAATCGATACGACAGGTGTCGGCACAATTGCACTTCCTATGGCAATTCCTGATGGTGACTATATTCTGAATCTTAACTATCAGGTTATACCAATTCAAGATATTAACTGCCGATAGCCGATAGGTATTCCAGAGAAGATTCTTTAAGGAGTTCTGGAATGCCAAGACCATTAACCGTACACATCAATCTCAGCCCAAATGAGAATGAGTTGGCAAAGATGGCCAA
>JBDRHL010000154.1:0-7704 GCA_043816955.1 Planctomycetota bacterium | reverse complement strand
TAATGGTGGGCTGGGTGGTGCAGTAGCGGAGGTGTTAGCTGAGGCTGGCACGGGTATACCGTTTAAGATGATAGGTTTGCCTGATACTTATGTCCACTGCGTTGGCTCTCATGACTGGCTTCTGGATAAGTTTGGTTTCTCCCCGGGAAATATCGCTGCAACTGCTAAAAGATTGCTCAAATAACACAGATTAACTCACGCTGAAGGCTGGTAACAGTACTGCAGCACTGCCTGGCTCTATGAAATCGTTGGCGGTTGAAAAGATTTGCAGATTTAAATTGAGCATTTGAACTATACCACGATAGTCTGTAAGGAAAATTTGTGGACACAAACACTATTTTGAAGAATTTGAAACTATGTTCTTTAGGGCAGAATCCGAAACGAATTCCATTGTTTCCTGTTGCGATGGAATTTGGCATGTCTGCTGCTGGGATTACTTATCGTGAAAATAGAAATGATCTGGAAAAGATGATAGATATGAATTGTATGCTTGTTCAGGACTACCACTTAGATTGGGGACTTGTTTTTCCTGATGATTATATTAAATGGGAGGCTGAATTATGTCTGCCATTTGCACAAAAAGTCATCCGGGAAATAAAAAAGAAAGGTGTTTTCATTATATATCACATGGCTATGATGGAAGAAACAATTAAGTGCGCTAAAAGCGGGCAGCTGCGCAGGTCGCCTGATACGTCGCCGCCGAAAGAATATCTACCGCATTAACAGAACCAGGGGTTGCCTATCGCGAAGCATCGATGAGATATGCAGCCAGTTTGGAATATTTGAACCGGGAAGTATTTCGTTCAGTGAAAAAGACAAAGGTTGTTGTGGAAAGTTCGCGATTGGCATATAATAATCACTGTCCGCATAGCAGCCTGGGTTTTATGACACTTGTGGCGTTTGCGACAGAATGTATTGCTCCGACTCAGTTTCAGCAATACATTGCACAAAATATTGACAAAAGTTGGAGCTATAAAAAAGATGGCGCGCGTAAATCTTGAAAATGTAACCAAAATATTTGAAGGTAATGTTGTCGCTGTTAAAAGTGTCTCGCTTGACATTGCTGACAAGGAATTCATGGTCATCGTCGGCCCATCCGGTTGCGGCAAAACCACCACTTTGCGAATGATAGCAGGGCTGGAAGAGATAACTCAGGGCACTATCAGCATTGCTGATGAGGTGGTAAATAATATTCCTCCGAAAAACCGTGACATTGCCATGGTCTTCCAGAACTATGCTCTGTATCCCCATATGACTGTCTTTGACAACATGGCCTTTGGTCTGAAACTAAGGAAAATTCCTAAGGATCAAATAAAAAAACGTGTTAACGATGCAGCGTTACTTCTAGACATAGAAAAACTGCTCGGCAGAAAACCCAAAGCCCTTTCCGGCGGCCAGAGACAAAGAGTGGCGGTGGGCAGGGCGATAGTACGAAATCCTAAAGCCTTTCTATTCGACGAGCCGTTATCAAACCTTGATGCTAAACTTCGTGTTACAACACGAGCGGAATTAAAGTCTCTACACCATAAGCTTCAGACAACTTCGATATATGTAACTCACGACCAGGCCGAGGCAATGACACTGGGCGACCGTATCT
Source organism: Planctomycetota bacterium (assembly GCA_043816955.1). Lineage (GTDB taxonomy): Bacteria > Planctomycetota > Phycisphaerae > Sedimentisphaerales > CAYZTY01 > JBDRHL01. Next base: position 6,107 of record JBDRHL010000154.1, on the reverse strand, counting down.
GTGTAATGTACGATGGTGTGATCCAGCAGGTAGCGCATCCAATGGAAGTTTACGATAAGCCGGTAAACAGATTTGTTGCGGGTTTTCTGGGCACGCCGCCGATGAATTTTCTTGAAGGAGCCCTCGTAACGGAGAACGGCTCACTCGGCTTTAAGATAGGTCCGGAAGTTATAAAACTTCCCAAAAGACTGACGGAAAAAGTAAAACAGCATAAAAATCAACAGCTTACCCTGGGAATCAGGCCGGAATCACTTTCACCTGAACCATATGCTGACCAGCCGGAAAACAGTATCTCCACAACAGTTACAGTTATTGAACCGCTCGGTGACAGGATAGACCTTTATCTAGAAAATGCTTTGGACGTGAGGCTTATCGCAAACGTTGCGCCACATTACAGGTTCAGTCCTGATCAGGAAATGCCTATTTACCTGGATACGGACAAAATACACATCTTCGAACCCGGAGAAACGGGCAAGAACCTGATTTTTTAGGGGTTAAAGGCTTAAGGGGATAGGAAAATCCTTAGAAAATAAGTGCGTGGGTGATGCGGCGGTGCGGGTATTCTGAGCAGTCTGCCTGGGCCTGCTTTTTAGTTTCTTGTGGTAAATTCGATCTGTTTTCTGCAGTTTCGGATAATATTTTTCAGGTAACTGGGATTTTTTTCTTGACTTTTCTACAACATCAGCTTTCCTTTTACATAGTGATTGGATAAAGCGGGGGGAGGATGGTTGTGTTTGCAGACAGTTTATCTCCCCCCAAGATATTGAGTGTCTGGCTTTATCGGCAGGAGGTAAAGTGTACTAATGATGGAAGGGAACAAAAACATAATCAGGCTCAAGCCGCCCTGACGCGCAGATACCTCTGGCAGCAGTTGCTCTCGCTTATTCCGTAAACAAATAACCGGTTAAAAGCTAATAGAAGAGGAGGTGCCTAAAATGAAACCACAAAAACATTCAACTGCAGTATTTATTGTTTTGGGACTTGCTGCTGTACTGCTCTGTTCTTCAATTCCAACATACGCTGCTACATACCAGGTATACAGGGGTACGTATGTGCAGCAGAATGATCCCAGATGGTGGGAAGTAATTCCCGCTGAAAACATGGACGCCCATAAGACATCCTGGAGCCAGGGTGCTCTTGACGTGCGATTCTTCCCTTCATGGCAGTGGCGAAATCCGAGGCCGGGAGATCGGCTCTGCTGGCTCTACGACAAGATCAGCTATCAGGTCTTCTGGAAAAGCCAGTTCAAACGGCGCAGCAGCAAGGTATGGGTTCAACTGAACGGCTGTGACCAGAATGACGGCGATGCACAGATCTACATAGATGGTGTTCTGATCTGCACAGTCAACACGAGAAACAATCCGAGTACTGCTATTGCCATTGAGATCCGTGGTCTTGCCTACCTGCAACACTGGGTCGAGATAAGAACAAAAACCAACGGCAGCGGCGATGTCTCCATCGACTATGCGGCCATCCCCCGCCGACCGCAAGGTTGGGACTGCCAGGAGCACTTCACAAACCGTACCGGCCAGACGGCGTATGACCTGACCAAGGTGATACCAGGCCACTGGGTCATTACCAAGGCCATCCACAGCCCGTTTAAGAGACATGTATCCTTTCAGTTTGGCGGCGTTACAATCATTCACTGGTACGGTGGCACCGTTCCGCCCGGCGGACAGGCTGCGGCGTGTTTCAACACTAAAAGCTCTCAGACACCGCCTGTGGCGACGGCATTCTGGACGGATCAGTGCGGACGAATAATCGGGTTGGCCGGAGTTGTATTTCATTTGAAGCCAAGACTCAACGATGCCCGCAACCTCGAGTTGGCTATTGCACACACCTGGCGGGACTGGACAGCAGGGACGAATGATATTGCATTTTTGCCTGATGTGAATGTGGGCCTTGGAGCCCCGCCACAGCCTACGATTGATGTGACCGAACGTTATTATGCACTGGTTGACACGCCTTACGATCTCAATGACCTGGATCCGAACTTTGTCGATGATCATCCCGAGATAACCTGGTATGAACTCGGCGGAGCCGGGCCTATTCAGCTTGATGCCGATGATCCGAACGCAGATGAGATAGCCTTCGACCTCGGACCTATTGAAAATTTTGACGCTAACAAGGTAATGATCGTGCGAGCTGAGAGTGAAGCCTGGATTGAATACCCCATGACCGGGACCGAGTTGGTGACGTCAAGAGAGATGGTACAGTTCCCGCTTGCGGACCTGCTGGACGAGACGGAAGACCTGCCCGGCGACATCGACAATAACGGCTATGTTAACTTCATTGACCTGGATATGCTGGCGGACAATTGGCTCGTGTGTAATGATCCCTGTGACGCCAACTGTCTGACCCCGTAATTATGTTGGCAACTGCAGGGTGCGAATCCTTTGCAGATGATTCGGCAATTCGGCGGGAGGCCGGAAATAATGAGGCCTCCCGCCCGCGAGGGTGCAATTCGCAAAAATGGAAACAGACAGTTCAAGCAAGCCTTCGAACCTGAGAGGAACCAAATGGCCGAACAAAACATACAGCATAATACCGCGTGCAGGAATCCTCAGCATAGCAGGCATCTTTGCTATATTGTATCGCAGGGTTTTCATCTAAGCGATAAGCAGGAATATGAACAGCTAATCAGTGATCCGAAGTTCAGATGCCGACACTGCGGAAAAACAGCTCACAGTGACAAAAACCTTTGTGAACCCGTTAAAATATAGTTGAGCAGCAGCCGGCAGTGAAAAATCAGAAAATGGATGCACGAATAACTCTTCCGATCTGAAATGGGGTATTTTTTGAGGCTGGGGTATGTTATATCTGGTTGCTTGATGTATTGTAGCCCTGTTGTAGAGCCAAAACCGCGGATTTCAAGTAGTTTCCCGCACAGGGGAAACTACTTGAAATCTCTCGTGCAACGTCTTACCTTCGACAAATCCTGCTGCTGAGCCTGACACATCGATACTTTACTTTGTGTTTTAGACTTAGTATAGAATTATCGAAGAGTTTTAGAATTTATACTTAAAGTTTAGACTAACCCAGGTTTCGTCCTTATCGTCGTTGACAGATGTATCCAGCGTAATCTGGTGATACACTCCCGGCGTGAAAACAAAACCATTGCCAAGCTCAAAGTCTGTGGAGATACCAAAGACCACGTTTGACCAATCATGATCAACATTGGCGCCGTTAGGACCGACACCATCGTTGTAAATCATTTCCGAATGCAGATTCAAGACCTGGTCAGTGCTTTCCAGTCCCAGATCCTGCACATGAAGACCATAATCAAGCATAAAGATATGCGCAAAACCGGAAGCGGTCCCGCCGGAAGCAGAGCGGCATCCTACAGGAGTGCCGCTGCTGGACGGCCATAATTTCACAAGAACGTAACTTGGGACCAGACCTTTTATCGGTAAAATATTGGGCCATGAAAATAGTGCCTGGGCTTCCTGCAGATCTAAACTGGTTTTATTGTGGCTGCTGACGTCGGGATAATTATAGTACACATAGGCCAGTCGGTAATTGGTGGCATAGACTTCGTCTTCGAAAACACTATTTCCATAGTATAAAGTGTAATCCCATCGCTCGCCATCTTCATATCCGCTTGAATTGGCTCTGTGTGCCATAATATTGACTCCAAAGCCCGTGCCGAACAGATCCAGGTCTATACTTGGCTGGATCGCGCTCTTGTCGCCGTAAATGTCAAAGCCTCGCCAGATATATTTACTCAAATATGTTATATCGATCGAACCGTGCAACTCAGATTCCTGCGCCTCCTGGGCACTAGCCATGGTTACTGCAACCAACAATATTACCGCGCTTGTGACAACCATCTTTTTCATAATCATCTCCTTAATAAATATTAGCTTTCTAGTCCATTTTTTATGCTGATTGATTACAAACTTTTACCATTTGCCGCTTTTTCGCACCGGGGCCTTAGGCAGGCCGCCAAGAACCTTTGTGAATTTTTCCAGATCTTCTTCCGGAAGTTCGTATTCAACGAGTCTTCCTGATAAGAAAGCATCGTAACCACTCAAATCCATCAAGCCGTGGCCGCTGTAATTAAAGATTATTACCTTCTCCTGGCCGCTTTCTCTGCATTTTACTGCTTCATCTATTACTGCAGCAACAGCGTGGCTGGTCTCCGGGGCGCATATCGTTCCTTCCGTTCGTGCCCATGTCAACGCAGACTCATAACATTTTATCTGGTGATAAGATCTTGGCTCAAAAAGCCCTTCGGCTATACATTGGCAAACCAACGGTGCCATTCCATGATAACGCAGACCGCCGGCATGAATCGGAGCCGGAATAAATGAATGTCCGAGAGAATACATTGCCAGCAGGGGGGTCGTGCAGGCCGTATCACCAAAATCATATACGAATGGCGCCCGTGTCATTGTAGGACATGCAGTCGGTTCTGTTGGTATAATCTGAATATCTGCGCCATTGATTTTATCGAGTGTGAATGGAAATGCCAAACCTGCAAAATTACTCCCTCCCCCTGCGCAGCCGATCACTATATCAGGCTGTTTTTCGCCAGCCGTTTTCAATTGCTTTTTAGCCTCAAGCCCTATTATCGTCTGATGCAGCAGCACATGGTTGAGCACACTGCCGAGAGAATAGCGAGTCTTGCCGGTTTTATCAGTCACGGCTTCTTCAATAGCTTCACTGATGGCAATTCCCAGGCTGCCCGGCGTATCTGGCATCTCTTCTAAGACTTTTCTGCCGGCGTTTGTCTGGTGGCTGGGGCTGGCGACACACTTTGCCCCCCAGACCTGCATCATTATTTTTCTGAAAGGCTTCTGGTCGAAACTTATTCTGACCATGTACACCTTGCATTCAAGCCCCAGTAATTGGCAGGCAAAGGCAAGGGCGCTGCCCCACTGGCCGGCACCGGTTTCCGTGGTGATTTTTTTTATTCCGAACTGCTTATTATACCAGGCCTGAGGCACAGCTGTATTAGGCTTATGGCTGCCGGGAGGGCTTAGGCTTTCATCTTTATAGTATATCCGCGCGGGCGTCTTTAGATGCTTCTCAAGATATACAGCTCGTCGCAGTGGCGCGGGCCGCCAGCGATAAAGTATGTTGAGAATTTCATCCGGAATGTCAATCCATCTTTCGCTGCTTACCTCCTGTTCAATCAGATTCATCGGAAACACCGGTGCAAGCATATCGGGTGTAATCTGTTTGCCGTCCGGCGTAAGAGGCGGCAGCAGGGGGGTGGGCAAATCAGCAGTTAGGTTGTACCACTGTTTTGGTATGTCCTTTTCGTTCAGGAGGATTTTTACCTCACTCATTTTCTTCTCCGAGTAATCTCCGTATAGACCCGGTATCGCTCATTATGGGGTAATAATTTAAGCTTTTTAGTAAAAATTGCAAAGGTTTTTTCTACAGTTAGTATTTTTAATGCTCATTTTTTTCAATAATTCTTTATTCGGCTTACAGTAGAGAGAACAGTTAACCCAACTTTCGCAGATAGGCATTAAAATCGGCGGTTTTGATAGCGCCAGCGGGGTTAGTTTCCACCACAAAACCTATCATTTAGCTGGCGGCCGTATATCTTTGGCGGCGGTTGCTTTGGCAGATTCATCTTCAGCTTATCCAGTATTATCCGCTGTTCAAGTTCCGGCTGGCTGTATCTGCGCATCTCAAGCATTTGCCCATCGGTTGTCGGTATCCGCACATCTATTATCATAATTGCACTGAGCTTATCAAGGACATCCCTGGCTGTCAGGCCGGCGGCGTGATAACGTAGTTTTTGCCGCAGAGTAATCGTCAAACAATACGCCAGAAAGGCTACAAATATATGTGCCTCTACTCTGTGCTCAAGCTGATGATACACCGGACGGACTGCAAGGTCGCTTTTTAAGCTTTTAAACGCAGCTTCAACCTGAGTAAGCAGAACATATCTTTCCCAGATGACCTCGGGCTTGGTTTCAGTAAGATTGGTTCTCAGCAGATACATGCCATCGCGCACTGTCTTACTATTGGCAACCCTTCGATTTTCCACGACGCTGAAATATTCGTGCCACTTTCCGTTCTTTTTACGTTTATAACTTCTCAGAAACATGGCAGTAGTTTCGCAGCAGAGAAATAAGCTTTGCAATAGA
>JBDRHL010000153.1:0-41556 GCA_043816955.1 Planctomycetota bacterium | reverse complement strand
CCAAAATATGCCGCCAGCTTATCTTCATCAGCAAAATCATTAACATCGTCAATCACAGACAGAAGCACTGTTGCTGAACGCTCTCCGATACCCTTGATGCTGGCAAGGTTTTTATGACCCTTAAGGTTTCTACCATGTTCGGACATCTGCTCATCCAGTTTCTTGATGCTTTTAGTCAGCGAACGTATCTGCTCGGCAAGAACCTCAAGTTCAACACGGACAATTGCATCCCAATCAAAAGACAATACCTTCTTGAGATGCTTGTCTGTTGACAGAGGCTCTCTCTTGTACTTCATGCCGTGACCGTTAAGTATATTGTGAATCTTATTGATCAAAGCCGTACGCTGCTTGACCAGCTTGTCTCTGGTGCCGGCCAATGAATGTAATTGTGCGTTTTCTTTACTTTTCATTCTTGCCTCAGGCAACATATCCTTACTCAAAAAGAAAGCCAATGTTTTGGCATCGTGCTTGTCGGTCTTCTTAACTGACTTGCGGATAACCTTAAACCGATGAGGGTTAACCACAATAACCCTCGAAACTCTATCACTAATCTGTTCAACAAACCAGGCTGTGTTGCCGGTTGCCTCTACCGCAAGTTCATCACGCTTACGCAAAGTCTTGCGAAACTGACCGATCCTTCTAACCTCAAAAGTTGCTATCCGTTCCTTGCCCTTACTGCTTCTGTAGCACACGGTAAAACTGTTAGTGTGCAGGTCTACTCCTAAATAACTCATCTGTGATTCTCCTAATCTCAAAAAAAGTTAACATTACCTGGAGTAGACTCGTCCTTGAAGATGGACTTACTGCGTCGGCGCTCACCATACTCCTATACAGGGTCGCAATGCCCCATATAAACAATGCAGCCTATGGCCTATTCTACTCCGGCTGAAAGTCCAATCGTAACCGAAGCTCAAACGCCAACAAAATATTTTACGAACAGATATTTTCTCGCTTTTTTCGCCTTCACAATACATGGCGAAAAAAGAAAGAAAAAATATCATTCACTTGTCAAAGAGCCGTTTCCCGCCGAAGGCGGGTTTATCGTACCATCTCCTTCATTTTCGATCTTGTCAGCCCACCACGGCTGATTATAGCCTAACAAACCTGACTAGCAAGACCTTTTAATCCGCCACCCTGAAAAAGACCTGATCAAACCGCTGACTATGTCGGAAATAGCTGCCTGCCAACGTATTGACAACAAGATGATAAGGTGTTATTGTATTTGGTCTTAAAGTTCAATCTGGTGTGTTTTTATGAAAATATCGCTTAACTGGCTGCATGACTATGTTGATTTCAACGGCCCTGCTGAACAGATCACCGAAATACTCAGCAATGTCGGCCTGCCCTGCGAATCAATTGAACGTAGCGGAAATGACTGGATAATTGATCTTGAGATAACCAGCAACCGCGGCGACTGCCTCGGACATATAGGCGTTGCCAGAGAACTTGCCGCCGCAACAGGAGCCGAATTAAAACTGCCTCCGATAAAGCTGCAGGAAGGCAAAAAACACGCTTCTGATCTGGTCAGCGTCGAAATCGCCGAGCCGAAACTTTGCGGCCGTTACACCGCACGCGTCATAGAGGAAGTAAAAGTCGGCCCATCTCCGCAGTGGATGGTACAAAGGCTCGAAGCGGTCGGCCTCCGCAGCGTAAACAACGTTGTTGACGCGACCAATTATGCGATGATGGAAACCGGCCAGCCGCCCCACGCTTTTGATTATAACAAAATAACCGGAGGCAAAATCATCGTCCGTAAAGCACTGCCCGGCGAGCGAATCACCAGTATCGACGGGACAATATGCGATCTGAGTCCTGAGATGCTTGTGATCGCCGATTCTGAAAAAACAGTGGCTATAGCAGGTGTAATGGGTGGTCTTGACACCGAGGTTACCGACTCGACCACAACCATACTGCTGGAAGATGCGTATTTCGATCCTGTCAGTGTTCGCACAACCTCTCGCAAACTGGCACTTCCAAGCGAAGCGGCATTTCGATTCGAGCGAATAGTTGATAAGGACCGCGTGGACTGGGCCTCACAACGCACTATCGAACTGATAATCAAAGTTGCGGGCGGCACCGCTGCACGCGGAGTTGTCGATGCTTACCCGGCAAGGTGGGAGCCTGCCAAAGTATTCATTCGCCCCAGCCGCCTCAAACTCGTGCTGGGCGTGGAAATCCCCAAAGCCACGATGATGTCTATTCTTTCGGCGCTTTGCTTCAAGCCTGTTGACGACGGCGAGTCAATCCAGTGTACCGTGCCTTCCTGGAGAAGCGACGTTTACCGCGAAGCCGATCTGATCGAAGAGGTTGCCCGGGTCTACGGCTATGACAAAGTCCCCACAGAAGGCAGGATAAGCATCGAGGTAGCTCCGCTGGACCGGCGACAAAGACTGGCTTCACAGGTAGGTACGTTTCTGCAGGGATGCGGATTTTACGAAACCATCAGCGTCACCTTTGTCGACGACAGCTCCGCCCGGATCATCACCAGCCGTGGACGGACCGATCATCTCGCGGTAAAAGACGTCTCCCGCAAAAATGCCAATCTTCTTCGCCGCAGTCTTATCGGCTCACTGCTGACCGTCTTGCGCACCAATACAAACGCCGGAAACCTGCCTTGCCGAATCTATGAACTGGCGAATACTTTTACCCCTGTTGAAGATGACCACCTGCCTGAAGAAAAAACGAAGCTGGCTATCCTCTGTGACAGCGATTTTCAGGATCTGCGAGGTGTAATCGAAGGACTCCTGCGCCGCCTGAACAGACAAGCTGTCGTGGAATTCTCCCAGGCTTATGCCCCATGGGCCCGGCTTGCTGCCGAAATAAAAATAGACGGGGAAATCATAGGTCTGACCGGGATCGTATCTGAAAAAGTCACTGATAAATTCGATCTGAAAAATATCAGGCCGTCAGCAGCAGAACTGGATTTTGAGCAGTTGCTGTCCATTGAAAGCGGCCCCATAAAGTTCAAACCCATACCAAGATTCCCGGCAATTGAGCGAGATTTGTCAATAGTGGTCGATGAAAACCTCCCCTGGGCACAAATTGCCGCAGCGGTTCATCGTAAGGCCCCCAGAGTCCTTGAGGATGTCAGGTTCGTAGACATCTATCGGGGTAAAGGGATTGCAAAAGGCCACAAGAGCATAACCCTCTCGCTTTGTTTTCGCGATGAAGATGGCACGCTCAGGCACGAGGCCGTCGACCAGATGGAGCAGGAAATCCTTACCGAACTCAAAAATTCCCTCGGCGCAGAGCTTCGCACACTGTAATACTATCGACCCTGCTCTCGTCAGTTCTTCAGGAGTCCCAACTGATACCCCATGCCCCTTATGGTCTTGATTTTTGCCTCACACCCCGCAATTTTCCTCCTGATTGCCGCAATATGGACATCGATGGCCCGGGGGTTGAAATCCTCCTTTTCCACGCCGGCCCGGGCAGCTATTTCCTCCCGTGACAACACAGCTCCATCGGCATGCAAAAGAGCCTGCATAATCCTGAACTCCAGCACCGTAAGTTCAACGGGTTTATCGTTAGCGAAAACCTGGTATCGCGAAGATGAGATTTGAATCGGCCCGAACTGCGTTACGTCGTCCGCTGTACCTGTGTGAAACCTTCTGAGAACCGCTTCTATCCTGGCAATAAGCACATCCGTGCTGAAAGGCTTGGTAACATAATCATCAGCACCGAGCCGCAGCGCCACGATAATGTCGGTGTCTTTATCTTTTGCGGTCAGCATGATTACAGGTATACCGGCTGTCCTGGTATCCTTTTTCAGTTTTTCCAGGAGTTTTATACCCGAGGTATCAGGCAGCATAATATCGAGCAGGATCAGGTCAGGCTTTTCGACCTGGATAGCACAGAGGGCTTCGCTGACATTTGTAGCTTTCTTGACACGATAACCTTCTCTTGAGAGGTTCACCTCAAGCAGCTCCAGCATGTCAAGCTCATCGTCTATTGCAAGAATCCTGATGCTCATACTTGTTGATTTTATGATGACATCTCAGCAATGTCCAGATGAAATATTTCCCTGGCTTCGGCCCGAAGGCCTGCTGTCGAGTATTATGCTGGTTGATATTAGCTAAGCCGGACTTTCTCCATATACGCTGGCGCTGAAGCCTCCCAGGTCGTCTGTTTTGTGATGAATTTGGCAAAATTTTTGGCAACCTCTGCTTCACCGTGAGTTACAAAGATATGCTTTGGGGGCTTTTTCAGTGTCTTTAGCCAGCCAAGTAGTTCTTCTCTGTCGGCATGACTTGAAAACCCGTTTATCTTCGCGATATGCGCCTTTACCTCGTACTTCTGACCAAGAATCCTGACGGATTCGCTGCCTTGAACAATTTGTCTTCCGAGGGTTCCGGTTGCCTGGTACCCTACAAATAGTATTGTGCTTTCCGGCCTTGTTATATTATTAACGAGATGATGTTTTATTCTTCCGCCGGTGCACATGCCGGAGCCGGCAATTATTATTGACGTCCCTTTTATGTGGTTTATCGCTTTTGATTCTTCCGTAGATTCCGTGATCTTCAGGCCGGGAAAGTCAAAAGGTGACCGGCCTTTTTTGACAAGACTTGCCATCTCCTCGTCGTATAGCTCCACGTGTTTTTTGAAGACTTCGGTAACTCTGCCTGCCATTGGGCTGTCAAGAAAAACCATCAGGTGCGGTATGAGATCCTTCCTGAGAAGGCTGTTCAGGTGATAGAGAATCTCCTGTGCTCTTTCGACGGCAAAACTCGGTATTACAATATTGCCGCCCGTCTTGTGAGTCCGGTTTATAACGTCGGCGAGTTTAAGCTCGATCTGTGCGGCAAGATCATGCTTCCTGTCGCCATACGTTGATTCCATAACAATATAATCGGTGTTGTCAACCGGCTCCGGATCCTGCAGAATGGGTTTATCAGCTCTTCCAATATCGCCAGAAAACAACACTGCTGTTTTGCGCCTGTTCCGAGGCACGCGAATACCGATGTTGCTCGAGCCGAGAATATGCCCTGCATTGTAAAAAGTTGCCTCGACTCCATTGGCAATTTCGATCGGTGTTTCGTATCCTGAAGGCTCAAATAAGTCAAAGCATGCAGATGCATCTTCAGTTGTATAAAGCGGAAAAACAGGATAAGGACCTGTCCGGCCTTCTTTCTGGTGTCTTTTGCGCTTGAACTCGGCATCTTCTTCCTGCAAATGCGCTGCATCAAGCAGGACAATCTTGGTTATTTCCGATGTCGCAGGCGTCGCATAAATCCTTCCTTTGAATCCGTCACGAACAAGTTTCGGCAGGAGACCTGTATGATCAAGATGTGCATGAGTCAGGACAACCGCGTCAATAGAATCAGGCTGTACCGGAAACGGCAGATAATTCCTTTCCTTCAACTGGCGCTCCTGGTATATGCCGCAATCGATAAGTACTTTGGCCCCGTTTGCCTGAATCAGGTATTTTGAACCGGTAACATTTTGTGACGCACCAAGGAATGTAAGATCAATTTGCATGGCAATCTCCATATATCGCCTGATATCGGACTTCCCTGCAGATGTCCTGCCTCACAGCAGGTTTTCTGCGTACCAGCCAATGGATTTTTCGAGCCCTTCACGAAAGCTTATGACCGGCTCGTAACCAATGACCTGCCGGGCAAGAGAAATGTCCGCCAGAGAATGCTTCACGTCGCCGCGCCTTGCAGGCACATATCTGGGCCTTACATCTTTGCCTACAATCTGGTTTATCAGACCAATAATCCGGTTAACGGTAATTTGTTCTCCGCAGGCGACGTTTACCACTTCTCCGTTCGTTCGTTCAGCCTTTACCGCGAGCAGATTTGCCTCGACAACGTTATCAATGTAAGTAAAGTCACGACTCTGCTCGCCGTCGCCATAAACAGTCGGCGGCTTGTCCTTCAATATGGAAGTTACAAAGGCTGGTATCGCAGCGGCATACTGGCTTGTCGGATCCTGGTAGGGGCCGAACACATTGAAATACCTCAGCGAGATAGTCTCCAGACCGAAAACACTTGAAAAAACGGAACAATAATATTCTCCAACCAGCTTACCGACCGCATAAGGGGATAACGGCCTCACAGGCATCGTTTCAATTTTAGGTAGTGTAGGCGTATCACCATATGCAGATGAACTGGCGGCATACACAAATCTCTTTATTTTCGCATCTCTGGCTGCTAGCAGGAGAGTGAAAGTTGCATCGACACAGTGCCTGTGAGTGGCAGCCGGATCATCAACAGATCGCGGCACAGACGAAAGCGCTCCCTGGTGCAGGACAACATCGACGTCCTTGACGGCATTCCTGGCAACAACTTCGTCACCCATGTCAGCTTCTATAAACTCAATTTTGTCCATTATGTCGGCAAGGTTCGCCCTCTTGCCGGTAATAAGATTATCAAGAACTCTGACACAAGCCCCCATGGATACAAGTCTTCTTGAGATGTTTGAACCGATAAAACCGGCGCCGCCGGTAACAAGAAAGCTGTTCATCAGAACTCCTTTTCATCACAAATTGATCTATATTCACTACGTCGTAGAAACATCACCTTGGCTTTTTTCTGTTTCCCCGTCGAGTTTAAAGTACCGCAGCGCTTAGGTGTTCTCGCTGATACTTCTGATAAGCTTCGAACCGCTTCTGGAAATACCCTCCCTTCATCGATTTTGCTCCAAACAGCACACAGCCTGCTATGATTGCATTTGCCTCATTGAGTTCACTTATTGCCCGCCGTGCAATGCCCCTTCTTGTCGAAGCAGCGTTTACAACAAGTATGGTCCTGTCGACCTTCGAAGCCATGATCTTTGTTTCACTGACGACCAGAAGCGGCGGGCCGTCAATTAATATGTAATCGTAAAAATCAGACTGCGCCTGAAGCAACTGTTCCATCCTCAAGCCGCACAGTAACTCAGTGGGATTCGATGGAAGTGGACCACAGTCTATCACATCCAGCCCTTCAATACCGGTATGCCTGATGATGCTGTTGTCATCCTCACACTGGCCGGCAAGCAGGTTACTCAGCCCAAGCGTGTCAGCTTCGAAATACTGGTCGGTTGTGACTCGCGGAAAAATCTTCGGCGAGGTAGGTCTGCAAAAGTTTATGTCGATAAGAAGAACTCTTTTATCTTCGGCAACAAATGCGGCTGCCAGATTCGCCGCTACACATGTTTTGCCGTCTTCGGCTTCCGGACTCGTAATAAGCAGGGTTTTTTCTCCGGGTGAATTTGAAAGGCGCAGGTTTGTCCTTATCTGCCTGTACGCCTCGCTGATGATCGAATAAGGCGCCTGTCGAACCACATGGCAAAGATCCACACCCTCAAGCTGATCATCCTCATGGGCATCCGGAACAACACCAAGCAGGTCGATATGCAGGTACTTGTGAACATCTCCGGGCATCCTGACGGTATCGTTCAACAGCTCAATCACAAAAGTAAGGCCGATTCCAAGGAAAAATCCCAGAAGAAAACCCGCTGGTATGTATACAAGTAGCTGGGGTGAACTGACTACCAACGGCACAGGCGCCCTCATTGCAAGCTGCACCTTTGACGCCTTCGGGTCCTGCCGCATCGTCGTCCACTTCAGTATTAGCTCGTTTACCTGGTCAAGCTGTTTTTGTATCTCGTCACGCTTGGCAAGACGCCGTTCGTACATGATTCTTTCGGCGTCCATTTGCTTCTGCTTGGCCTCCTGTTCACTCAGCTCTTCTTCCAGTCGTTCCAACTCGGCCTTGAGAACTTCAAGCCCATCCAAAGCATTTTTCAGATTTGCCTGCCTTGTCTGCTGGCCGATTTGATTCTGCCTGATGGTTCTTTCTTCCCCAGCCTGCCTGATTGATTCCCTGATCTCAAGCACCTCTCTGTGGTTTTCACCGAGTTTTGACAGCTTTCTCGCCAGATCTGCCTCCATAAACACAATCTGCCTTGCCAGGTTCATCATAATATCGTCCGTCTCAATCTGGTGTTTTACCTGTACACCGATCGTCCCTTCAGCCCGCACCTGCAGCTGCTTTATCGTTGCCTCGAACTGCCTGACCTGGTTGAGCAGTTCGCTCCTTGCATTCTGTAGCGTTGCAAGGTGAAGTGTTATCGTATGACGAGTGGGCTCATCCGTCTCCAGCATGGTAATATCAGACATTTTGCGAATTGCATCTAGCGCCGCATCCGCAGCCGCCAGATCACGTTCATAATTGTTCTTTTGGTCATAGAATTCAACAAGCTTTCTTCCAATGTCCCCCGTAGCCGCGTCCCTCTGAGAGGCGAGAAACTGATCCATCATTTCATTGACAATCAGTGCCGATTCAGCCGCACTTCCACATCTCATTGTGACGATAATATACCCCTGCTCTCTTGGTGCGCTTGCTCCCAGATTCTCTTCCAGATCCTCGACAGACTCGATGATGTCCCCTCTGAATTTTCGGAACCACTTGGTATCTCTGACCTTGTCGTTTTTTAGCAGATCCTGCAGTGAGCTTTGCTGTTTTATAAGTGTCGCAAGGGAGAGCCTGTGGTTATAAATAATATCCTTGTTGGGGTTGGCACCACCGATCTTCATCGGATCAACGTCGTCAGGAGGCAGAACTTTTATTAAGCCTCTCGCGGCAAATTTGGGGTTGAGCTTGCGCATGGCCGCCCATCCGACACCACCCATGATTAACCCGACTATGGTACACAGAATAATCAACAGCATGTGCCTGCGGACTATGCCCAGCATCTCCTTCGGAGTGAGACTGAAACCGTCTGTGTCCGCAGATACTCGCCGCATCGCGGGGGGTGGAACACTGCCGGAATTTGTAATATTTCGCATTCTTAAAACTCTTCCTCAGCCAGCCGATCATCTCGGACTCTTCAACCAGCCTGGCTGATCAAACTTCTTTCGAATTCATCTTCTCAACTTACTGCACCTTTTCCTTCAGTTGCGCAAGGCTTTGCTCTATCTTCTGCCTTTCTTTCTCGGTTAAACCACTTTCTTTTATCTTCAGCGCCTGTTCATATGCATTTATTGCCTTTTGATATTGTTCAAGTTTCTCATTAACCATACCGATGTGCTGGTACATCTCCGAAGGCGCTGTAACGTTTTCCTGCTCAATCAACTGTATGGCCGCCTGCAATATCTGATCGGCTTGCTGGTATTTCCCGTTTTTATATAAAGCGAACCCATACGTATCCATAATATTCGGATTATCTGGTGTCAATTCCATCGCCCTTTGAGCATAGCTCATCGCCTTTTGTGCGTCTTTATCGGTATATACCATCCAATACGCAAGATTGTTCAGCACACTAGGATTATTCGGCCATTGCGATAGCGCACTTTCGTACTCTTCCATCGCCATATCAATGTACTTTGCGTCCGACGTTTTCCTGTAGGCCCCTAATAGTATCGCAGCCTTTTGTGATATATAACCCAGCCTTTCGGGGCTATTGGGCTCTACAAGCTCCAGACACTTATTAACGTGTTTCAGTGCCTTGTTATACTGTTCATTCATCGCCATTACATTGAACATCGCCGTATTCATGCCCAGAGAATTCGGTTTTTCTGCTAATTTCTCTTCGCACAGCCCGGCTGCTTGCTCAGGTCCCATAACTTCATTCATCCTTCTTACTATGTGGACGATGGCGCTGTCGTTATCCCCGGCTTTTTCCAGGCTCTTTCGATAATAGTCTACCGCTACTGTTTTGTTGCCTGTTAAAGACTTCGCCTCCGCAACTGCAACGTAGGCAACCATCGCCAGGACCGGGTTATCAAGATATTTTTGTGACGTTTCCACTACCTGGTTATATTTCTGCTCCTTCACAAGAGCGATAAGATAACCGTCCAGAGCTTCCGCACTGGCTGTACCTGTCTTCTCACTATTACCCAGCGCTTTAAGATACATCTGTTCCGCAGAAGCGTACCTCTTCGAAGTTATCAGAAAGGCTCCTTTTTTCTGGTACCATAATGTATTATCCGGAAACTTCTCTATCATCTGATCATAGAACCGTTCCAGTTCCCTTGTTCTTCCAAACTGCTGATACGCCTGTTCCAGCATCAGCGGCGCCTGTATCCCTGCCTGTCTGTTGTCCACCGCAAGCTTAAGTTCGGTAATCGCATCATCTTCCCTCCCGACTCGCACGTACGCCCTGGCAAGTTCAAGCCCGACCCTTGGGTCATCGTCGAGGCTTTTGCTCTTTTGCAGGTCGCTGATAGCCTCGGTGTATTTACCCATCGAGTAATTCGCCGTTCCTCTGAGCCTCCATGCCGCGGCATTGTCCTGGTTGCCTTCCAGGTTCTTGTTAACCAGCACGAGTGCATCTTCCAACTTCCCCATCCTCAATGCCAGCCATGCCTCAAGCAACAGCACCTGTGTATTATCCGGATACCTCTGCCGAAAACTTTCGAGTTTCTTCTGAGCATCCGTAACAATTCCTGCTTCCAGATAGGCCTGAATCTGGTACAGTTGCGTTTCGACGGTATTTTCGACTTTCAGTAGTTCCTGTGAGTACCTCTTGATGTCCTCCCTGTTTATCATCCTCTGGGCAACAAGCAATAGGCCCTTCAAAACATCATCATTCTTCGAGTCTTTTGTGTAGAGTTCGTCCAGAATTGCCTTTGATTCTGCGAACTCCCCGCTTCTGAAGCGAAGTTTCCAAAGTAGATCCTGGTCATCTGTCCCCGTCAGAAGTTTCCTTGCCTTTTCAGGCTGATCCGTGAGACGGTAGAACTCGGCATAATTATTCAGGACATCTTTATTCTGTGGCTCCTGCCCATAAGCCCATTGAAAAGACGAATCCGCAATATCAATTAAAGCCTGTTTTCTACTGCTGCCTGCGACATCCATCGCCATTCGAGTAGCCAGATTACCCAATAAAATTGCGTTCGGTATACTCGGCACTGCCTTTTGAAGTCGTATTCTGTATGCCAGAGCCTGGTCCGGATTCTCCTGGCTTATGTATTCTGCGTAAAAACTGAATAACTCCAAATCAGCAGGATTTAATACGGTTGCTCGTTCAAGCGACTTTTTCGTCTGAGCAGCCTGCTCCGCCGTCAGGCTGCCCTTTAGCTTCAGATCACGCTGGTACAATAAAGAAGCATATTGCTTCGCAATGGTTCCATTCATTACATCAAGCGTTGTGGCCTTTTGCGCATCCGCGATTGCATCTGCTTCATTGCCAAGAGAAATATTCACAGAGCTTCGCAGTGTATATGCAAATGCGAAAACAGGGCGAAGCTTCAGCGCGTCATCTATCCTGGCAATAGCATCTTTATATTGCTTTTCTGCTAATGCTATACGCGCCGCAAAAATATTTCCTTCGCATTCATCAAGGTTCAGACGGCGGGCCTTTTCAGCAAACTCCCTGGCAAGACCCATCTCCTTTTGAGACAGAGCCAGATCGAACAGGGTACCGATCGCTATCGTGTCCGATGGTTTGATATCGAGCACCTTCTGGTATTGACTGATCGCTTTGTTAGGCTCTGTCTCCGAATAAAACCTGGCAAGAGCTACAGCCCTTTCATATTCATCAGGAACATTCTCCAGCACTTCTTTTGCTATCTGAAGATACCTTTCCTGCGGAATAGCCGCAGGATCGGGCTCGGCGAGCATCCGCTGATACACCAATGCAGTTGTATTTCCCGGCAAATATTTCAATACCACATCGACGAGGCTTTTGGCGCGGGCAAAATCCTTATCGTTAATGTAATCTCTGCACAGCCCGCTGAATACCTGTACAGCCGGAGAATCAGGCTGACTTCTAAGTATCTCTTCAATAAGAACCTTCTGGGCATTTCTGTGTTTCCTGATTTCGGCGTTCATTACCTCGTATGATCTTTCATCAACCGCAGCAACATTCGACTCGACTCCTTCTTCGGCAAGTTTCTTGTTGCTGATGGCACTATTAAGCCGCCGTATCTGGGCCTGATGCAAAGAAAGGCCTGCTATTATGGTATTCGAGTCGGCTTGATTGAGGGTTTCCAGTTGTTTTTGCGCTTCGTCGAATTGTCCCGCCGCAATATTGGCATTGACACGTATTAGCCGGCTTCTCAAATTCGCTGAGTAAAGCTCCTCATATCTGTTGACAAAGTTCTGTGCCTGATCGGCAGAGTCAAGCCTTAAAAACAATCCCGCAAAATCCAAAAACGTATCAGGCCTGTTCTGGGTGATATTTGGCCACGCACTTGAGAGAAAATCCAGTACCGCCCCTTGCTGTGAAGTATTTTCAAACGCCTTAGTCAAACGATAGGATAGTTGAACATCTTTTATCTGAGCTGCCTTGAACTGCTCAAAGGCCTTGTACATCTTCCGGATGCCCGAAGTTCTTTTTCCTTTTGCCAGGTCCAGCAGACCTTGCCACTTGACTACAGACATATGTTCCGCGCTTCCGATAAGCTGCTCAATCTCATGGACCACCGTTTCCGCCTCGGCTATCCACTTTTCTTTGTCCTCCTCCGGGCCATCCAGTGCCCGGTCGATATAGCAGTCCGCAAGAAACGTATTTAGAATTACCCTGAATGATCTGCTTTCACCCTGCCTCGGGCCCGGGACATCCTGTGCGCCCGGCAGTTGAAGAGCTTTTGTTGCAACCTCCACAGCCTTGTCGTAGTCTTCAGGCCGATTCATGATCAGGGCCCTTTGATAATATAACCTGGCGGCGTAAATCGCATGAGCCACATCCTCCGGCTCCAGTTTAATCGCGGTCAAGGCCGCTTCTATTGCCTTGTCAAGCACTGCTGGATCAAACTTGTAGAGAAGCTTCCGCTGATAGTATTCCCTGGCCGCTGAAAAGACATCGGCGCTCTTGGGAAATTCCTCTGTTAACGAAACTATCTGCGGCTGGAGAGACTCCACCTTCTCCTTGTCCTCTGCTACTGCCTGTTTCATCCTGAACAGATTCGCATGTGCTTTCGGCTCTTCAGGAACAGCCTCAACCGCAGTTTTGAGAATTTCTATTGCCTGCTGCGTCGCTTTTTCACGCTCCTCCAGCGCTCCCTTGGAATAAAGTAGATCACCTTTGGTTAAGGTCGACTGTGCCAGATACCAATATGCCTCAATGTTCTTCGGTTCCAGTTTTTTGAATTTTTCCAGGTCTTCTATAGCTTCGGAGATTGACTGGTCTCTGTTTGCACTTTGACCAAGTCTGGCCATCTCGTATTGTGCACGTCCTCTATGAAGGTATAAATACGGATCCGGCTCGCTCTCAAGGGCGATAAGTTCAGTGGCATTGGTCTCAACGTTTTTCCAGACGGTCCATTGGCCGCTGTCAGCAGCCTCATATATATAGCTCAGCAGAGACTTACGCGCCTTGATGTTTTTTGGGTCAAGTACAGTGATCTTGTTCCAGACTCCGGGGGCATGTTCCCAGTCGTTGATATCAACATAAAAATCTGCCAGCATAAAAGCTATTTCAATCTGCTTTTCCAGGTCATCTGCATGGCCGTAGGCCTTTTTGTAATTCTCCTCGGCCTCTTTATAGTCCTTGGCTGCAAACGCAGCCTGTGCATCGCTGATAAATTTTTCGGGGTCCTGTCCGAGACGCAGAAGTATGAGAATAGCGATAACCATGAGTATCGCCAGCGCCAGTGAACCAATAATAGCTGTCTTTTTATTCAGTTTTTTCCTTGCCATAGATCACCTGTTTCCAATATCTGATAATATGTATTGTTTTAGTTTCCGCTTAAGGACTTTTTGCTCCTTTTGCCTTTCTGCCAGACGGGCCAGTGGTCTCTCTCAAGGACCGGAAGAATTGCCGAAAGAAACCGCGGTGTTGCCTCAATACTCTGCTGTTTGTCGGCAAATACCGTCGTTGGGCCGATCTGTGTAAAGAATTTCCATTCGACCTTGGAAAAGTAAGAATATTTGCTGAAGAGATTTTCATTCATTACCAGACGCGTCTGCGTCCGGTTGCCTGCATACCTGCCGTTAACCTTGAAAAAATACATTACAGGAAATCTCTGTGACTGCCAGACATCGCTCTCCTTCTTCCCGAAAATAAGACACCGCATCGGAATAGTAACAGTCCTGACCTCTTCTGGTCCGCCATTCGGGTCGCGCATGGGCACTTTAATATCCAGATCATCTGTTCCGAATCGCTGGTGGCCGCCCCCAAAATAACACTGCTCCGGTACATGGGGCACCTGGTCCGGGTTGCCCGTATAATACGTAATAAATAAAGAGCAGTACTTAACCGGACTGTTGTCATTTGCTTCTGTGTCTTCCAGTGCCCACTGCAGGTACTCAGTTGTGCCCAGCTCTTCGATAATGTCCTTATTGGTAATCTCATATTTCTTAAAGACTTTATAGGGTGCTATCGCCTTTTCATCCATAAGATCAAGAGATTTCTGTAGCGGCAGAGGATACTTCCGCAATTGAACACCCAGATTGCGTATTGCCATCTGCATGCTGCCTGCCGAAACCGCCAGAACTATCACGCAGATCAGAAAGGCCGGCTCAAAAAACTTTTTGAAGTTCAATCCCATTAGAAACCTGTGTCTCTATAAAAGAACCTTCCATTATTTACGACTTATAATCACATCAGGTTTGGGGGGTTCATGCTCTTCAACGAAAAGATTGCCCATAAACCACGCTAAGAACCCATACAATCCAAACGCCAGAGGAAGCATAGCCATTCCCAGCATATCATGGTATACACCCTGTGCATATCTGGGATCCAGGAAAATATATATGAACCCTGTCATAGTAACCCTGACAATGTTGCAGAGTATGGCTATCGGTATTGTGCTGCAAAGAAGCACAATCCGCTGCCAGGCAGGCCGGTAGTGAAGATACGCCATGGCAACGCCCAGAGCCAGGAATGCAAGCAGCAGCCGCATACCGCTGCAGGCCTCAGCAACATCAAGCGCCGGCTCAAGCTTCTGGCCCTTGTAGACAACATCTATGACCACTCCCGTCGCAGTGACCTCAAGATCTTTAACAAGGTTCAGCACACCGGCAGCTACACTTGCCGCAAAACCTCGCATCGGGTCGGTCAACTCGCGGTAATATCGCTCTGGAAGCGGGACAGCAAAAACCAGATAAGCGACAGGCAGCCATGTGTACCTGACAAGCTTCCAGCCCCCCAGAAACAAAACTATCGCCCCGATACCGGCTATCATGGTCAGCGGCCGTCCGTACCCATACTTCAGAAAAACAATATTTACCGGATACAACATGATCAAAAAAACAAGGCATAAAAGCCCCAGGTAGTTCGGCTTCGTTGTAATGCTGAGAATCTGCTTTTTGTTTTGATTCAGAAAGTAAAGGCTGAAAAGCGGGATGAGAAACCCATGCGACCAGCTGCTGTCGGTCACCCAGCGGTATACTATTCCATAAATCTCGTAGTAAAAAAGCCAGACCACCAGCGCCGCTATGATCAGTATTCTTATCCAGTTATACATTTCAAGCCTTAAGACACGTCCGGCAGCTTTCTCTGATGTCTGCTCCACCGACCCCAAAGGCTTAATTTCTTCAGTCATACCCTTGTAACTTTGACTCCTCACAGGAACGGTATACTGTCCAGGTTTCTATGTTTGCCGAAATCTCTATCCGCAAAATTTCGATCATAAATAAAGCCGAACCCATAAGTGGCCCTAAACGCATTTCGAAGTACAGCAAGCCACCGTGCGGTTGGGTGCGTGCCGACGTTGATTATATCCTTCGGCTTCATGAAAAAGTCAGGTTGCGAACCTTCAGCAATTTTCTTAAGATCTACCAGCACAATCTCTTCCTTGTTCTCGGCAAGCCTTCTTACTACCTCCACCTTCTGTGGCCATGCAAGAGGCCCAAGACCGCCCGCCGCAGCAACCGCCATTTTAAGAGTCATCGAGCGACCGGTCAGCGGATACTCCCCTTGACGGTTAAAATTATTCCAGACGTAATAAAAACCCACCACATCTAACGGCACCGAGATAGTGTCACCGGCTTTTATGACAATATTATATCGCGGGTCGCCGCCAAGCAGCTTATCAGCGGATATTTTTATAACCCTTCGCTGGACCCCAGCCGTACCTATCTGCTCCCATCCGAAATCCTTCGGAACGGTTTTTTCCAAAGGCTCTACCTGTTGTGGTTTGCCGATAGCAGTGGTATCTTCACGCATCAATTCGCCCGGCTCACCCGCAGGAACTGGAACCCACTTGCCGTCTTCGTAAACCCATTCAACCCGTGCAGGTTTCTTACTGGATTTTGCAACTTTTTTCTCTGCAGATCCGCGCCGGTTGGGCCCGGATTTTGGTCTTGAGAGTATTTCCTCCAGGTCAAATTCACCAGCTTTACCGACGCTGCCAACCCCTTGTGGCATTGCAATTTGCTCCAGCTCGTCTTCAGTAGCCATCTCCGAAGAGGTCACAACAAACTCTGCGGAATTGTCTTGGACACAAGGAGCAAGAACATCAAGCATCTCCTCGGGGCTCAGCACATCTCTCTGACGGGTACCCGGCTCTGCACGATCGGGAGATTCCCCTCGTTCCGCAGCCGGCGCCTGGTCAGGCATAGATTCCTGGCCGGTTACAAACTCTTCGGCGCCCGTGATTGCTCTTGTAACGTATATATAGCTGACATTGAATTGGTCCGGCGAACCAGCCGCAGCTAGTGCCTCCGCCAACCGTAATCCATGTCTTGGAATTCCATACCTGTTTGGCCTGGGAATCCCTGCACCTAGGACGGTATACGTCCTGCTCGGTGAACTCAGCAGCAGTACAGAAACCGATGGCTCCTTGAGAATCGTCGGCGAAAGTATCCGCTTTATATCTTCTTCAAGCTGTGCTTCAGTCAATCCCGCTGCCTGCAGCGGGCCGACCTCGGGAATGGATATTTTACCCGTCTCGGTTACCTCGAAATCCTGAACAAATGGCGTTCGTTCTGCCAGCAATTCAAAAATCGATATCCTGATTGAATCCCCGGGATGCAGAACATAATCCTCATCCATGCTGATAACATCTGCAGGCCTCGGCTCCTCGGCACCTTCATATGCAGATGCGCTCTCCTCAGCAACACCCAGCGTTTCAAGGATTACATTCACAGAAGGAACAGATCTGAACCTGCCCACCTGTGTCGGGTCAAGGTAATCGCCTTTACCGCCCCCACAGCCGCCAAGAAACACCGCTGCCAGAAACAGCCACAAAACTACTATTGCCAGTTGTGCAACTCTTGCCATTCTCGAATATCCTGTATTCTGTTACATTCCGTCCGCCTACCACCGATCCCTCGCGGAATCGTGATAGATACAAAGCTACAGGCCTAAACCCACAGCGGCCTCCTGATAAATATTATCGGTTTAACGCACTAACAGCTTGATTATTAGATCTCTATAAAGCCAATAATCGAAATGCCTTAAGCTTATGCGGAAAAGTCTCGATTGACAACCCTGTGTAAGCACTTTAACTCCTACCGCCTCTGCCATTCTGTGGCAATCTCGACCATCATAGAAAGCCGCTTTTTTTATAACGCTTTATAATTACAATTGTTATAACTGCTTTTCTTTATCAGCCGCCTACTGTCCCCCTTGTGGAAAATACTTGTAACACTCTGGTAATACTTGCAGAACATCATTTTTGTTCACGACTGTCAAAACGCGACAGTCCCATAACTATACCCCTGCCTGTACAGAAAATACACACACGCTCTTGCCGATACGTACATCTATAATAAATCTTCGACAAAACACCCCATCTCTATGTCATTTCCGGCTATAGAGACCTCAAAATTGTCATATTACCTCCCCCCTGGGGCTACAGACCAGCCAGTTTTTCCATCAGCGAGTAATTCCGGGCGATATCTTCCTTCGCCAGTTTCATAAGTTTTTCAGCAACTTCAGGCTGCGACTGCTTCAACGTCCTGTAACGTGTTTCACTATAGGCCAACTGCTCAAAATCCTCGGTCGGGGCCTTGGAATCAAGCTGAAGCGGATTCTTGCCCTCTTCTCTCAGCCGCGGATCAAACCTGTAAAGTGGCCAGTACCCCGTACTTACAGCCAGCTTCTGGTGCTCACAGCCGTCAATAAGATTGTAACCATGAGCAATACAGTGCGAATAAGCAATGATCAGTGAAGGGCCGTTATAAGCCTCCGCTTCAACAAATGCCTTTACGCACTGATTCGGGCTGGCGCCCAGCGCCACCTTTGCAACATATATGTTCCCATAAGTCATACTAAGCAGCCCAAGGTCCTTTTTCGGTAGCGGCTTACCCCCTGCGGCAAATTTAGCTACCGCCGCGCGAGGCGTAGCCTTGGACATCTGACCGCCGGTATTCGAGTAGACCTCCGTATCAAGCACGAGCGTATTTACATTTTTGCCGCTCGCCAGAACATGGTCGAGACCCCCATAACCGATATCATACGCCCATCCGTCGCCCCCGACTATCCAGACAGATTTATCAACAAAGTAATCCGCGACCGCCAGCAGTTTACGGCAATCATCGCAGTCGCCGGCCTGACATTGTTGTTTGAGTTGCTCAATCCTCTCACGCTGCTGCCCGATTGCCGTCTGCGAGATGTCTCGGGCAGCCAGCGATTGTTTCAGACCTTCAGCCAGATCAGATTTGACACACCCCGCTTTTACTGCTCTGTCTAGTAGTTCAAGCCCGTAATCCTGGAACTTCTCCAACGCCAGTCTCATTCCCATACCGAATTCGGCGTTATCCTCAAACAGACTGTTGCTCCACGCCGGCCCTCTCCCGTCTGCTCTTTTCGCAAACGGCGTTGTCGGCAGATTTCCACCATATATTGATGAACAGCCGGTCGCATTCGCTATCATCGCGCGGTCGCCGAATAACTGCGTCAAAAGCTTGACATAAGGGGTTTCGCCGCAGCCCGCACAGGCGCCGGAATACTCAAACAGCGCCCGAGCTAACTGACTGCCCTTAACCGATGCAGCATTATACAGCTTCGGATCTGTCTCCGGAATGTTAAGAAAATACGCGTAGTTCTCCCGTTCCCGGCTTCGGATCGGCTCCTGCAGCGTCATATTGATTGCTTTGCGCCCGGTAGGCTGTTTCTGTTCATCTTTTTCCCTGGCCGGGCATATCTGAACACATGCTCCGCATCCCGTACAGTCTTCCGGCGCAACCTGAACGGTAAACTTCATGCCCGCAAAATCTTTGCCTTTGGCATCGGCGCTCTTGAACGACTCCGGAGCACCTTCAAGATATTTTGCGTCGTAAGCTTTGACTCTTATCGCCGCGTGCGGACAGACCAGCGAGCACTGGGCGCACTGAATACATACCCCCGGCTGCCATTCGGGTATATTTACTGCAATATTGCGTTTTTCATACTGTGTAGTAGCCGTTGGAAATTTGCCGTCACAGGGCATCCTGCTCACCGGCACATCGTCGCCCTTGCCTGCCATGATCATCGCTGTTACATCCTTGACAAAATCCGGCGCATCATCAGGAACCACAGGAGGCATGGTTATGGCACTGCTCACCTTGGCAGGAACGGATACCTGAAATATCTTATCAACAGCAGCATCCACTGCGGCATTGTTCATGTTAACAACCTTTTCACCTTTCCCCCCGTAACTTTTCTTTATTGCCTCCTTGATAGCCCCAATCGCTGTATCAAGCGGAATAACCTTGCTGATTTTGAAAAACGCTGTCTGCATAATGACGTTGATTCGCGCTCCAAGCCCCAATTTCTGCGCAATGGATATCGCGTCTATGCAGTAGAATTTCAGTTTTTTATCGATGATCTGCTGCTGTACCTCCCGCGGAAGCGTATCCCATACGCTGTCCTTGTCATGCATGCTCGTCAACAGAAATGTACCGCCCGGCCGGGCATTCGACAGCATATCGTACTTTTCCAGAAAGCTCGGGTTATGGCAGGCAACAAAATCCGCCCTGCTGATAAGATACGGGCTTCTTATCGGTTTCGGCCCGAATCTAAGATGTGAAACAGTTATCGCACCTGCCTTCTTCGAATCATATACGAAATACCCCTGCGCATAGTTGTCTGTATTCTCACCTATGATTTTGATGGAGTTCTTATTAGCGCCTACCGTCCCGTCCGAACCCAGACCGTAGAACATCGCGCAGAATACATCATCACCTGTAATATCAAAGGACCTGTCAACTTCAAGACTGGTATTTGTTACATCATCGGTAATCCCGACGGTGAAATGATTCTTTGGTCTGGCTTCATCGAGATTATCGAATACCGCCTTTACCATCGCAGGCGTAAATTCCTTTGAGCCAAGACCGTATCTGCCGCCTATGATTACCGGGTATTTATTGAACGTGGTTATACCGTCAGCCATGGCCTCACCGATCGCGGTTCTTACGTCGAGGTAAAGCGGCTCACCCGGAGCGCCTGGCTCTTTGGTCCTGTCCAGCACAGCGATTTTTTTTACAGTTTCAGGTAGGGCATGGATAAAGTGTTTCGTGCTGAACGGGCGGTATAGTCTCACCTTAACTACTCCGACCTTTTCACCTTTTTGAACAAGATATTCAACTGTTTCATGCGCAGTTTCAGCCCCGGAGCACATCAGGATCAAAACCTTTTCAGCGTCCGGTGCTCCCACGTAATCAAACAATTTATATTCTCTGCCGACGATCCCGGCGAATTTTTTCATAGCCTCCTCGACAATATCAGGCACTGACAGATAGTATTTGTTGACCGTTTCTCTGCCCTGAAAATACACATCCGGATTCTGAGCGCTGCCGCTTAGCATCGGCCTGTCAGGACTAAGACCGCGCATCTTGTGAGCTGTAATAAGTCCATCGTCTATTACCGCCCGCATATCATCATGGCTTAGCTCTTCAACCTTCTGCACCTCGTGGCTCGTGCGGAACCCGTCAAAAAAATGTAAAAACGGCACACGTGAAGCAAGCGTAGCCTGCTGGGCAATCAGGGCAAAATCCATTACTTCCTGCACACTACCCGAAGCAATCATCGCATATCCCGTCTGTCTGCATGCCATCACGTCAGAATGGTCCCCGAATATCGAAAGCGCCTGACACGCCAGCGACCTTGCGGAAACGTGAAACACCGTCGGCGCAAGTTCACCTGCAATCTTGTACATGTTGGGAATCATCAGCAGCAGACCCTGCGATGCCGTATAAGTGGTAGTAAGAGCGCCCGCGGCAACAGAGCCGTGAACCGCTCCTGACGCCCCGCCCTCCGACTGCATCTCCGTCACAGACGGCACGATCCCCCAGATATTTTTTTCGCCCATCGCCGACTTCTCATCCGAAATCTCGCCCATGGGCGAACTGGGGGTAATCGGATATATGGCTATTACCTCATTGGTCGCATGACCCACGTGCGCTGCTGCCGCATTCCCGTCAATTGTAACTATTTGCCGTCCCATATTATCTCCAATTCTAAAGGCTTGTGTAACATCAATCGCTTTACTGTCCGGCAAAAATGTGTAAACATACCTGCCAGGCGATAATACTTGAAACCTGTTTTATACAACCTGTTGTTCAATTAAGCAATGGAATTTTTTACCACGTTAGGTTATGCTTTCATTGACGTTCTGACTCACAGATCAAAGCTGATACAACTGAATTCAGAAATGACAGAACTTTAATTGGAGCTTGACCTTATGGATTTATTCAAAGCTATCAGGCAAAGGCGGTGTGTAAGGGAACTTGATCCCGTACAGATACCTGCCGATGACCTCCGGAAAATCGTCCAGGCGGGTATTGACGCACCATCCGGCAGAAACCAGCAGCCGAGGGAATTCATAGTGATAACCGACCCGAATCTTATCAGGCAGATGGCGGCAGTTCAAAGTTTCATCGCACAAGCCTCAGCCGTAATTGCTGTCGTCTGCGATCCCGGGCAGAGTGACTACTGGCTGGAAGATGCCTCCGCCTCAGCACAGAATATGCTGCTCGCGATTACCGCCCTGGGATACGCCTCCTGCTGGGTCGAGGGAACCCTCTTGCGCAGGGAGCAGGAAATGAAATCCCTCCTCGACATCCCGAAAGACAAACGATTGATAGTATTCCTTCCCATCGGAAAAGCAAAAACACCAGGCCAGGCCGCCCAAAAGAAAACTTTTACAGAGCTGGTTTACTACAATCGCTACGGAAAAGAATTCAGTTTGAAAGACTAGTATCGGTAGTGCTCAGGTTTGAACGGCCCTTCCGCTGGAACTCCCAGATAATCCGCCTGCTCGCGCGTCAGCCTTGTTAGCTTCGCACCAAGCCTTCCAAGATGCAGACGCGCCACCTCCTCGTCAAGATGCTTGGCAAGAGTGTATACCTTCTTCTCGTGGGGCTTCGTTGCAAGTTCAATCTGCGCCAGGCACTGATTCGTAAAGCTGTTGCTCATAACAAAGCTTGGATGACCCGTGGCACAGCCCAGATTCACCAGCCGACCCTCTGCTAGTACAATGATTTTCCTGCCAGACTTGAGCGTCCACACGTCAACCTGCGGCTTTACGTTCTGCTTTTTGCACCGCTGCTCGTTCTCAAGGTAGCTCATCTGAATCTCATGATCAAAATGTCCGATGTTGCACACAATCGCTTCATCCTTCATCCGCTCCATGTGCTCACCCGTTATGACATCACAGCAGCCTGTCGCCGTAACGAATATATCTCCTATCGGCGCAAGCTCATCCATCGTGGATACTTCATAACCTTCCATAGCAGCCTGCAGCGCGCATATCGGATCAATCTCGGTAATTATCACCCGCGCCCCCAGACCTCTCATCGATTGGGCACAGCCCTTCCCCACATCTCCATACCCGCACACAATGACAATTTTTCCAGCAACCATAACATCCGTAGCTCTTTTTATGCCATCAGCCAGTGACTCTCGACACCCGTATAGGTTATCAAATTTCGACTTCGTAACCGAATCATTTACGTTTATCGCGGGAAACAGCAGCTCCCCACTCCTCTGCATCTGGTACAGCCTGTTGACCCCGGTAGTGGTTTCTTCTGAAACTCCCTTAATCTTCTGAGCAATCTTTGTCCACTTATCCGGGCTGCTTTTATAGCCCTGCGCGAGTCTGTTCATGATTATCTGCATCTCGTGAATACTCTGTGGTTTGTCCAGCAAAGACGGATCTTTTTCGATTTTAACGCCCTGATGCACAAACAGTGTAGCGTCCCCCCCGTCATCAACGATAAGATTCGGCCCCGTCCCGTCAGGCCATGATAGCGCCTGCTCAGTGCACCACCAGTATTCTTCGAGCGTTTCGCCCTTCCACGCAAACACCGCTGCGGTTCCAGCCTTGGCAATCGCAGCAGCGGCATGATCCTGCGTCGAAAAAATATTGCACGACGCCCAGCGAACATCCGCACCAAGCCGGCTCAGCGTCTCAATAAGCATCGCCGTCTGTATCGTCATGTGCAGGCTGCCCGTTATCCTCAGACCCTTAAGAGGCTGCTCTTTGCCATACTTTTCACGCACTGCCATCAGACCGGGCATCTCCTTTTCAGCAAGTTCCATTTCCTTCCGCCCCCACTCAGCCAAAGAAATATCGGCAACCTTGTAATCTAGCGACAAATCCAGCTTGATCGTTTCTGCTCCACCATTTTTCACGGACGTTACTGCCATTAAAATTTACCTCTCAAATATATCTCGATATTATCACAGGGCGTATACCCGCCTCTTGAATTCCCGCAGAAACAGCATAACCTCTTTACAGCCTTATTGCAAGGTTTTACTGCTTTATACAATGAATGATTTCCCGCACACTCAGACGCTTCCCGTACATCAAAATTGCCGTTCTGAATATCCTCGCAGCAAGCCATATCACCAGTAACAAAAAGACCGATAGTACCGCCATTGATGCAAGAATCTCAATCAGCCCTATACCGTCACTTGCCGATATTCGAAGGATCATCACCATCGGCGTCAGAGGCGGAACAAATGACAGCACCTGTGCGAACATACCGTCAGGATCCCGCACAAGTTTGAACCACGCCACCATAGGCAGCACGAACAGCAGCGTGATCGGCATCATCAGACTCTGTGCCTCTTTGATTGTATTGCACACCGAGCCTACCCCCGCCAGAATCGAACTGAAGAACAAAAAGCCCAGCACATAGTAAATCGCGAAGCATATAATCAGCCCCGCTCCCACATTAACAGCAAGCCCCTGCCATTGAGCTGCTCCATACGCCGCAACCGCCCAGAAAGCCGTCAACGTCACACCAATCCCCCCAAGCCCCAGAATCTTGCCGAACATCAATTCAAAAGGACTCACCGCTGAAAGCAACACCTCGATAATACGCGAATTCTTCTCCTCGATAACGCTGCTGAGCATCTGCTGGCCTGTCCCGAAAATCCCCATGAACATCAGGTACATAAAAAAGAACGGAACCATCATCTCGATAAACTTCTCCATCTCAGCCTGAACACGCTCAGCGCCCGGCGCCTGCCCGACCTTCACGTGCTCGCTGGCAACATACCCAAGCCGGCCCACCAGTCCCCGGTCAAGTTCCTCAAGTTCAAACCGTCTGTCAACAACGGCATTTTTCACAAGGCTCTCAACAGCCATGGAAATATCCATATCCGAAGCCTTGATCTCATAAGAATAAAACTTCACCGCCCCTTCGCCCCTGCAAATACCCTTATCGATAACCACATACATATTAAGCTCACCCTTGCGCAGCTTGGCCTTCTGCAGGTTCGCGGTAATATTCGGGTCACTATCCGCGCCAAGCTGTTCCAGGATCATCTGCCGGTTACCTTCCGAAGCGTTGTGCCTGTCGAAACCGGCCTTGATTTCATCTGAAAGCTCACCGGATAAATCCAGCACAGCTACCTTCGCCGCAGGCCGAGGCGCTTCAGGCTCTTCAGTTATTCGGCTGGTAAAATATATAATCAGACCGATTATGACAGGCGTCATTAAAACACTCAGGATAAATGCCTTTGTCCTGAGCATCTCAATATACTCACGCTGTGCTATCTTTAGAATCTTAGCCGTCATTTTTACCAACCAGCTTGACAAAAATTTCATGAAGTGAAGGCGCCTTTACCTCAAAACTTTGCACCCTCACCCGATCTGCCAGCGCCCTGAGCAGTTCCTGCGGATCTGCCCCCTCTGCAAGCGTTATCTCCATCCGCCCCGCCGCACAGCTCACATGCGACACCATCTCAAGCCGCTCGACAAAATCCGCCTCACCGCGCAACTCAGCCGACACCGTATTGCTTGGCCAGCCGGACCGTATCTGTTCAAGCGTCCCGTCAACTACCACTTTGCCCTTGTTTATCAGCAGGATATAATCACACAGCTTCTCTGCTTCGTGCATTACATGCGTGGAGAAAACTATCGTTTTACCCCGCTTTTGCATATCGAGAATAATACCTTTCAGAAGATCAAGATTCACAGGATCAAGCCCCGAAAAAGGCTCATCAAGAATCAATAGTGCAGGATTGCTCACAGCCGTAACCGCGAACTGCAGCTTCTGATGCATCCCGCGGGAAAGCTCTTCGACTTTCTTACCTGCCCAGCCGTCAAGTTCCACCCTCTCCAGCCATTCAGGTACCACCGTAGAAATCTTCTTTGAATTTACCCCCTTTATAGCGGCAAAATAATTCAACACCCGCCCTACGGTCATTTTACGATATAATCCCCTCTCTTCAGGCATATATCCGATCCTGTCTTTCGCCGCCGCGGTTGATCTGCACCCAAGCACCTCGATCCGTCCTCTGTCCGGGCGGATTATATCCATTATCATCCGAAGTGTAGTAGTTTTACCTGCACCGTTCGGCCCGAGAAAGCCGTAGATGCTCCCTTCGGGCACACGCACACTCAAACCTTCTACCGCCCGAACGCTGCCGAACGATTTATCAACATCTTCTAATGATATAGCCTTTATGCTCATCTTATATGAACAGGATTATACCACGAATACCGAATAAAAAAAAGGTGCGCCCTCACAGCGCACCTTCTTGCTGGGTTAGACCTCATTTGCTGGACTCTATCTGCATGTTCCTGTCGTATTCCACTGTAAAATCATACGTCACAACCGTTGATTTTTCCCCCGTCGTATCAGGCTCAAGCACAAGGTCCCACCTGAGAATGCCTTTTTCACGTTCACTCTGCAGATACCTGCTGTCTTTACTGAGAGCAGGCTCCGTTTTGCCGAGTTCAACTTTGATCGCCGGGTTGTCCTTTTCAACATATGGAAGCCTGTCAAGAAGCCGCAGTGAAACAGCCTTGTTCTTGTAATTGTCAACTGTCAGGCGATAGTTGTAACTATCTATCTTATTGCCGCCCTGGATATTCGTTTTCTTCTCGACAAGCTCACGTTTAACCTGAATCTGTGAATCAATCCCAAACCCTGCCGTAAATGTCTCTCCGACTGTAACCAGCGGTATCTGCCCTTTGCCTGTGAACTCGCCGTTACGGAACATGCTCGCCTGGCCCGGCAGCAGAACCGTATCACTCTTATTGGCCAGATCAGCCTGCATGTAAACATAATCCGTCAGCAGCGGCGTGGCAATAAGCGTAAAGTCCGCATCAGCCTCTATTGCCGCAATAGTAACAAGCTGCTGATCGGTCCTGCTCGGAAGTGTGATCCTGCCGGCTAGCGCGTATGAAACACTGACGCCTTCAACTCTTTCTATCCTCACAGCTCTATCCCTCATACGCTCTACCGTTCTGGCATCGGCATCAAGCTCCAGCAGTTGATTGCTCAAAGCGATCTGCCCCAGCTCTTTTTTCGCCTCCTCACCCTTGTTGGCGATTTTTCTACGGCTTTTAAGAAGTTCCTCGAATTGCTCCGATTGATCCGCATAGATCCTCACGCCGCCAGCTCGACCTTGAGCCGGAATATCTGCCCTCTGGACTTGTCGCTCCGTCAGCCTTATAGGCATAGGCTCAAGAACCGGAGCACCGGCAACCATCGTCGGCATGGCGGTCGAAAGAATAAGATTCACACCATTCCAGTCCTCACCGCTTCGCTGGTTTATCACAGCATTGTATTCAATCAGAACCTTCGACTGTTCCGCCTGCCCCCGAAGATTGTACTGCGCAAACCAGTTGGCGCCGTCCACAAGATAGCTTAAGCTTATAGTGCCCCGCCCTTTTGCGGGCCTGGTTACGAACAATACTGCTTCACGCTCGCTGCGGGAATGACCCGCTGCAAGCTCCTCCCGCTTGCGATGAAGAAGGTCCAGCTCCTTCTTCAAACCGTCAAGCGTATCTTCAAGCTTGAGCGCATTGGCATGAAGCTCGTTCCATTTCTTTTCAAGGTACTCCGTAAGCGACTCGATTTCATCTGCCTTCAGTAGTCCCTGGTTCAGTTCAATCTTGGCAGCTTCTACAGTCAACCGCCAAAACCCGTCATACCGGTTGAAAAGATTGCCCCCATGCTGGTGATCTCGCTCGGTGTGCTTGATCTTGTTCTCAAGCTGTTCTATCTGTAAATCCAGCTTTTTGACATCCTCCCTTATGTCCTCCTCAACTGCCCGCACTCGGTACCGCACGCTCATAATCTTCAGCCCGTCGCCCGACTGGGCATACAGGCTTTCCGGCTGAATCTTTTCAGGAAGACCCGATACAATCACTTCCGACGAACCTTCCGGCAGATCAACCTCTACCGTCCTGCTGACCAGAGCCTGGCCCCGATAGACCGTAACTGCTGAAACTTCCCCCTGCGTCGATAACTCCGCTCCAAAACTCGTAAACCACAGAACCGATACCAGCAGAATTGTCGACAAAATAACCGTCTTTGACTTGATCATAATCAGCCCCTTTCCGGCAAAAAAATTACATTACTTTTACAGGTTTGAAATCCGCAATAATTGTAAACCACATACACTATTCCTGCAAGCCAATAGTATATATGCGCAATTCCCCCAATTGCCTCTATCTTTTTTCACCCAAAGCCCTTGAAATAATGGAGAGGTGTCCGAACAGCTTAAGGAGCAGCCTTGGAAAGGCTGTAAAAGAAACCTTTATGTGAAAAAAAATGTGAAAGATTTCAGGCAGTAAGATTTTTGATAATTTTAAGTCGAAAAAAGAATTTGACTTCTCGCCCGATTAGGTCTACAATTAATTTTCGCTAAGTAGAAACCGTTCCGTTTATTTCTTTAACGAAGCCATGGTTTATATAGAGGAGGTAGAGTGATGAAAAGTAAATCAATTCTTGTGGTAGTGATGGTTGTGTGTGTGATGACAGTAGCAAATATTGCTTCAGCTACCATCATACGTGGTATAAACATCGATTTTGTAACCATTGGCAATCCGGGTAATCCAGGTGATACCAGAGTTGAAGCAAATCCGAGTGGCTGCGGTGTGGTGGGGTATGAATACCAAATTGGCAAGTACGAAGTAACCAATGCTCAATGGAATGCCTTTGTCTCTGCGGCTGGGGCCCCGACCGGCAATCCGAGCAATGCTTATGACCAAAGTACATATTCCACTGGTACCCAGCAGCCAACCAATGGCGTAAGCTGGTATGAAACATTGCAATTCTGCAATTACCTTACCAGCGGTGATAAAAGCAAGGGCGTGTACCAGTTCAGCGGTAACAATACCAATCCCGGTGACTTTCTCGGTATCGACCGAAACGCGGCCATTTCAGCTTTCGGAACTGTTTATGTAATACCGACCGAAGATGAATGGTACAAGGCGGCGTATTATAAGCCCGACGGCAGCGGCTACTCGTCTTATACCAATGGTCAGAATACTATACCCGCTCCTGACAATGGCTGGAATTATTATGGCGGCGCATATAGTTCACCCTGGGATGTCGGTACCGGCACACTAGAACAGAACGGCACGTATGATATGATGGGCAATGTCTCGGAGTGGAATGAAACTCTGTTATTCTGGGAGTGGAAAGAAACTCTGTTATGCCCGATCTATGGTGTTCGGGGTGGTGCTTGCAACAGCAGCCCCTACAACCGCTTGGGGTCGTCCTACCGGGCAGACAGCGACCCGTACAACGAGGGCTTCAATTTAGGGTTCCGTGTCGCCTCAGTCCCTGAACCGACTACGCTTTTACTGCTCGGCCTAGGTGGTCTGATGTTGAGAAAGAAACAGTAGCGGTTTACTGAAAAATTCTACAACAACCTGTTGTATGGCTAATCAATGAGTGAAACGAAAAACAATATTCAAAAAGTAAATGTTGTCAATTTTCCTAATAAGAATATATGGGATAAGCTGCAAATAATTGTGACAATTATTTCTCTAATACTTGCAGCCATATCCACATCGTTATACATACACGAAATTAAAAAGTGTCCAGATTTGAATGTTTTTGTTGATTCACCTACGCCTATATTACACAAAGCAATTTTTGAATTTGGTAATGATGTACTATCTAAGCCATTAGAGTTCAATGTTTACTTGCGGAACAAAGGCGATAAAAAGTCTGAGTCACTTACAAAATTTCATTTGATTTTTGACAAAAAAGTAGAAGTTTCATTGAAATCGCAGGGACTTTGGGAAGAATATAAAGGGGCACCGAATTTCAAAGTGTTTAATTATCTAAGAGACGATTTAGCTATTAATTCAGATACCAGTAGACTTATTGGCAAATATAATTTAAGCATCCCTAAACAAGCAAGGCCATTATTGTTTGCTCTATTTATGATTGAGGGTGATTTTAAAAGGAAAACTGGATTAATCTATTATGATTACTCGGATGAAAAATATAATGTCGTTCATTACGCCGATCCTCATAGGGCAGAAAAAATATGGAATAGACATTTAAATCAATGATTGGCAATATCCTTGAATTGAACGAGACAATAGTATTTAGTGGTTTCATTCGCCTTCGTCCCCGAACCAGCCACGCTTTTACTGCTTGGCTTGGGCGGTTTGCCTGTGAGAAGAAAATAACAGGATTGTAAAAAAATTGTGAAAATTTTAGTCAGAATCCCGCCTTATCCAGCCTTCTGTTATGCAGGATTAACGATATACTCTCCCGACTACCCGCAAGCAGTTACATTTGTATGCCCCGGACTGTTACGCCGCATTTGGGGCACTTCGAATTTTTTACCCTGTTCACTATAATCCTGTATCCCACCCTCTCAATCAGAAGCTCATCACAACTATGGCAGAACGTGCTCTCCGCCTTCGAACCCGGCAGGTTCCCGACATACACATACCACAGCCCCGCCTTTTTCCCAATCTCCATAGCCCGCTCAAGTGTCGCGGCACTCGTAGCAGCCGAATCAAGGTACTTGTAATTCGGGTAAAACCTGCTCACATGCCACGGCACACCAGGCCCAGCCGCCTCCACAATAAACTCCGCCAGCTTCGTAAGCTCCTCATCGGAATCATTCTGCCCCGGCACCAGCAGCGTTGTAATTTCCAGCCAGATACCGGTCTGTTTCGCGATATGCCTGATAGTTTCCCGAACCGGCGACAGCCTTGACCTGCAAAGTTTCTTGTAATAGTCCTCCGTAAAAGCCTTCAGGTCGACGTTTATTGCATCGAGCCATTCTTTTGCAAACTCGACTGCCTCGATCGTCATGTACCCGTTGCTTACAAAAACGTTCATCAAGCCGTTTTGTTTTGCAATTCTCGCACAATCTTCTGCAAGCTCCATAAAAACCGTCGGCTCAGTGTATGTGTATGCAATACTTTTGCAGTTATTCCGCTTCGCAGCTTCTACAATACTTTCAGGCTCTGACCGCTGTACCCCGATTCGCTCCGTAGCCAGATCAACCTGGCTTATCTGCCAGTTCTGGCAGAACTGACATCTGAAATTACACCCCGGCGCAGCTATTGAAAAGCTTCGAGAGCCAGGCTGAAAATGAAAAAGCGGCTTCTTCTCGATCGGGTCCGGGTTGGCTGCGACGATTATGTTGTAATTAAGGGAATAAAGCGTCCCATCGATGTTTTTTCGTACCCGGCAAAAGCCGACCTTACCCTCCGCTATCAGACAGCGATGGTTGCACAGAAAGCACTGAACCTTTTTACCTTCCAGAGCTTCCCACAGCACCGCCTCTTTCAGATTAATATCCTTTTCCACCATATCCATATCCCCCTGCCCTGTAAATTACCTGTACCACTATAACAGACCATACCCGCAAGCCAAAACTTTTATTGGATGCTCGGCTTTTCTCCCTGTAAGCTGCTCAATCTGCATCCTGCATGCGCTGCACTCGGTAAGTACGCATTCGGCATTGATGGCATTTATCGCTTCTGCCATCTCGCTGCCTATCTTTATAGATAAATCATATGTCTGCTTTTTCATCCCTGCGGTCCCTGCCAGCCCGCAGCAGCCCGCGCCGGCATCGGTTATTGAAACCGAGCAGAGTTTTCGAAGTACCTCTATGCCTGCCCCTTTTTCACCAAGTGCACAAAGATGGCAGGGCATGTGGTAAGCGTAAGCCTGTTCGACGGCATGTTCAGCCTTGCGCAATTTCCCCTCATCAAGAAGCCTTCGCAGATAGCCTGTCAGTTCAAAAGAATTGTCGGAAACGAGCCTTGTGTCGCAGTCGTCCGCCAGCAGCTCAGCTTCGTGTCTCAGAAAAAGAGCTGCACTCGGTTCCGAGCATATTACTTTGTAGCCTGAGTTTACCAGCGGCACAAGGTTTTTGATGATATATCGAAGGTCTCTTCGCGCAGCCTTCACATTGCCGTACATCAGAGCCGGCACCGGCGTCGGAATCTGGGACGGTATGGCAACTTCAATATTATTATAGCAGAGCGTCTTGACGACAGCGAGCGCCAACTGGTGGTCATTATAATTCGCATAGGAGTCAAGAAAATAAACAACTTTATCAATTGGATTTTCAATCGCAGGCAGCGAGGCTATGTATCGGCGCGCCTTTTTTATGCCCGAGCCTCGCTTGAATGCAGGCAGCGCTCTCCTCCGGTCGATACCAGCCGCCTTTTCCAGAAACCATCTGAACGCGGGCAAAGACATCACAAAATTTGAAAGAGGCGCAAATGTTGCACCAGCGATGCTGAGTATGCGATTGTGTGAAAGCACCAGTTCGGTTATCGAAAAACCTTTTCTCCGGGCGAATTCCGCACGGGCTTCGATTATCAGCCTGGAAATGTCGACGCCGGACGGACACTCCACAGAACACATCTTGCAGTTTATGCAAAGGTCCAGGATTTCCTTGAACTCCTTTGATTCGAAATTATCTTCGTCGATAATCCCCGTCAGCCAGAACCGGAGAATATTTGCCTTTGCCCGTGAACAGGCCAGCTCCTCTCCAAGTGCGCGGAACACCGGACACATCCTTGCGCCCGCAATTTTGCTTCTGCACAGCCCGTCACCGCCGCACTGGTTGACTTCGAGACGAAACCGGTCCGCTCCGAAGATCAGGTTCGTTTTGAGTCGTTCGCTAACAGCAGCATGCCCGGCCCTGAGGTTTTTCACCATGATGTCCGCGTCGTCATTGATGATCTTGCCGGGGTTCATAAGTCCGAATGGGTCGAATATATTTTTAACCTCTCGAAGCAGTTGATAAAACTCCGGGCCGTATTGTTTCTTGATGAACGCTGCCCTTACCAGGCCGTCCGCATGCTCGCCGCTGATCGATCCGCCAAGAGACCATGCCAGCGCAAAAACCTCATCAGCCATCTTTCTCATTTTTTCCACATCTTCAGCACAGCTCAGGTCAAGATAAGGCCGGATATGCACCTCACCGTCACCGGCGTGCCCATAGTATGCCGCAGGTGTGTTATATTTGCGGCAAATCCCTTCAATGCCGAGCAGGTATTTGTCAAGCTTTGTGTTTTCCACCGAGACATCTTCAATAAATGGTATCGGCTGCTTATCAGATTTCTCACCCGTCAGCAGAGGCACGGCTTCGTTCCTCGCTGCCCAGAGACGCTTTTGCTGCTCTTCGTCAAAAACAACGAAACGATTGGATGCTAATCCCGCAACTGCGGCATCTGTCTGCTCCATTTTTTCTCTAAGCTGATCAGGCATCTCCGCCGTGTGCTCAACAAGAAGCACAGCAGCTGCATCGGCAGGAAGAATGTCGCGATATTGGGGAAATGCATGAATAGCCATGTTTATAAGCCTCTTGTCCATAAGCTCACAAGCCGAGGCGCCGGAATCAACAATGGCCGGAACAGCCCTGCCCATGTTCTCCAGCGAATCAAATTCCAGTTGCAGCACTGCCTTGTAAGCAGGAATATCAACCGTTCGCAATGTGATCTGCGTAAATACCGCCAGCGTCCCTTCGGAGCCTGTCAGCAATTTTGCCATATCTATCGTGCCATCGTGACAAACACCGGCAATATTGTAGCCGCATCGGTTTCTCCTGGTCCTGGGCAGCGCATTTTGAATTACATCACGATTGCCGGATAGCAGATCATAACATTTCAAAGCAACTGCGTTGCCGGGATCAGGCAGAACATTATTGCAAAAAACCCTGACAGAACCGTCAGCCAGGACAGCTTCTATTTCTTCCACATGATTGGCAATATATCCGTACTGAAGACAGTGCGCACCGGTTGCATTATTTGCCACAACCCCTCCGACAACCGCGCGATTTGAACTGGATGGATCCGGGCCGATCTTTTTGCCGAATTTTTCCAGGCATGCGTTCAAATCATCCAGCACAACTCCTGCCTGACAGGTAACTGCCTTTGCGGCATCGTCAATAGCAATGATTTTGTTCATATAGCGGGTCATGTCAAGCACGATGCCGCTGGTCAGTGCCTCACCCGCCAGACCGCTGCCGGCACCTCGCGCAGCAATCGGAATATTTTTCTGCCCTGCGTATCTGATAATGGCGGCAATATCCTCAGAGTCCCTTGGAGCTGCGACGCAAAGAGGAATAATCTGATAAATGCTCGCGTCGGTGCTGAACGCTGCCCGCGTGAATATGTCCGCAAAGACATCACCTTTTACAGTTTTTGTCAGATCGGATGCGATGTCCCGGCAGATATTTTCAGGCGACATGGCTATTCCTGAAAATCCTGCGGCAGATATTGTGTTCGAAACTTCGTCCCCCCCAGTTGCAGAGCGGCAAGATCGTTCTCGGAAACCTGACCGTTAATAAAATCCTGAACGGTGGGATTAGGATGCGTTCGTATGTAATCCGTATCACCATCGGCAATGATCTTGGCATTATCGAGCATTATGATACGGTCGCCTATCTTATATGCGCTTTTCATATCATGCGTAACTACTACACTGGTGATCTTCAGCTCTCTTTGGAGTTTCAGGATCAGTTCGTTGATAATGTCGGCCCGGATGGGATCCAGGCCCGTCGTAGGCTCGTCATACAGAATCACCTCCGGGTTCAGGGCAATTGCCCGGGCAAGCGCAACTCGTTTCTTCTGTCCTCCCGAAAGGCTCGCGGGGTAATGATTCTGATAACCATCCAGCCCGACCATCGCCAGTTTCTCTTTGACCAGTTCGTTGATTTTTTTCCAGTCCGTGATTTTCTGGTGCTGTTGAATGGGGAAAATAATGTTTTCAAAAACGCTGAGGCTGTCAAAAAGGGCACCGCCCTGGAAGAGAAAACCAAAAGAGGTTCTTATTTCGCTCAGTTTACTTTCAGGCAGGCTCGCAATTGGTCTTCCCTTGAAATAAACCTCGCCTTTCGTCGGACGCAAAAGGCCGATCAGGTGCTTTATGAGCACCGTCTTCCCGCACCCGCTTGGGCCGATTACTACGGTCTTTTTTCCCTTTCCGATGGACAGCGAGATATTATCGAGAACGCAATTGCCGTTGAATTCCTTTGTCAGGTTCTCAAGAACAATCAGTGCCTTATTGTCATCCTCTTGCTTCTGCATACTGTTCTCACAGTAGTATCTTTACCGGCCAGAATGTCTCGTAAATTGCCTTGAAAATAATGCCAAGGGCAAAATTGAGCGCCAGTATTGTAATAAAGCTGGCGACAAAAGCTTCAGTGCAGGCCTGCCCGACACCGTGGGCGCCTTCTTTGCAGGTAAACCCTTTATAACAACTTATTACGGCAATAGCGCCTCCGAAAAAGAATCCTTTTATAATACCTATTGAGACGTCCCACAATTCAACACCGGAGGCACTGAAGCTCAGATACGCCCGGCTGTTAATACCAAGTTGGCTGATGCTGACAAAATAGCCGCCAAGAATGCCAAGCAGATCGGCGTAAATAATCAGAAAAGGCGTAAGAAGCAGACATGCCAGAACCCTCGGTGCAACAAGATACCGAACCGGATCAGTGCCCATGCTCCTGACCGCGTCGATCTGTTCTGTAACATTCATCGTCCCAAGCTCCGCGGTAAGTGCTCCTCCTACACGTCCTGCCAACATCACTGCAGCCAGAACAGGTCCAAGCTCCTTAACCACCGAAACATTTATAAGCACACCCAGATGCTCTTCCAGGCCCATCCCTGCAAGCTGGCTGTACGCCTGGATAGCCAGAGTCATGCCCACAAAAGCGCCGGTGATCATTATAACCGGCACGCTGCGAACACCGATGATGTTCATCTGTGCCCAGATTCGTGAATAACTCGAAGGGCTGATCATGCTGCCTGACGAGGTAGTAGCCGAGTGACCGAGAAATCTGGCAAATCGGCCCGCATTGCGTATCCCTTTGACTGTCTTGTCACCCAGAATGTCCAGCAACATATTCATTCCCTTGACAAAGTGAACTATTCAGCCGCCGCAACAGAACCATTGATACTCTTTTATGTCGTTAGCGGAACAATGTCAAGAAAATGACACCGCCGATTCCTCCTTTCACTGATCCGCCATGAGTTCTGTAAAATTGAAGTCAGTGTCAACATTACAAGGCCCATTGTAACGGGTTTCCTGAAAAGCTCATACAAAATTCGGTCAGACCCTTTTTAAGGCCGTCAGCCAACACCGTTTGCACCGTTTCCTGAAAAAATCCGCCAGCTTTTTCCTAAACTGTGCAAATTACCTATTTTCTCTAAAGTTTTTCCTTGTGCATCGCCGATCTCCTTATCTGACTTGTTTAATTTACCCAAATTAACATCGTTTCACGCTAGTAGGACGTGTTAAGAAGGCGTTTGGAACATATTAATTTTATAGGACCTATAACCGGAGATAATTATGGTTACCGAAATGATGATGGAGAGGTATCTGCGGGCACTCCTTGAAGGTGATAGAGCCCGCTGTAGAGCAGTTGTTGAAGAGATTCTCCAGTCAGGCACACCGGCAAATCAGGTTTATGCCGATTTGATTTGGCCCATAATGATTGAGATTGAAAAACTGGTTCGTGCGGACAGGATAAATTCCGCTCAGGAAAGCATGGCCACGCGAATTAACCGCACAATAGTGGACCAGCTGCAAAACAAACTGCCTCGCAAGACCTGTCGTGAAAAAACCATTGTAATTGTAAGTGCACCGCGGGAATCGAGCGAGCTGGGTGCTCAGATGACTGCAGATTTGTTTGAAAGCGATGGCTGGAACGTGCGATTCCTTGGGGGAGGCGTTAACAATGATGATATTCTTGCCTTTGTGCACAATGAGCGACCTCAGGTATTGTTGATATATGGTACCGAGCCGCGATGTGCACCCGATGTCAGGCATCTTATCGATACGATCCGCTCGGTCAATGCTTTTCCCTTGATGCAGATCATGCTTTCCGGCGGTGTATTCAACCGCGCCGACGGACTCTGGCAGGAGATAGGAGCCGACCTGTTCGCAGCAACCGCCGCCGAAGCTGTACACGTAGCCTCCGGCGATGCGGACACCGAGATCGTCAAACCAAAAAGAATGATTAACCGCCGCAAGAAACGCAGGCAGGAACCTCAAATCACCACTGAGTGAATGACATTACAGCCAATCTGTTAAGCTGACTTGGATACCACGGGGCTGGATAGAACATCGGCACTTCAGGAAAATTATCTGCAGCAAATGCAAGCAACGAGAGACCGATTATACCCTTTTCAGGCCATAAGCGCATTATCCTGCACTTCCTTGTGGAATTGTCGTCGACTTTACTGTGCAGCCAGGCAGAATTGTCCCCCAATTGGATGCTGATACCTAGATAATATGTAGGTCATCCGTCAAACGGTTATAATTTGTGAAATCCAAATAACGCAAATATTAACCTTATTTGAAAGGATGACCTATGAAAACAAGATTATCAAAAAAACAGAAATGGTTCAACACAATCCACCTCACAAAAGATGACGACCTTTACGTCGGCATCGACGCCCACAAAGATTCCTTTCATGTCGCACTCTGGCTCAACAACGCCCCTGCTATTGACTTCGTTACCCCTGCCGACAACAAAAAGATCGTCACCACACTACAAAAGTTCCGTCAGTCATTGCGCCTTGTCGTTTACGAAGCAGGCCCAACCGGATACTCACTTGCAAGGGCTCTGAAAGATGCCGCTCTGCCCGTCAGCGTAGTCGCTCCTTCGAAGACACCTCGACAAGCCGCGCCCGATTCCAAAACCGACTCCCTCGATGCCCGCAAGCTCGCCCAATACGCTGCCAAAGGTCTACTCAGACAAATTGCAATACCCACCAAACATCAGGAAGCTCAGCGTCAGCTCACTCGTTTGCGGGAGCAGCTTGTCACAAAACAAACACGCGTCAAACTCCAGATTAAAGGTTTTCTACTGCAGCACGGTATCGAACAACCGAATGGACTCGCACGCTGGTCCATCTGCGCTATTGAAAAACTCAAAACTATCCAATTGTCTCAACATCTTCGTTACTGCCTCGATATACTCATCGAACAACTTCGCTTTATTACTGAACAACGCAAAGCCGCCGATAAAAAAATAAAAGACGCATTCAGTAAAAATCCAATCTCTA
This sequence comes from Planctomycetota bacterium, assembly GCA_043816955.1. Classification (GTDB taxonomy): domain Bacteria; phylum Planctomycetota; class Phycisphaerae; order Sedimentisphaerales; family CAYZTY01; genus JBDRHL01. The sequence continues at coordinate 4,001 of JBDRHL010000153.1, read as the reverse complement.
ACACAGTAAAAACCCTAACCACTCACCCAGGTGTAGGCCCAATTATTGCTACCCAGTTCGCAACTGAAATCTTCAATCCAAAACGGTTCACCGATAGGACACAACTATCCAAATACGTAGGCCTTGCTCCTTCTGTACATCAATCAGGCCAGAGTCTCCGAGACGGCCCAATCCTAAAAACCGGCAGGCCGCAACTACGCTGCAACCTTATTCAGGGTGCTTGGATGTGGATTGGAAAAGATACAAATGCTCACAAAACTTATTGCCGACTTATTCAAAACACCGGCCAGAAAAATAAAGCTATTACCGCCATGGCCAGAAAACTCGCTATACATCTTTGGATGATGGCCCGTGAAAATAAACCTTACGACCCTGCTGCCTGATTGCGTTGTAAAAATAATACGGTGTTAATTTTTTGCCGGTGACGGACAATAACCGGCTCGAATCCGTCTGGGCGACTACGATTGGGGGCTTGTGCTTCGAGCACGATAGTTAGATGGTAGCACCCTGATGGTTAAATATGGAGCGTTAACATGTGCCTTGAGCACGAATAGCAGACTGAGCCGAAATTGCCACCCAGCAAAGAGGTTATATTTATGAATTAAAACAAAAATAATTTAATTATAACCGTTGACAGATAACCTCATAGCAGCCCCCAGACTTGTTCTGGCCGGTTCCTTACTTATCGTTACCTCGCCATTTTTCTTCTTTGCCCCCAAATACAAAAACCGCCCATTATTCCTCTTGATTACAGGACGCCTTTATTGTACACTATTTGCAACTATGACCCCAAGGCCCTAAGAGAACCCAGGAGGCAGAGAAATAAAAATCGGGGCAAACAGTCCTTTAAAAATTCAAAAAAACAAAGCCCCGACCGTAAGGGAGGGGACAAAAGAGAACTTTTTTGTTTCGCATTATCAATTTTTAGAGGTCTCACCTTAACCTTTTTTCGAGGTAGTGGATTTAATCCGCAATTGATAGCAGGATAAATGACGATGAGTCGAATATATTCATTTGCCATTTTCATAAGCATCGTTTTGCTCTTGTCTTTCGGCATGAATTGTTACGTACTTGCAAGGCTCTTTGGTTTATTCAAATTAAAAAAAGATTTTCTCTTTTGGGCTGTCGTAATTATCTTTACCACCTCTTTAATCGGCGCCTCAATCTTCCAGTCTTTTACCGGCAATATCATCAGCAGAATTATATATACACTGTCCGCCGGCTGGTATGGTATTCTTTGGCTGTTATTTTCTGCTCTGATTGTTTATGAAATTCTAAGACCGTTTATAAAAATCAAATCTTCTGTTGCAGGTACCCTTATCATAATAGCCGTTGCGCTTCTCACCATCTATTCGATAATCAATGCTCAGTTAGTGCGTATTAAAAATCTTAAAATTCCAGGCCCGATAGATGCGAACATCGTCCAGCTGTCCGACATCCATATAGGCTCCGTAAGCGTGAATTTCTTAAAAAGAATAATTGATAAAACAAATGCCCTTAATCCGGACCTCGTGCTTATTACAGGCGATCTTATTGATAATTATAACGCAGACACTCAAAAAGCTATTGCCCTGTTAGAAAATCTCAAAGCCCCCGTTTTGTTTGTTACAGGTAACCATGAAAAATATGCGGGTCCTGCCAAAATCACAAAATTGCTCACAGCGGCAAATGTTAAGGTCCTTAATAATCAACTGGCAGATTTCAGCCGAATACAGATTCTGGGAATTGATTACAACGATAACGAAAATGATATAGAGCGGACCATAGAAAAATTGAATATAGATAAATCAAAATTTTGCATATTAATGTCCCACCGGCCCGTGGAATTAAAAACACCGACAGGAATTGATTTAGCCCTTACCGGCCATACCCATGCCGGCCAGATTTTCCCTTTTAATTACATAGTTGGTTTATTCTACCCCTATACATCAGGCCTTCACAAACAAAATAACACTTATATTTATGGAACACCAGGCACGGGAACATGGGGCCCGAGAATGAGACTTGGCTCAAGAAGCGAAATAGTCCTGATCAAAATCAGAAAAAAATAATTGATAGCCGGCATGAGATAAGTTAAAGAAATAATCGACACCCCGGTCAGTGAAAGGAGAAAATTAAAGGATGGATAAGCAAGAATTAAACCCGGACCAGATTGCCGATTCAGAGTTAAGCTCAAAGGATCGACAACCGTCGATTAAACTGCCGTCAGGTCTACAGGCGGGCATCGGCCTTGGTGTGGCAAGTTTTGTGTTAGGACTGGTATCATTGCCGCTGTCGTTTTTTGTAATTGGAGGTGGAATTGGCATTATAGGCTTGATACTTGGTATTGTTCATCTTAGAAAGAAACTCCCCTTTAAGGCCATGGCTGTTTGGGGTCTTGTGCTTTCTGTTATGGGTGGAGCTGTGGGAACAGGATTTGGTGTGTTTTATTATCGAAGTTACTTAAAGATGCAGGATTGGCAGGACCAGGAATTTGACAAGTATATTGGTACAGCCGCCCCCGATATGACGCTGACCGACCTTCAAGGTAATAAAATTACAATATCTGAACTTAAAGGCAAACGCGTTGTTCTTGACTTCTGGGCAACCTGGTGTCCGCCCTGTAAGGAGGAGATCCCGCATTTTATCGAACTGCGTAAAACAACTGAACCGGATAAACTCGTTATAATAGGCATTTCCAGTGAGTCTGCCGAGGAGATTAAAGCCTTTGCTGAAAAGCAAAAGATAAACTATCCTTTGATTGCCGTATCAGATGAAAAACTTCCTGAGCCGTATAACAAAATTACATCTATTCCCACCACATTTTTCATTGATAGCAATGGAGTGATTGAAAGCGTCCTTGCCGGCTATCACTCGTTCGAGGAACTGAAAAGACATAGCAGTGAGAATATACAGATCCCACAAGAGCCTGTAACCGACACGAACAACTAAAATTTCCAAAAAAAACAAAGCCCCGACCGTAAGGGAGGGGCCGTTTAACCCCCAGACTTCCTCTGGCAGTTTTCTTCACCCACCACAAACCCCCGCTCATCACGAGGCCCTGAAAGGGCCGTGGCAATCTTCAACACCATCAATACCATTCCTCCTCACAACAACAAATCAAGATAACTTTTTGCAGATCAAAATTTGCGTGTGTAAACAAGCTATAAATCCCGTATGGCTTAATCCCTCATAATATAAATAAAAATGTCATTGCGAACGAAGTGAAGCAATCTTCAAATCACATAAATCCTTCCAGCTTTGGTTCATGCTTTCTATCAATTCAATTTTCCTTGCTCTCGGACCAGCCTTGATTCTTTTTTCAGCAGCTATCGCTTCAGCAATCCGGCTGAAACGTTCATAATAAACCAGCTTTGTAACGTTATATCTTTTCGTAAAGGATGAACCGATTTTTTCTTTATGTTCCTGAACCCTTCTTTCGAGATCATTGGTAACACCGATATAAATCACGGTGTTATTCGGATTAGACATCATGTATACCCAGTAGTATTTCATCTTATTAAATCAATCATACTGCCATTACAAGCCCCGCAAGCACCGCGATAATTTCTCCCTTTCGTCTTGACCGAAGCACCTTGCCACATGGGTAGCCCATATGAATCGCCAGCATATTCATATCCGATGTAACATCAAAATAGCACGCTCCTTCACGCTCCTTCCAACCCCGTCAAGTCCCGGAAACAATGAAGCACCCGAAATATTAGCCAACCGAAGATGTTTCAAAAACTCTTTCTTCAGCTCAGATGGTACAACTACTTTAACACAATATTTAGCAAGTGTATCCTTTTCCCCCTTACTACAACTTTCCTCAGGTGTATATTTTCCAAATAATGACTTATGAAGTAAATCTTCTATAACGTTGACGCCTGCGTCAAAAGTAGTTCACCACAGAAAACATCATAACTTATTGTAAATTCAGCTAGTTATATGGATTTTAGGGTTGACAGGCAGATGCGGCTATGTATAATGTTAAGCTCTTCTATAGCAAATACTTGGAGCGA
>JBDRHL010000152.1:0-16724 GCA_043816955.1 Planctomycetota bacterium | reverse complement strand
CATCGAAGAACTTCCAAATATTCCCGACAGGCCTCTTCCGATGAAAACCGCTTTTCCAATTCCATCAATGTTCGCGGGTAATCTTCCATGATCGCAAATACTACCGATTGTATGTACTGGAGTCAAGGAGATACCCCCTTAGCCGAATTATACTTGAGGATGCCCTCTCTACATATCTTCACGATGCGAATAACGGCTGGTCGGAGGTGAAGTTATCCTTCTGGTTGTTGAGTGTCGCGGCTCAATTAGCAAATTTGGTTTCTCCTCTAAGGATGGGAGTTGTAAGTATTTATTGCACAGAGGATTAAGTTTCGTATAGTCCGAAATGGGCTAAATTGCAAAAAAAATTCAGGAAAAGTAACTATGGTGCTTGACATACTGTACAAACGATTGTATAATCAAGCAGGTAAGATTTGTATATGACTATTTATGATTGTGTATGTAAGTAAAACAGGAAGCTTATGCCGACAACTTTAAAAGATGTAGCCAGTCGAGCTAAGGTAACAGTCTCAACCGTTTCGCGGATACTTAACAGTTCCAAAGGTCAGGGCGGCAGGAAGCATACTTACTCTGAGGAGACAAAAAGAAGGGTACTCAATGCTGCCCAGAAACTTGATTATCGCCCCAATATGGTTGCTCGAGGCTTTCGCCTCAAGAAGTCTTTTTCTGTTGGGATTCTTACCGCTGATTTATCCGATCCACTGATTTCGCTTGAATTGCAGGAACTGGAAAATTTGTTAGGTGAAAAAGGCTACAGAGTTTTGCTTGGCTTTACAAATTCCAAGAAAGAACGGCTCAAAGAGTACGTTCAGGACTTTCTTTCCCGTGGTATAGATGGTCTGGTAATGGTATTTCATTCTGCGGTTGGCTCAGACGGCGAGTTTCGCGAACTGAAGGCGATATTTGGGGAAACGCCGCTTGTCGGACTAGGGTCTTTACGCGGAACCGGCATCAGTTATGTTGACATTGACCGACGTGAAGGAACCTACCAGCTTATCAGGCATATGTTGGCTGAGCATGGCCATCGCGAGATAGCATTGTTTGGTTATCCAATGCCGAATATCACGCTCATTCATCGACTTGAAGGCTATAGACACGCATTTGCAGAGTTTGGCATCGAAGTTGACGGTAATTTACTCTTTTACGACCAACCAGAAGGATTAGCATCTTATCAGCAGTTCGAAATGGGCAGAAGACAGGTTCAAAATTGTTTAGATCGGCTGGGCAGGCCTCCGCGGGTTATTTTTGCCTCAAACGACCTCAAGGCAGTAGCGGTTATCCGTGAACTCAGCCAGCGAGGTTTTTCTGTTCCGCACGATGTTGCAGTGGTGGGGTTCGATGGAATAGCCATAGGAGCCGAGCTTTCCGTAGGCCTGACCACTGTCAGGCAGCCTGAGAAGCGGATTGCCCAGGCCGTTGTTGATATGATTATACAATTTATAGAGCAGGGAATGCCCGAGCAGCCGAAAGAGATAATTTTAAAACCAGAGTTAATAATTCGCGAAAGTTGTGGTTGTAACCACTCCGGCAGCGCTAATATATAAAACAAGAGTGAATGTTTTAATTATTTAGTTGTAAAATTTCTAAAGGAAAAGCCCTACAAAACATATGAGGTGTTAGATGTAAACTGTGATAGGAAATTACTGGCCAGGTGAGACCTGGAGGGCGGAGCTGACCAGATACCATGCAATTTCCGCCCAGAGAGGAGGTATGATAACGAAAGAAAAGCAGTATTAGTTCAATGGTAGTGTTAACAAGTGTCGAGCTTGTCGATGAGATAAAGGGTGACTATCAGCAGGCTCGAGAAAAATTATTCCACCCTGGAGGAGATTTTAAGATGAAGAAGTTAATGGTTTTAATGTTAGTATTGTTTGTGGCTTCGGCTGCCCAGGCAGTGCTCTTCTCGGACACATTCCCGTTAGCGCCTGATGGCAACGCCGTCGCAGAAGAGAGCTGGGTCTATATCCCAACGGGATGGGGCCAGTATCCTTCGCCTAGTAAGGGTGACGGCAATCCGCCGGGTGCAATGGGCTTGGTTAATGGCGGTTGGGGCGAAATGAGTGCCTTTGCCGATCCGGCATATTTTACCCTGCCGAATGATTACGTGCTCCAGATGGATGTCCAAGCTACCGAGCCGTGGGATACTTCTGAACGATTTGGGATACTGTTTAATTCCCAAAGCGCCACCGCTAGCTACTTCGGTCTCAATGGCTACATGTTGTATATGTATGGTTCACCTGACCGTGGAGCGCCATACAACCATGGGCTGTACTTTTTTAAGGTTGTTGATGGTGGGCTTGTGCAGCTTGACATCTTGAGTAATGCCAATGGCCTTGTCGATGACCTGTGGCATACCTACACCATCTCCGTTCAAAGCGGCTCAGGTACGCAAATGATTGTTTCTTTTGATGGTGTCCCGATTGTCTGGGATAGCGGTAGTACAGTTGTAACCGATGCCACCGGCTGGGCTAACGGTACGTTTGGCATGTGGAATCCACATGAGAGGATAAGCATGTATGACAATATTACTGTGATTCCTGAGCCGGCCACGATGGTACTGCTTGGTCTTGGCGGTATCGCACTGCTGAGACGCAGAGGCTAATTTGCCGTTGATTTGTTAGTCTGGAGAGGTTTTAAGCTAACTTTGGAACCTCGCCGCTGCATAAGTTTTGCAGCGGCGAGGATTCTGCCTGCGGAAGGGGCACCACAGGGTAGAGTAAAAATTGCCCTTAAATGTAAACATTAGTAAGGAGGACTGATTTTATGAAAATTAACTTGAAGTTAATGTTAGCCTCTATAATAACGACCATGCTGATATGTCCTGCGGTTTTTGCAGCCAAGATATTCGAGGAAAAGCTGCTTGGTTTTGACTATTATAAAGTGAGTCCTGACGAGCCTTTCCCTCGTTTGCATGGTACGCTGGATGCCAACTGGGTCCGTATTCCTACCGGCTGGGGAAATTACCCCGGCCCGTGGAGGGACAATGGCACGTTCAATTTTCACAACGGTGGCTGGGGTGAAATGTCCGCCTTGGCACAGGACTTGGTTCTCACTGCTGGTTACACAGTTGATATTGATGCCAGGACTGAACTTCTGCTGGGTACCAGCCGTCGATGTAGCATACTGTTCGGCTCACAGAATACGACTTCCTACATGCCGAAGGGGTACCTGCTCTACCTATATGGCAGCCCCGATCGCACCGGTATCCCTCCCAATTATGGTCCGTATGCCCATAGCCTGTACTTTTTCAAAGTTCTCGGCAACAGTTACGCCGACGGCAATAATGTCCTGCTCGGCCGCTTGCTGGATGCCAACTCTCTTGCAGATGACAAGTGGCATACTTGGACTATTAATGTTCAAAGAGACGGAAATGACAACCAGATCACCGTATCCGTCGATGGCAATGCAATTGTCTGGGATGGGAACGAGGGCCAGACTGTCGGCAGTTCACTCGTGGTCGATGCAGGCGGATACTCAGGTGGTACGGTTGGGATGTGGATGCCACATGAAAGGCGGGTTTTATTCGACAACATTATAGTTTACGATGCCAACGGCATCGAGGTCTACAAGAAAGGCGATATCAACAAGGACGGACAGGTGGACGGCAAGGACCTCAAGCAGCTAACAGAGGACTGGCTGGCCGGTGTTATGACCCAGACAGTCTTTGAAGAACATGTAACCGTGCTCCCTGACGGTAACAGTGTCTTTGATAATAACTGGATAAGACTTCCAAGTGACGGCAACGCATCCCCGGAGCCGTATCTCGGCCAAATATGGTACAGCAACGGTGGTTCAGGAGAGCAGGCCGCCTATGCAGCCGATCTGACTTTGCCTTCCAGCTATACCTATGAGTACAAGCTTGAGACGCATGAATTATTTGGCTGGGCACACCGCCTCGCTGCACAGTTCGCCAGCCAGCAGACAGACTATCATATAGCGGATGGCTACATGCTGCAAGTTTATGGCGGCGATTATACGTCCAGCGATCCAGAATATGGCCACATTCTGTATCTTATCAGGTATGACTTCCGCGGTGACGTACCCAATTTCGTGCTTGGCACTTTGAGCGATGCCACTGCTCTTGTGAGTGGCCCACACACGTGGAAGATAGATGTAACAAAGGTCAACGGCACAGATTATATTACCTGTTACGTTGACGGGCAGGCGATTACATGGGACAGCGGTATTTTTGCCGGCTACTCGACAGCCCGGGATCCGCTGAGCTGGCCGACAGGTGGCACGGCTGGTCACTGGAACGCTCATGAAAGGGAGTTTGTTGTTGATGACATCATCATAGAGGAAAAGCTCGACACGTATTTTGACAGCGGTTATAAAGACAGCGATATCAACAGGGACTGGCGTGTTGACTTCAAGGACTTCGCGTTGTTTTCAGAGGATTGGTAAAAGGACGGAAGACGGAAGACAGAAGACAGAAGACAGAAGTAAGACGTAAACAGAGGGGGTGTGAATAAATATGGTGCTCTGCCGCTGCAGGCTTTGCAGCGGCAGGGCTTTTGCAGTGGAAAGGGAACCGCTGGAAAGGGAAAATAAGAAACTGCCCTGAAAAGGAGGCTTAATTTTATGGAAATTAGCTTAAAATCAATACTGGGCTTTATGGTAATTGCCTCTTTGATGTCGTCTGCCGGGTTTGCAGCGAAGATTTTCGAAGAGGAGGTCCTGGACTTTGACTTTTATGCACCGCACCCCGGCGATCCCGTACGTCTGCACGGCGTTGCGGATAACAACTGTGTCTACCTGCCTGCGTGCTGGGGCGCGTACCCCAGCACGTGGAGAGACCTGGGTTATATCGGCCTTCACAATTCCGGCTGGGGTATGGTCGACCCTAACCACCCTGACGACCCTAACTATAATATTATATCTGAGATGAGTGTGTATATTGCGCTGAGTGACCTGAATTTGCCGGACGACTACTCGTTCGAAATAGACCATCAGAGTTCAATCATCCCCTGGTGCGGCAACGGCCCATATTGGGGCATACTCTTTAATACCCAGAACACCGATGCCTACTGGGGAAATGGCTACATGCTGTCGTTATACAGCTGGCCTGACCGTGTTGGGATTCCGCCCAACTGGGGGCCGTACTATCACAGACTGGTACTGAAAAAGGTCTATAACGTTGATGTTAATAAACCATGGGAGTTTTTTAAAGACAATAATTCAGTACTTGCCGAGATAGCAGATGCTAATGCCTATGGTGAGCCATACCTTGGTTATGAGGAATACGAGGAGAAAGTGTGGCATACCTGGAAGATCGAAGTCGAGCATCACGACGCAAATAACTATATCACCGTTTACCGCGATGGAAACGTAATTACGTGGGATGACGGCAATACGGTCGTAAACGACCGAGGGCAATTGCAATTGGGTGCACCCGTTTTCACCGGCGGTACGGTTGGCGCGTGGGTGTCGTTTGAAAGGGAGGCAGCTATTGATAACATCAGGGTCTATGACAGCAACGGCCCGGACCCGGTCTATGCAAACGGCGATATCAACAAAGACGGCGTAGTTGACTACAAAGACCTCAAGGAGATTACCGACGACTGGCTGGCTGGCGCACAGAGACAGAAAGTATTCGAGGAGTATATCACCGATGCCAACCTGGACTGCAACTGGATAACACTGCCAAGCGACGGCGGCTCACACCCCGGCCCAATGCCTTACGGGTTCAGTTTCAGCAATGCCGGTTCGGGCAACCAGGCCGCTTATGCGGCGGATTTGACACTGCCTTCGAGGTACAGCTACGAGTATAATCTTATAACCTACACGGTTAATCCCGATATAGGACGTCAATTCGGCTCGCAGTTCTCCTGTCAGAATACGGCTTACTACGACGCGGACGGCTATTTCCTGCAGGTTTATGGTCCTGACGACCCGCATGTGAATGAGCCCGGCTTCTACCAAGTGATGACGTTGATTAGAACCGACTACCGCAGCGACTTCCCGTATTTCAAGCTCGGCAGATTAAGCGATGCCAACGCGATTGCCTATGACCTGCACGATTACAAGATTGACGTGGTGGACGTTGCAGGCACAGACTATATCACCTGCTACGTTGACGGAGAGCCGATTACGTGGGACGAGGGTATCTTTGCCGGCTATTCGACGGCACGCGACCCCTTGAGGTGGCCGGACCCCGGCACCGTAGGATACTGGAACGCACACGAGAGGATGTTCGTCGTTAACGACATCATAGTTACCGAGATGCAGGACACCTACTTCGACAGCGGCTACAAGGCGAGTGATATCAACAAAGACTGGCGTGTTGACTTCCATGATTTTGCGCTGCTTGCAGTCGATTGGATGGAACCATAACATTCTGTAAGGTATGGTTAACACAGGAGTAAATACTGTTCCGGCGAGACCTGCAATAAAGAGGTCTCGCCTGGAACAGTAAGGCTTGGAAAAGAATTATTAAAATACAGGGAACTTTGGGTTATAATCACACAGTACAAGTTTGTGTCCCATAAAGGAGATAGAACCATGGTAAAGAATGATTACAAAGGTATGCCAAGTAAACAAGGCTCTAAACAGCATTCCAAGGGCTTTACGCTCGTAGAGTTATTGGTGGTAATAGCGATTATAGCTGTTTTATTAAGTATTCTGGTTCCGAGCTTGAACAAGGCAAGGGAGATGGCCAGACGGGTAATATGCGCCAGTAATCTCCACCAGTGGGGTCTGGCGTGCATAACCTATGCGAACGAAAGTAAAGGGGTTTTTCCCGATATGGCATTGCATACAAAAAATTACGCGCAGTACGGCTTTGACCCTTGTTGGTGGAACTACATGGGAGTGTACTCACTTTATACACGTGGATTGCGGGACAAAAACTCATATCATTGTCCAAATGTCTCTAAAGACCCCTCGCATCAGTTCAATAATGAAGAAGGTTGGCCACCTAAGCTAACTTGGGGACAGTATCCGGGAATGGGGACCAATCTGGTAACATGTAACAGAAAGTCTTCATGGGGTTACTACCAGATGGTTCCAAGTTATGTCTATCTGGCACATTATAGCGACCGGGCGTGGTACATAAGTTGCGCCGTCTCCAGTTCCAGTTGGACTCCTTTTATCTCCAATAAGCCTGAGGACCCCGCCAAGGAGACCTGTCCGGCTTCCTGGACCTTGGCAACTGACTATACTTACAGCTACTATGTTTCGAACCCTAGGATGGGAAAACTATGGTTTGATAAGGCTAATCACTTTGGTAACAAGCTGCAAGGGGGCAACACGCTGTCGGTGGGCGGCGCCGTCAGGTGGAAAAACTACAAAGATATGAAAGAGCAATATCGCAATGGCAGTACGCAGTTATGGTGGTAAATCTGATGGATTCGGAGATATGGAGGAAAGCGCCCACAGTTATTTGTGTTTTGGTGCTGCTGATGGCAGGCGGTGTTTACGCTGTTGTTATCGACGGGACCGAATACCCCGTTTATACAAGTATTGATGATGACTTTTCTTCGCAGGGGGTGCTTTTCAGTTCCAACCTGTCCTTTGTAACCTTTGGCTATAATGGCGGTGGGGACGGGCAGGGGACGGCAGGAGTCTTCGGAACAGATCCCAACTTTTCAGGGCCTTCGTTTGGGTATCTTTCGTTCTCTGCACCAATTATTGTAACCTTTGTCGATCCTGCAGACGGCTCGACAGCGGCGATAGTAAACGGCACGGTAAGCGTTGTGGCCGGTGACGGCGGTGGTGATTTCGACTATATCAGGATGCGGGCATACAATATTTTTGATAATTTGCTGGGCACAGTTAACAGTTCAGGCAAAACGTGGCAGACGATTAATTTAACAGGCAATGGGATCCATAAAGTAATTATTGATCAGCAGGCTGGCGCACCTGCGACATCGGATACATTTCTGGATAGTTTGACTTTCCCTAATCCTCAGTTACCACCGATCGGTGATTGGGATGGCAGCGGGAGCGTGGATTTTGTGGATTTTTCACTTTTGGCTGAGCAGTGGGGTACATCAGGTCCGGGGGGGCGTACCGGTGATCTGAACGGCGATGGCGATGTGGATATGCAGGATTTATATATTTTTGTGCAGCACTGGCTGGAAGGGAAGTGATAGCAGTAGCAGGAGTGGCAGGTTTTGAGAGCTTTTTTGAAAAATGCTAATTGTGGAAGAATATTTGTACTGACCATGGCAGTGGTGGGGGCGATGGGCTGTCCTGGGGCTTTAGGTGTAACAATTTTCGAAGAGCATGTTTCCAACAACCAATTGGACAACAACTGGACAATCTTAAACCCTGGGGGCGATCAATATGGTTTTGTCGGTGCTTACGATTATGCGCTTTGGTTTCTCAATGACGGGACCGAGCAACAGGCAGCTTACGCGGCCGAGTTGGTCCTGCCGGAGAACTTTGTTCTCGAATTCAACCTTGCCACCCAAGGCTGGTGGTCTAGCTATGGGCGACGCGCCGCGGTGCGGTTCTGTGCACAGGATACCGCTATCTGCCAACTGCAGAATGGTTATGAATTAAAGCTCTATAGTCCTGATACTAATCCCCCTACATTTCACCGTTTGTACCTGCTTAAATACAGTAATGGTGTTTCCAGTGAACTCGGCATCTTGAATGATGCCAATTATATTGCCGATGATACCCCTCATTTATGGACGATCGATTTTGAAAGGTCAGGTGTCAACAACAATATTCGTTGTTATATCGACGACAATATAATTACGTGGGACGGTGGGACTTATGCCGGCAGTTCGGTCGTGACAGACTCTCAATACAGTGGTGGGACTATCGGCTTTTGGAACGACCATGAAAGATATTATTATGTTGACGACATCGTGGTTGATAATAATGTGGTTCTACTTGGCGAGCTCGTGCCTTTACAAATAACCGGCAATAATATACCATATGATAACTGGCCTGTCCAAGTCGGAATCCCATTCCCCGAAGGCCGGCTTAACTCTTCTGATAATGTCAGGGTGTTCAATAGTTATTATCAGGAGGCTTCCTGTCAGGCGAAAACATTACTTACATGGCCTGATGGAAGTATCAAGTGGCTTTTCTTAGTTTTTTGCGTTGACGCACCGGCAGGTGTTACCTCATACAAATTGGAATATGGCCACGATGTTTCCCGATCAGTTCCTACCGATCCACTTGTGGTTAGTGAGCAGGCAGATTATGTCGAAGTGGATACCGGGGTGTTGAAGTTTCGTGTCAGCAAAAACCATTTTTCACTTATTAGCCAGGCCTGGATAGATTTGAACGGCAATGGCCTGTTTGAGGATTGGGAGCAGTGCGTTGGTCAAAGTTCTGATTATTCGCAGGGTATATATCTTGACAGCGGCGGTACAATTTTTTCGTCGGCGTATCAACATTCGCCAACTGTAATTATCGAGGAAAATGGTCCCGTCCGCGCTGTAATTTGCATAAAGGGGCAGCATCGCAACTCTTCCGATAACAGCAGTATGCTTAGCTATGAACTCAGGTTATATGCTTACAAGGGACAATCATTTGTTAACTGCGATTATACTACTATAAATGAGCAGGGAGAAACCTTTGATGCCACAATCAGCGATTTGCGGCTGGTTATGCCCTTCACGAATAATAGCCAAAATACGACTTTCTGTATAAGCGGTGATTCTACCGTCCGCAGCGGCGTATGGGACCCGACTGTTACCTCCACCAGTGAACAGCACGCCTATCTTTACCAGAATGAGCCCAATACTTTTGCATACTACAAGGGCTCTGTCGGTTCAGAGTCGTATCAGGGGCAGGGCACATATATTGATGGCTGGGCCAGTGTTCAAAACGCTGTTTGGGGCTTGATGGGTTTTATTCGTTACCCCTGGCAGCAGTTCCCGACCAGTCTTGATGCCTATCAAAAAACCGATAGTTGCGTTGCAATAAGACTTTGGCCGAAGTATTCTTCTCCTTTTGTTTTTGATCGAGGAATGGCCAAAACGAGCCAGATTAGCTTTGATTTCTATAAGGCCCGCAGTCAGACCGATAATGTCAACCAGGCAAAACGGTTTCAGACACCCTTGGCAGCACATGCACCGGCAAGTTGGTACAGAGATACGGACGCAATTGGCCCTGTGGGAATCGACCCGAATACAATGCCTGCGCATGAAACATTGGTTGAAAACGGTTATAATGCCCTTATATATCGACAGAATAATTCATATCCGGGTTATAGTGTGAAGCACTGGTATGGTTTCAAAAACTGGGGCGACTGGTTTGGTGAAAGCGGTGGTATCAACTGGGGCAATCTCGAATACGACTTGGCTGGGGGCTACTTCTATCGCTGGCTGCGGACCGGGGAGAGAAAATATTATGACTATGCCGAAAGCGCCGCTCTACATCATCGCGACGTCGATGTGGCACAAAGGACAATTATATCAAAATACGGAGCAGGTTATCTTTGGAAAGGTACGATGATCGCCCATTGTCCCGACCATACGGCTGGATCAACTGATGGCGGCCATGTATTCTGTAAAGGAATCTGTCTCCATTATCTGCTCACCGGCGACAATCGCACGAAGGAAGTCGTACAAATGCTCGGCGATGGCTGGTTATCGGGCTACAACGCAAACTATCAGAATGGCTGGGGAGGTACATATAATGATGTACATTTGCGAACCACTGGCTGGGCGCTGCTCTACCTGACCAACATCTATGATGTTACCCGCGACCCGAACCACAAAAACATCCTCACTGAGTATTACGAACGCGCCATAAAACACAAATGGGAGATTGTGAACAGGCATCCTGAAAACTTTGCCTCCATGACCGACTGGAACAAAGAGACCTGGAATCCGGCACCGTCGGCCGGATTGGATCCTACAGTGTTTGAAAATGTACACAAAACCGCTAGCGCTGGCTCAACTACCAGCTGGTTTTACCTTAATACCAAGCCTCCCGTGGACGGATATTACGAACTCTGGGCACGTGTGAGGCCTTCCAATACCAACCTGATTTACTATGAAGGCCAGATGCAGTACGGAGGTTTCAAGCCTGCACGCAATCCGACCTATGGAGATGACCACTGGTCGTGGCAGTCGTTTGGAGTTTATTACCTTACCGGCGGCAATATGACTTACATCAATTTCCGTGGTGTTAACCAGTCAGGCAGCTCCTTCGATTTCAAGGTAGATGAGATTATCCTGACCAAAGATATATCCAGCTTTACCCCTGACGATTATATCTGGCTCGAAGCCGAGGATGGCTCCGGCACTGCCTGGAGCAGCGAAACCTGGAGCACAAGTCCTTACGCACCTACAAACGGAACTAACATGTGGTATTCCTCTTCTGCCGGAACGGTTAGTGAGCCTGTGGTTATTGATTTTGATGTGTCCACACCCAGACCTGAGCGTTATCGGGTACTGTTACGAGTTCGCCATGGCGGCGGCGACGTAAATCCGGGCAGTGTTGATTATCAGATACGTATTGATTCGGGGTACTGGGCAGATACCACGACCAGTGCTCAGTACGGCTGGACTGACAGGTGGCAGTGGATTGAATATCCATTTGTTTATCTTGAGCCGAACCTGCATACTCTCGAAGTCCAGGTTAATAATAAATCCGGCGATGACTTCAACACACGTATCGACAGCATCCTGTTGACCTCGGATGACAGGTTAGAGTTGGTACCGGAAGAGACGCTATGGCTGCAGGCTGAGAACGGCTCAGGATGGCCTGTGCAGTCCTGGAACGAGGTGCATTATACATATGAAACGCCCGCACCAGGGGGTACATATCAGTATGACACGGCAGTTCACGACCCGGGTCTTGCCGGTTCGACAAGTCCGACCCATACTATGAGTCTTAATCTTTCTGCTTATGGCGATTACAATATCTGGGCAAAAGTCAGATCTGATGATAGCTCCAGTACGAAATATCAAGTGCGAGTCGATGGCGGCGTATGGAGAGATGTTCTGACACTACGCTTAAATGATAAACAGGTCTGGCAATGGGTTGGTTTTGGAACCTTCACAGGTCTGTCGGATGGTTCTCATACGCTGGATATTAGGTTTGTTAATGATTCGGTTAATACTTTTAACGCTTACGTCGATTCGGTTATTGTCACCCGCGACGCCAGTTACGTGCCTTTCATTGATGCCAAGAATACAATGGATGTACATCGCCGGGGCAACTACAACGTTTACAGCGACGTTTTCCTTAGCAGCCCCCAGGTTACTTATGGTATACCTACTTGGCACGGCGTGTTAGGCCTGGGACTTATAGAACATCACTGGCGCCACAATCACTATGCGGCCGAACCTATTCTAATCCGCGAAGCAGACCACTTTAGAAATCGCACTGACTTAATGTTCCGCCAGTGGGGCGCGTTGGTTTACAGAGGTCATGTGTCACCCGATGGTACGTATTACAACAGTTTTCATTTCGACGCCACCCACCTGATTGTACCGACTTTGGCATACGCTTACGATTTGACCGGAGATATTAATTACCTCAATGATGCCGATGAGTTCCTGTGGGGTGTCATAAATTCTGCGAATTTTTATATTAAAAGCCCAAGTGATCCTATTTGGGGGCCTTATTATGGCTCTGCACAGAGTTCTGCCGATCATACTCTGTGGGATCCCGTAGTATTTTACTATCTTGAGCAATAATGCGGCTTAGGCTGCTAAGGTATGATTGTAAATTGTGAAAACTTTCGAAAGGAAATTTCGTTGTGTAAAGATACTAGGGCGGCCTCTTTCGATAGTTGGATTTCTGATATCTGTTGTCGCTCAGGCGACAGTGCCGCCAGTGTCGACACTTGTAAATTCCGGTTTTGAAATGAATGGTGGCATCGTTGGCTGGAATTCCGATGTTCCCGGCTGGGGACAGCACAATGGATACCCAACCGGCACAGGTATCTGGGGTGGCAACTATCTGAATACCGACCCTTCCGGTAAGTCTCCAACTTGTACTGGTACTGCAGCGTTGTCGCTGGTTTGCACCAACCATACCCCTGAATATATGGAATCGTGGATATTTCAATCGGTTGGTGTAGTCAGCCAAACCGATGTCGGAAAACAGTTTTCACTTTCTGCACTCGCAGGAGCCAGAAACAATTCCATTTGTGACGGACTTATCACTGTGGCATTTAGAACAGGAACAAGCACATCGACATTAGGCACTGTTGTGGGAACTGCCGGCTCACGTTACATCGACCAAACCGGTACAGGCCCCGTCCAGTTGGCCGCGACGACCCAGGCAACATATACAGCCCAAGCCAACGACGTGGGCAGCGAGATATTTGTTGTGGTTTCTCTTCTTGGCCAAAGCAAAGTCACCCAGACTCAGGCTCAGTTTGTTGTCGATGACGTCATAACCGATGCTAAACTTGGCTCCAGGCCCGACTGGCCCGCGGATTTCAATCATGATTATTTAATTGATTTCAAGGACCTTGAAGTAATTGTAGAAAGCTGGCTTGACGAGATGGCCAACACTGCCGAAGCAGGCCTGGTGGCATACCACGGCTTTGATACAGATGCCTGCGACCGTTCAGGCTATGGGAACCATGGTACTGTATATGGCGGTGCAACGTTTGTAAGTAACCAAGACCACGATTGCATATCATTTGACGGCGCGGATGATTATCTCTTAGTGCCTGACAGCAATTCTATCAGCATTGGCAACCAGGATTATACAATTGCTGCCTGGATAAACCCGGCATCCGTAAGCGGCCTACGAGGGATCATAGCAAAACTAACTGATGCTCAGGACAAAGAGTATGCCTTCAGCGTTAGCGATGCAAAGTTGCGGCTCGATGTTGAAAAAGGCGGAAACAATGGAGCTGCCGCCACCTTGACAGAGGTCGTAACAACAGGCGATTGGCAGCATGTTGCTGTTACGTTTGACAGTTCTACTCTGGCCGTTACCTTCTACCATAACGGTGTAGCACAAACGACTGTTCAAAACGGCGGAGCTATTGATACACTTCCAACGAAATTAGACGATGATTTGTACATCGGAATGTGGGGCGGAGCTTATCATACTTACAAATTCAGCGGTGCCATCGATGATGTTCGCATCTACAACAGCGTCTTATCGCCCGAGCAAGTTAAAACTCTTGCCAACGGGTTGCTGGCAGATTTGAATAATGATGGTGTAGTTAATTTCAAGGACTTTGCTCATCTCGCCGACATATGGGGCAGCACCGTCGATAAATACTGGCAGGACCTTCAGCATCAGGATCTGCTCGCACCCGGCGTGGGTGCTTCAATGGTTAGTGATTTTATCGAGAATGACTTGCAGGATTTTCCATTGCCTGCCATCGGTACCGAGTGGCTGGCTAACCGTCATGCGCTACGTGCCAAGATTCTTGATATAGTCGGGCTTACAGGCCTTTATCCGCCCCAGTGGGATCTCGACCTTCAGTACAAAGGAACTATCTATCAGACTGGCTATCGCATTGAGAAAGTCACATACGAGAGCTATCCCGGCATGACTGTTTCTGCGCTTCTCTATATGCCTGATGGCATTACTGGTAAAGTGCCAGGCATAGTTTCCATCGAGGGCCATTGGTACGCATGGGGCAAGGCTATAGATCAGTTGCAGGCCAGAAATGTAAATCTGGTTAAGCGAGGTTGCGTTGTGCTTGCCTATGATTATATGGATTGCGGCGAGCGCAACACCGGTACAGACCCTTTTGGCGGCCAGCCTTACGGCGGCGGTAACGACCATTTCATTACTAATTTCTTTTATACTGGTATTACCCCGACAGCGCTCGAAATACTTGATGGTGTCCGCGCATTGGATGTACTTGAATCCCTTCCGGAAGTAGACCCTAATCGTTTCGGCTTCACAGGTGAATCTGGCGGTTCAAACAGCACCTATTGGGTTTCTGCCATTGATCCCCGCGTCAAACTTGCTGTGCCGGTCAGTTCGGTAACTACGTTTGAATACTGGATTCGTAACAATCGCAACTGGGATTGGCACCAGCGGCCATATGGCATACGAAGTATCGCCGAAATTGGAACGTTGCTTGCACTGCACGCACCCAACGCCCTGTTGGTTATCGCCAGTGCCGATGGAACAGACGATTACGAATTCCCCTTGGCCGAAGCACTGCGGTCTTTTAATTGGGCAAATCATGTTTATAGCCTTCTTGATGCCAGCAATGTCACCAGCTTTGTCGAATCGACGACCAGTCACGGCTACCAGGAAGACAAAAGGCGAACTATGTACCTTGCCGTTGAGCAGTATCTCCAGCCGCCATTTCCTGCCGGTGATACTGAACTTCCCGTCATTCAGCAAACTTACGAAGATTTGACATGTGGCCTGCCTGCAGATAATCTTACCTTCAGCAGTATATTCGATCAATTACGGGCTTGCGGTCCCAATGTGCCCGAAACCAGCGATGAACGTCGCAGCCGGCTTAGAACCTGCCTTAGTTTCCCTGATCCGCTGCCACCGATTTCCACAACTAAAACAGGCTCAGAGTATCATTCCGACTGGTCTGCGGAGTTCTGGCTCGTAGAAACAGAGCCCGGCATTACTATCCCCTGTAAAATGTTTGGCAAACTTGATGCCGCGAATAAGATTGTCTTGGTTCCCGGCTGGGACAGTCAAGCAATCGCAAATGCCTACGACATCGGCGACTTTGTACTTACTTTTGACCCTCGCGGCGTGGGCGAGATACTAAAGAGTAGTAACGATAACTGGGCTTGGTTCGCCGGGCACAAGTGGCCAGCCATGCAGGCCCTGGACATTGTTCAGGTTGCACGCTTCTGTCATACCCAGTATCCGGCCATCGAGGTGACTATTGACGCACAGAGCAGTGCCACTATTGGCTGGGCTGCATTTTTTGCGGGTGCTTGCGTAGAAAATGTCATCCAGGCCGGTACTGTCAAGGTCTCTGGCAACCTCTCATCTGCTGAAATTCCAAGATTGCCGGGAATACTGAGTATATCTGATATAGAAGCCCTTTGGCCGCAGGTAAACATAGTACCCTGACACTAATACGAAAACTCTTTCTATTAAGAAAACATCTTTGGTAAATCCTTATGGATATAAACGCAATCTCTTTAGTCTCTGATATCAATTGTGATTAAGAATTGCGATCGACATATTTTGCTCGGCAAACAGATTTGATTATTTCACGATCAAGAGCGGCTTTTTGCCTGCCGATTACCACAGCACAGCCATTACATTTGGGACACTTATCCAGATGTACCTCAACTGTTTCATCTATGTGCTCAGGCTCATTGCGACAACAGCCTTTAGACGATCATTTGCCGTACCCACAGGCGATCTTGCAGGTATTTGGGGATATAAAGCATTGCCGTCGCAAAAACGGCAGAGGCAGACTCAAGTATCCCCGTCTCAAACCGCCTGCGGATTTGCAGACGGGAGTTGTAAAGAAGATTCGAGACAGCAGAGGCAATTTGTTGAAAGTATCGACCAAGTCGCTGTTTGGCAAAAAGAAGGAAATTGTAAAACGAATTCAAGAGTTGGGTATTGGCCAGAAGATCAACACATCTCATATGGAACGACTCAATGGCACGATAAGAGGCCAGCAGGCTCGTCTGGCAAGGCGTACCCGCAACGGCTCCCATTTGGAGGATATGCTGCAGTATTCGATATGGCTGTGGCGGGATTTGTACAACTGGACAAGGGTGTATTGCTCGTTGCTGGACGAAACTCCGGCAAAGGCGTTGTGTCTGACCGACGAGGTGTGGACTGTTTTGAAATATATTTTGTATCCGGTTCATGTCAGCGACCTTCAACGT
>JBDRHL010000151.1:0-19635 GCA_043816955.1 Planctomycetota bacterium | reverse complement strand
GCTCCAAGTATTTGCTATAGAAGAGCTTAACATTATACATAGCCGCATCTGCCTGTCAACCCTAAAATCCATATAACTAGCTGAATTTACAATAAGTTATGATGTTTTCTGTGGTGAACTACTTTTGACGCAGGCGTCTACATTGAACAAAAAGCCAAAAACTGCTGGGGAAAAACAGCAAAATAGATCCCATAAATGGTTTTTTAGATAGGGTGATTAGCGACAATTATTTTTCCTGTAACAATTAGAATTTCCGGACAGCAGCGATAGACAATAGACCATCTGGCCTTCCATGAAACAGGAGATTTCAAATGATTACCGGCAAGATTGATGACTTTGTGGTTGGTGTTTATAAGTGGTTATGTGGCCGGCGATTTTCAATGCAACCTCGACAGCGATGTGTATCTTCCCAAGGATTGGGCTGATGATCCTGCTGCACAATAGGCACACTATTTTTTCAACACGGCGATAAAAAAGTGTTGACAAAGACAATTTTTTTCAGGAAAATCAGGCTCCGGAAGCTTGTGATTGCGAACTCAAACTCTTTAGTAGTATGAAATATCATAAAATTCCAGAGGAAACTATCAGACGTTTGCCGCTTTATCTGCGAGAGTTAGGGTTACTCATGAATCAGGGAAGGAGTAATATTCGCAGTGGTGAGTTCGCTGGGGGTCTAGGTGTTAATCCACCACAAATCAGGAAAGATTTATCTTATTTTGGTGGATTTGGTACTCCAGGGGTCGGTTATGATGTCAAAAAGCTTTTTCGTCGGCTGCGTGATATTTTAAAGCTCAATGATATTCATAAGACAGCTTTGGTTGGAGCAGGCGATTTTGGTTCTGCCTTGCTGGGTTACTCGGGTTTTTCACAATTTGGTTTTGAAATTGTTGCGGCATTCGACGCAAATCCGAAGAAAATCGGGCAGATGAAAAACAGCGTGAAAGTGGAACATATTTCAAAATTGAACACCTTGAAACAAAGAGGAATAAGGCTTGCGATAATTGCTGTTCCCGCCAACGCCGCCCAGGAGATAGCTGATAAACTGGTTGAAGCAGGAGTTGTTGGTATTCTGAATCTCGCGCCTTCTTATCTGACAGTGCCTAAAAAGGTTAAAGTGGTAAGTGTCGATATTGCAATGGATCTTGCCCGGTTGTCATACTATATGCCGGCAAGTGCAGGTTGAACTTAACAGAAATTTGGTGAAAAATGAAAACTGTTTTTACAGATCAATTAAAGCTGCTCTTGGATGCTCTGGCAGGGCAGATGGCTGTTTATGTCCCTAAGCTCGTCGGTGAGCATTACGTATATGATAAGTATGACGCGCAAGGCAAAACAGTGCCCGAAATCAACAACATTTGCTGTTGCGTGCCTGTAAAGGAGTTTCTGTTTCCGATGCGTGAACTCGCAGCGGTTTATCCAAAAGCTGCTGAGCCAAAGGACGTAGAGCCGTTTGCGGTTTTTGGTCTTAAAGACTGTGATTTGAAATCCGTAGAAATATTGGACAAGGTTTTTCTGGAAGAGCCGTTCAAAGATCCGTTTTATACAGCCCAGCGGGAAAATATGCTCATAATCTCAAGCGACTGTTCGCCGGCTGAAAGCTGCTTCTGTAGTATTTTCAGCGGTAAAACATTCGCAAGCGATGGTTTCGATTTGAACGTTTCCAAAACAAAGGATGGTTTTATCATCGAAACCGGTTCGAAAAAAGGGGAAGATTTCATAGAAAAACATTCTGCATTGTTTACAGAGGTACCTGAGGGGTTGTTGGCAGTTCGTGATGAGAACAGAGTTCGAGCACAAAAACAGCTTGAACAAAACAACGCCGAATACAAGTTCGAGGGGACAATTAAAGAACTAGTGGAGAACAATGACGATTCGAATGTTTTTGACGTTGAAGCAAAAGATTGTGTTGAATGCCAGGGGTGTACGAGAATCTGTCCGACTTGTCACTGTTTCTATCTGTATGATAGGAAGCAGGCAGATTACTTTGCTAAGATGAAAATGTGGGATAGCTGTATGAGACAGGCTTATGCAGCCGTAGCCGGCGGCGCCAATCCGCGGAAAATACTTGGCGACAGGCTCAAGCACCGTCTTTTGCACAAATTGGTTTACTTTTTCGACAGATATGGTATTGATATGTGCGTCGGCTGCGGCAGATGCGTTATGACCTGCGCCGGCGGAATAGATATGCGTAAAATATTGAAAAAGCTGGACGAAGAGTCTAAAGACAGAAGCACAAAACAGGTGAAAGTCGCAAAATGAATCATGATCTCTACCAGCCTATAAATGCTGAAATCGTCGATATTATTGACGAATCTCCAACGATTAAGAGTTTTGTCGTTGTGCCGGAAGAAAAGATCGAGTTTAAAACGGGCCAGTTTGTGGAATTGACCTTGCCCGGCGAAGGCGAAGCTCCTTTCACCCCTTCCTCATCGCCGGCGATGAGCGAAAAAATGGAAATTACCATCATGAAAGCCGGCCATATTACAGGTTTGCTTCACAATTGTGAAAAGGGGCAAAAAGTCGGCATTCGTGGTCCTTTCGGTAACGGCTATCGGATCGATGAGTTTATCGGCAAAGAAGTTTATATAATCGGCGGCGGTGTAGGGTTGGCGCCGATACGGTCGTTGTTTTTGACCCTTCTTGACAGAATAAAAGATTTCAAAAAAATCGTCTGTCGATACGGAGCCAAAACACCGGAAGATTTCATCTATAAAAAGAGCCTTTTCGGTCCCTGGCAAAAAATTGACGGCGTGGATATTAAGCTTACCGTCGATGCGGCAAATAACGGCTGGGCAGGCAATGTGGGTGTAGTGACTACGATACTTGATCCTGAGGATGTGGACATTGAAAATGCGGTGGCGATAGTTTGTGGGCCGCCGATTATGATGAAATTTGTTACTTTGAAGTTGTTAGAGTTCGAGTTTCTGCCAAGGAATATTTATCTTTCGATGGAAAAGAATATGAGTTGCGGAGTTGGTAAATGCGGTCATTGTATGCTCGGCAAATACTATGTCTGCAAGGACGGCCCGGTTTTTACTTATGAGCAGATAAAAAACTATTCGGACATTTGGGACTGATGTGAAATTATGGCTGCGAAGTTAATAATCGATTTGGCAAAATGTAAACTTCAGAATGAATCAAAGGTGCGTTGCTCGTATAAGCATCATCCTGAAAATAAAGGGATTGATGCGCTGCTGGAAAAAATCCGTTTTTCGTTGATATGCCGTAAGTGTGAATCTGCACCCTGCATCAAAGCCTGTCCCAATGATGCACTG
Organism: Planctomycetota bacterium; assembly: GCA_043816955.1. Lineage (GTDB taxonomy): Bacteria > Planctomycetota > Phycisphaerae > Sedimentisphaerales > CAYZTY01 > JBDRHL01. The sequence goes on along the minus strand of JBDRHL010000151.1, from coordinate 16,360 downwards.
GAAAAAGTGGCCAATAATGATGACGCCGGTATTCTCAGGAGGGCAAATATGTTGTGTACGGGCTGTGGTAGTTGTGCGACGGCCTGCCCGTTCGGAACAATATATACTGACTTGATACCATTTCCGAGCAGTGTGTGCGATGTGTGTAAAGCAAGGCTGGGTAAGGGTGAAAAGCCATTGTGTGTTACTACCTGTGATAATGGCAGTATAGATTACAAAGAGGTCGATAAGGAAAAAGATCTGGTAGAGGTATCTGATGGTATCATGGTGCGGGTTAGCGGCGGACAGTTATGGGAGCCGTTTTTGAGGGATAATGAAAAGAGACAAAGATGAGTGAGCCGTTAGTGCAGAATTTGTTTTGGATTGTTGTTTTTCCCGGCTTTTTATTCACCGTTGTTCTGGGTCTTTTGGCCTGCTGGATAGTTCGCAAGGTCAGCGCCCTTGTTCAGTGGCGTGTCGGCCCGCCGCTTTTTCAGCCGTTTTATGATATTGTTAAATTGATGGGCAAGGAAATCCTGGTACCGGAGACAGCCAACCTGTTCATATTTGTGCTGGCGCCGCTTGTCGGATTAGCCGGGGTGCTGCTGCTTTCGACGATACTCTGGCGGGCTGTTCTGGGTCAGTCGGTTTTTGTCGGCGACGTTATCGTTGCGGTTTATCTGATGGTACTGCCTTCTCTGGCGTTGATTCTTGGCAGTAGTGCGAGCGGCAGTCCTCACGCCGCTATTGGTACAAGCAGAGAGATGAAACTGGTTATCAGCTATGAGCTGCCGTTAGTATTGGCACTGATAGTAGTGATTATAAAAGCGGGGGGACAAATCAGCCTGACCGAAATTGCTCAGCATGCGCCTGCTCTTAGTATATCCGGGATGCTGGCGTTTCTGGTGAGTTTATTGTGTATCCAGGCAAAGCTCGGCTTTATTCCCTTCGATATGGCAGAAGCTGAAACCGAGCTTGCCAGCGGTGTTTTAATGGAGTATTCGGGGGCGCTGCTTGCTGTATGGAAGGCTATGCAGGCAATGATGCTTGTGGCACTGCCGATGTTTCTGGTAACGGTGTTCCTCGGCGGATTTGAAGCTGCTTCGTGGACCGGGTATGGTAAATATGTTCTGGTGCTTGTGCTGATTATTTTGATAAAGAATACCAATCCGCGTGTTCGGATCGATCAGGCGATGAAATTTTTCTGGGTCTATTGCGGTATTGCACTGGTTATCGCGGTTATCCTGGCGACAACAGGTATTAATTTGGGCATCAGCTGGCTATAGCTATAGGATTTTTTTATGAGTTGGAAAATATGGTCATTAAAAAAAGCGGTATGGGTATTTCATGTTAACACCGGTGCGTGCAACAATTGTGATATTGAAATCGTTAACTGCCTGACACCGAAGTTCGACATTGAGCGTTTTGGTATCAAACTGGTAGGCTCGCCGCGACATGCAGATGCCCTGCTGGTGACCGGCGTGGTAACGCGTCAGGCGGCTCCGCGTTTGTGCGAAGTATATCATCAAACCCCCAAGCCGTGCGTAGTTTTTGCAATCGGGGCCTGTGCCTGTGATAAAGGAATATTCAGTAACGGCTATCATGTTGTCGGGCCTGTGGATAAAATAATCAAAGAAGTTGATCCTAACGCAATTATCGCCTATGTGCCGGGCTGTCCTCCGAAACCCGAAGCAATTATATCCGGCGTGGTAAAAGCTCTGTCGGTTTTATAAATCAGGATACATAAATGAATCAGAAGCAATTAAATGAAAAGCTTTCGGAACTAAAGGAAAAGCTCAACTCTATTGAACAGCCCCTGCCTAAAAGGATATATCTTTCATGTGAAGCCGATAATGCCTACAGTATTAACAAGTTCCTTTTTGAAGATGTTGGTGCAAGATTTGTCATTGCTACCGGAATTGATTCTGACGATTGTTTTGAAATTATTTATCACTACTCTTATGATCAGCTCGGCTGCGTAATCAGCTTAAAGGCTTTTATCCGTGATCGTGAAAACCCGGCCGTTGAGTCTATTGCGCCGTTCCTGCCCGCAGCGGAGTGGATAGAAAGAGAAATACACGATATATTGGGAATCGATTTCAGAAATCATCCCAATCTGAAACGACTGATTCTGGCTGATGACTGGCCTGATGGCGTTTATCCTTTGAGGAAAGATATTAAGAAATGAAGAGGACTATTAAAAAACCGGTTCTCGCGGTCGGACCGTTTCACCCGCTGCAGGAAGAGATGGAATTTTTTCAGCTTACAGTCGATGGTGAAATTGTAACTGACATAGATGTGCGAATATCTTATAACCATCGGGGCATAGAAAAGATCAGTGAATCACTGCAGTTTGACCAGGTGCCGTTTTTAGTCTCCCGAATCTGTGGAATCTGCTCGGCTTCGCATCCTTTGGCTTATGTCCAGGCCGTGGAAGAAATTGCCGGAATTACACCACCTGACAGAGCCCGGTATGTGCGGACTATTATTGCCGAGTTTGAGCGCATCCACAGTCATTTGCTGTGGGCAGGTCTGGCCGGGCACTTCATCGGCTATGATACTGTGTTTATGTGGGCCTGGAAATACCGTGAGCCGGTTCTCGATTTACTGGAAGAGATAACGGGTAACAGAAATAATTATGGCAATCTTAAAATCGGCGGGTGTAGAGAAGACATTCCTGATGAACTTGCACCAAAGATACTCAAGGAGCTTGATGAAATTGAAAAGAAAACCGAGATGTTGACAAAAGCAGTGCTCGACGACCCTGTGCTGCACGCTCGGCTGAAAGGTGTGGGGGTATTGAGTAATAAAGATGCAATAAGATATGCTGTAACCGGTCCGACAGCGAGAGGCAGCGGTGTTGCCATCGATGTCAGGCATGATGACCCGTATGCAGCCTATGCCGATCTGGATTGGAATGTAATCAGTCAGCCCGAAGGCGATGTCTTCGCCAAGGCAGTTGTCCGCCTTCTGGAGATATTCGAATCAATTAAGATAATAAGGCAGGCACTTAAGAAGCTTCCCCAGGGGCCCATTGCTGTAGAGGTCAAAGAAATCCCGCCGGGAGAAGGTTGCGGACGTGCCGAGGCCCCCAGAGGCGAAACTTTCCATTATGTCCGCAGCGACGGCGGCAACAGGCCGGTACGACACAAAGCAAGAGCACCAAGTTATGTCAATGTACCTTCATTCAAGGCTTCGTGCATCGGCCAGCACATTGCTGATGTTACAATCACGCTCGCAGCGGTGGACCCCTGCTACAGTTGTACCGAAAGACTGGCTGTCGTTGACAAACACTGCAATGTTACACATGATTATGAAACTCTGCTTAAATTAAGTCGTGAAAAAACTGCAAAAATAAAGAAAGAATTCGGCGCGCCGGAACTAAGACTGGAGGATTTATAAATTGGATAAAACATTGCTTATCCCTGTTTTATTGCCGCTAATCGCAGGTTTTGTGATGTTGTTTTTGCCAAACAGGATAAGACCGATATCGAAATTTTTGACACTGGCTATATCGGTTTTTGTCTTTGCGCAGGCTGTCAAAATATTTAATTTCGGCCAATCGGATTATGCCTGCTCTGTTTTTGAGGCAGGTGCTCTGAAGCTGGAGCTGCTGTTAAGTTCGAAGCCGTTGAGCGCGTTTATGTTGATGTTCGCAGCCGGATTCGGCCTGCTGATAACCTTATATTCATTGAATAAATCGCTTTCAAATGTGTATTTTGGTTCGATTCTGCTGACGATAGGCGGAGCCGCTGGAATATTGCTTTCCAATCATCTGCTGTTTCTGCTTATCTTCTGGGAGGTTGTTACCGCTGCGCTGTACCTTCTTATAAGCACAGGCGGACGCGGCTCTAATTTCGCGGCGACCAAGACTTTTGCGATGATAGGTGCCTCCGACGGCGCCTTTTTGCTGGGTATAGCCTTTGTGTGGGTTCTTTCGGGTACATTTAGTATCTCGCAGATTAACCTGGCGACAAACTCATCCCTTCCGATTATTGCTTTTTTGCTTCTTATGACTGCTGCAGTTACCAAGGCAGGAGCTATGCCTTTACATACATGGCTTCCCACAGCAGGTGAATACGCACCGGTTTCAGTAATGGCCCTTTTGCCGGCAGCGATTGATAAACTGCTGGGAATTTATCTTCTGGTAATAATCGTAAAAGATATGTTCGTACTTCAGTCAGCCGCATTGACCACTGTATTGATGATTATAGGGGCTGCTACGATTATTGTTGCCGTGATGATTGCAATGGTTCAGCATAATCTTAAGAAACTGTTATCTTATCATGCTATCAGCCAGGTTGGTTATATGGTGCTTGGCATAGCAACACTGACGCCGGTAGGAATTGCCGGCGGTGTATTCCATATGCTGAACCATGCGATATATAAATGCTGCTTGTTTCTTTGCGGCGGGGCGGTTGAGCAGGCAGCAGGGACCGCTGATCTGGAAAAACTTGGCGGCTTGGGCAAAAAGATGCCGGTTACCTTTACAGCCTGCATGATTGCCGCTTTAAGTATTTCCGGTATACCGCCTCTCAACGGATTTGTCTCCAAGTGGATGGTTTACCAGGGGATAATTAAGATGGGAGCTGAGCAGAGCGGTGCAGCAACTAATTTGTGGCCTATTTGGCTTTTTGCTGCTATGTTTGGAAGTGCTTTAACCCTGGCTTCATTCGTCAAGATCATACATTCGGTTTTTCTTTCCCGTTTGCCGGAGAACCTTAAAGAGGTAAAAGAAGTTTCAGTCTCTATGAAGGCCCCGATGATAGTGCTCGCGTTATTATGTGTGTTTTTCGGAATCTTTTATCATGTACCGCTTGAAAAGCTTATATACCCGGCATTGGGAATAGAGGCGGATGCAACGATTTTCGGCACCTGGGAATCGGGTCTGGCTACATTGCTTATAGTGATCGGCATTGGCATCGGTCTGCTTATTTTGATCGTCGGTTTGCTGGCGGGAAGGGTTAGAATCGTACCTACCTGGAGCTGCGGTGAAGTACAGGATAATGAGCAGATGATTATTCCGGGAACGCATTTCTATAAAACTGTTTCATCTATGGGGCTTTTGAAACAGCTCTATTCCGGGCAGGAAAAAGGCTGGTTCGATTTATACAATCAAGGCGGGAGAGTAGGACTGGCACTGACAGCTTTCCTGCGGTGGCTGCATTCCGGGGTACTCTCGATGTATTTGACGTGGGTGATTTTGGGTTTGCTGGCGATTTTGTTTGTGGTTTGTAGAATCTGGTGAGGCAATTATGGCTATATTTTATGTTTTGCTGGTGTTTATACTGATCTCGGCTCTCATAGCGGTGGAAACACAAAACCTGCTCAGTGCGGTGATTTGCGTAAGCGCTATTGGTTTTGGCGGCTCTTTAATGTTTTTGTTTCTGCAGGCGCCGGATATCGCGATAACCCAGATTGTGGTGGAAATTTTAGGATTAATTATACTTATTCGTGCCACCATTTCCCGTGATTTAACTTTTATTGAGGGCGACAGAGAGTTTTTTGCAGTGATTGTTTCGGTGGTAGTTGTCCTTGTAATCTTTTTGGCTGGCGTAAGTGTTTTCGAGAGTTTGCCTCACTTTGGTGCAGCCATTTTTGCTGCGACTCCCGGTGCAGCTTCACAAACCTATGTGGGAAGCGGGCTGCAAAAAACAGGGGCGGCAAATATTGTTGCCTCGGTTGTTCTGGACTTTCGGGCCTACGATACGCTGGGAGAAGCAGCAGTGCTGTTTACTTCTATTATCGGGGCAACGGTTATACTGAGAAAAAGAAGTAAAAAGCTTCTGGAGGAAGCAGAATAATGAAGGGTATGACGATAATAGTAAAAACCGTCAGCAGCTGGCTCAAGGTGTTTATCTTTCTGTTTGGAATTTATATTGTACTTTTCGGCCATCTTACACCTGGCGGCGGTTTTGCAGGCGGTGTGATTTTAGCTTCGTCCTATGTTCTGCTGATGCTGTCCTACGGCAGAGAATTCACTGAGAAAAACTTGTCCTTGCCGGTTGCATCAAAACTCGATTGTGCAGGCGCCCTGCTGTTTGCAGCAATAGCATTAGTCGGATTTTTATACGGCGCCGCTTCTTTTTTCTGGAACTTCATACAGCAGGAATATCTTGCGGATAAAGAGACCGCATTAAATCTTATTAGTGCCGGCACTATACCGCTGTCGAATATTGCCATCGGCCTGAAGGTGGGTGCGTCGCTGTTTCTGGTTATTCTCATGCTTTCGAAGTTCAGACCTGAAGTATCCGGTAATAAAGAGGAGTAAAATCAATGCCTTACGCATTATGCTTTTTGTTGTTTATGATCGGCCTTTATTGTGCAGTAGTAAAGAAGAATATGGTCAAGATTGTAGTTGGTATTATGATTATGGAATACGCAGCTAATCTTTTCCTGATTATGCTCGGCTATCGCTTCGGCGGCAGAGCGCCGATTGTTGGCAGGGAAGATATTGCAGGCCCGGCAGGCCGGGTCAGTGACTTGTTTATAAACACCAGTGTTGATCCCCTGCCGCAGGCCCTCGTGCTCACTGCTATTGTTATCAGCCTGGGTTCTCTGGCACTTATGATATCTATATGTATCAGGACCTATGAGAAATATGGCACCTTTGATATTACCAGGATAAGGAGGCTAAGAGGATGAACGAAGCTTTGATACCATTACCTGTTTTCGTTGCAGTACCCCTGGCGGCGGCGTTTTTGCTTCCAATTTTCGGCAGAAAAGGCAAAGCCGGTGCAACGGTTCTGGCTAATCTGGCGACTGCAGCAGTTCTGGTATTCGCTGTTGTTTCTGTAGGCCGATCAGGAGTTTATGAGATAGGTAAATGGTCCATTCCTCTTGGAATTAATCTTGTCCTTGACGGCCTGAGTTCGCTTTTGCTTTTAGCTATCGGTATTGTCAGTATGGCGTCAATGCTCTTCAGTATAAGATACATGGAGCAATACACCGCCAAATCTAAGTACCTGAGTTTGTTTATGCTCATGGTGGCAGGCATGAACGGTGTTGTGCTGTCCGGTGATATATTCAATTTATTTGTATTTCTTGAGATTGCGTCAATCGCATCTTATGCGCTGGTAGGCTTTGGCTGTGAACATGAGGAGCTTGAGGCATCCTTTAAGTATATGGTGCTCGGCAGTATTGCTTCAATATCCATTTTATTTGCAGTTGCCTTAGTTTACGGCAACACCGGCTCGCTCAATATGGCCTACATTTCAAAGGCTATTACAAGACCTTTGAATCCGGGCCTTGGATTTGCTTTGTGCTTGTTTATTGTCGGCTTCGGTTTGAAGGCGGCATTGGTGCCCTTTCATGCGTGGCTGCCTGATGCTCATCCGTCGGCACCGGCTCCAATTTCAGCGATGCTTTCCGGTGTTTTGATAAAGGCGCTTGGTGTTTATGCGCTTGCTCGAATTATTTTCAATGTTTTTGGTATTACCGTTGCAATCGGCTGGCTATTAATCGTATTAGGCGTTTTGAGTATGGTTGTTGGGGTGTTTCTGGCTGTGGGACAGTGGGATTTCAAACGACTTCTGGCGTATCACAGTATCTCCCAGATGGGCTATGTTATTCTCGGCGTTGGTATGGGAGGCTTGATTCTGGCGCGTGGTGATAAAGTTGGCCTGGCGTCACTGGCAATATTAGGCGGTTTATTTCACCTTTTTAATCATTCCGTTTTCAAATCTCTTTTGTTCCTGACAAGCGGTTCGATCCAGATGTCTACCGGCACAAGAGAGCTAAAACAGATGGGCGGGCTTGCTGGAAAATTGCCGATTACACGTACCACATGTATGATTGCATCGGCATCTATTGCAGGTATTCCACCGTTTAACGGGTTTTGGAGCAAGCTGATTCTTGTAATTGCAGCGGTTCAGGCAAAGTTCTTTGCGCTTGCCGCGGTGACTGTTCTTGTAAGTCTTGTTACTTTGATTTCGTTTTTGAAAGTCCAGCGATATATTTTTCTTGGCGAGCTTCCGAAAAATATGGAGTCAGTCAAAGAAAACAGAGGCTCCATGCTCGTCGCGATGGCAGGTCTGGCCTGTTTATGTCTGCTTATAGGGCTGGTTATAATGGTTCCTTCTGTGAAAACCGGCATAATTGATCCTGTGCTTGACCCTGCAGTAAAAGTGCTGGTTGACGGGCTCCAATACTCAGCCAATATAATAAAATAAAAATAAGGCGCGGCATTATGAGACGATTAATTTACTTTATTCTGGGATTTATTATCTGGATGTTTTTGACCTGGACTCTTGATATTCAGGTTGTAATAGCAGGGATAATATCATCTGTTATAGTCGCCGTACTGTTTCATGAAATTCTGCCTAAAGAGCATCATGTATTTATTTCGCCGCTGAGGCTGTTCTGGTTTCTGGTTTATGTGCCTGTTTTTTTCTATTATGTTATAAAAGCCAACCTCGATGTTGTGTATCGCGCTTTACATCCGAAGATGCCGATAAATCCCGGCATCGTGAAAATAAAAACGGAACTGAAGACAGAATCCGGCATTACCGCCCTGGCTAATTCCATTACTCTTACGCCGGGCACTTTAACCGTTGATTTAACGGATGACGGATACTTATTCATACACTGGATTAATGTCAAATCATTTGATGTCGAAGAAGCAACCAGGATTATCGCTAAAAGATTTGAGTGGTTCCTTAAAAGAATTTTCGAATAGAACGAGGTAGATATGATACAGTTATTTTACACAGGATTAGCGATTTGCTGCTTCTTATGCCTGTACCGGATAGGACGGGGGCCGAGCGCCCCTGACAGGACCGTTGCTATTGACATACTCGGCATAGTCATAGTAGGTTTTTGTGCCATCCTCGGGCTTGTTACCGGAAAGGATTTTTATTTTAATGTAGCTCTTGCCTGGACGCTGCTGAGTTTTATCGGTACTATAGCACTGGCTAAATTTTTGGAGGGCAGAAGTTTCGATGATTAATATAGCGGGATATATACTGATAACAATTGGAATTTTGTTCGACATATTCGGCTGCATAGGCCTGGTTCGGTTTCCTGATGTTTACAACCGGCTGCAGGCTTCGACCAAATGTGTAACCCTTGGCACCATATTATTGCTGGTTGGTGTGGCTTTGGTCGGTGGTTCAGGTGCCTGCAGTGCCAAGGCCCTGATCTGCGCGGTGTTTATACTGATAACTTCGCCTACAGCGGCCCACGCAATCGCTAAAGGTGCATATGCATCCGGCGTGAAACTGTGGGAAAAAAGTGTTGTTGATAAATACGCAGAAACAAAAAAGCAATAAACTTTAATCATTAATTGACAGCGGAGTTTGAAATTGCGTTTGCCGAAATTAAGAGAATTAAAGGAAGCTGTTGTAGCCGTCTTTTCGCCGCGATTTACGACACGGTTTCCCGCAAAACCCTGCATAGTGCCGGAGAAATACAGAGGTAAGCCGGAATTTGACACCGATAGCTGCATTGGCTGTGGAGCGTGCGTAAATGTCTGCCCGACAGATGCGCTTACACAGGTCGATGACTTAAAAGCCGACCCGCCGGTAAGAAAAATCACTTTGAGATACGATACCTGCATCTTCTGCGGCAACTGCAGTGACAACTGTACCACTGAAGACGGCATAAAGCTTACAAATCAGTGGGACCTGGCAACGCTCGACAGGTCTCAAACGGCTGAGACTAAAGAACATGAACTTCAACTCTGTGAAAAATGCGGCGAAATAGCAGGCACAAAAAAACATCTGGTCTGGATTTGCGAAAAACTCGGCCCCCTGGCCTATACCAACCCTTCGCTGCTTATTGCCAAAAGCAATGAACTGGCTGCAAAAGCCGAGGACCTCTCACAACAGCCACAGCCTGATATGGCCGTCAAAACAAGCGATTTTGTGAAAATCCTATGCCCGAAGTGCAAATGCAAAGTCAATATCCGGCTGTAAACTCATGGAGGCTGACCATCAAGTTCGTCGGCAGCTAAATGAACTTCGCGGCTCTAACAGTCTCATTGTCGTGATAGGTAATACTCTAAAAGCCGATGATGGGGTCGGCCCGTTAGTCTGCCGGGAACTTGAGGGAAAAGTTTATACCGAATTGATAGATGCCGGCACCGTGCCTGAAAATTATATTCAGTCTGTCATACAAAAAAAACCTCGGAACCTTATCATTATTGATGCGGTCGACTTTGGGGCTTCGGCTGGGACAATAAAGATATTCAGGCCCGATCAGTTAGCCTCTGTCGTGCATTCCACTCATTCCCTTTCGCCTCATCTTTTTATTGAGATGATTAAAAAAAGTATAGATGTTGATGTATATTTTGTCGGGATCCAGCCTGCCCACGTCAACTTCGGACAATGTCCCTGTGCAGAGGTAAAAGAAGCGGCAGCATGGCTTATTGACGCATTTTGTGATATCTTCTGCAAGGTTTGACAGGCTTGTGAAGAGACGAGGAAGATGAGCACTTCAGTTAAAAGAAAACGGATATCAATCAGAGGTTGTGTGCAGGGAGTCGGATTTCGACCGGCTGTGTATCGTGTCGCAAAGTCAGTGGGTTTGGCAGGCTTTGTCTGTAACAATTCGGAAGGGGTAACAATTGAATTGCAGGGCAGAGAAAACAAGATAGGCGAATTCTTGGCGCGCCTGCAGTCCAGTGATAAACCGCCGTTGGCTGAAATAGAATCCTGCAAAACAGTTGAAGTGCCTTTGGTCGCCGACGATGATAAATTCGTCATCAAAACGAGCGATTCGCGTGGTTCGGCACTATCGCAGGTAACCCCTGATATGGCAACATGCGGAGACTGTCTCCGTGAAATGATGGAAAAAAGTGATTTTCGGTACGGCTACCCGTTTATCAACTGCACGAACTGTGGTCCGAGGTATTCAATAGTAAAGAATATTCCTTATGACAGGTCGAACACAACAATGTCGCAGTTCGCGATGTGCCAGAGATGTGCGGCTCAGTACTCGCATGTGAAGGATCGCAGATTCCATGCCCAGCCGGTTGCATGCAGCAGATGCGGCCCGAAAGTCTGGATAACCGATAGCCACACAGGAACGATGAAAAGCCGGACTGACAGCAGCATTACTGAAGCTGCACGTCTGCTTTCATCCGGCAGGATAGTAGCTATAAAAGGCGTTGGCGGCTTTCACCTGGCTGTTGATGCACTTAATAACAAGGCGGTTCTGGAACTTCGCCAACGCAAGAAGCGAGACCATAAGCCTTTTGCTATGATGGCAGGTTCTATCGAAAGGATCAAAGAGTACGCACATGTGAGCAAAGCAGCCGAGAAGATATTACAAAGCCCGCAAAGTCCGATTGTTTTACTGCCGAAAAAAGAAAATTCGCCGATTGCACCGGCAGTAGCCGATGGAGTGAATACATACGCCTTTATGCTCTGTTATGCCCCGCTGCACCATTTACTGTTTGCACAAAACGACATAAAAGTTTTGGTAATGACCAGCGGAAACATCTCTGATGAGCCTTTGATTTGCAAAAATGACATCGCTGTCGAAAGGCTGGGGCCCGTTGCAGATGCATTTTTGATGCACGACAGAGAAATCTATCGGCAGGTTGATGATTCGATTATTCACTTTGTAGATGACCAGGCGGTACTTTTAAGACGGGCACGGGGATATGTGCCGGCGCCCATTCTTAATAAAAAAAGCAGCCGTGAGGATATTTTCGCAGCAGGGGCCGACTTAAAAAATACCTTCTGTCTCGTAAAGCAAAATCAATTTATCTGCAGTGAACACATAGGCGACCTCGAAGACGCCCGGGTGTATCATCATTACGTCAATTCGATTGAACATCTGCGCCGGTTGTTTGAGGCCGAACCGGCAATAGCTGTTTGTGATCTTCACCCGGATTACCTGTCGAGTCAGTATGTGTTTTCAAAATTTAACAGGAATAATATTATTGAGGTCCAGCATCACTGGGCCCATGCTGCCTCTGTGATGGCTGAACACGGGCTGGAAGGACCGGTCATCGGGCTTGTGGCTGACGGTACCGGTTATGGGACAGATGGGGCAATCTGGGGCTGTGAGTGTATAATCTCATCACTTCATGATTTTCAACGATTTGGCTGTCTGGATTATTTTCCGCTGCCCGGCGCCGACAGGGCAGGTAAAGAAGCTGTCCGCCCTCTGTTGGGACTGCTGAAAAAAAGCTACGGCGCAGACTTCAAATTAGAACGGTTTAACTGGCTGCTTGAGCGAATTAGGTCAGGTAGTAACCGCTGTTACAACTTTGAAATAAAAGATTCGAAATTCATATTGGAACAATTGGAAAAGCGAATTAATACGGTTGAAACTTCCAGTCTTGGCAGAGTTTTTGATGCTGTTGCGGCAGCAACCGGGCTGGGTAGCTATAATTATTTTGACGCACAGCTTCCAATGGCTCTTGAGGCGATTATCGCACCTGAGATCGAAGACCGTTACGATTTTGAAATTACAGATAGCAACGGCAGGTTAATGCAGATCGACCTGGGGCTGATGATAAAGCAGTTGATTATTGATATTAAAGACGGACTTGCAGCCGGTATAGTATCTGCGAAGTTTCATAATTGCCTGGCAGAGGCGCTGTTGGAGATGGCTAAAAAAGCAAGAGAAACTAAGGGATTAAACATGGCGGCGCTGAGCGGCGGGGTGTTCTGTAATCGATATCTGGCGGATCGTCTGACTAAGCTCTTGAAAAAAAATGACTTTTGTGTACTATTCAACCAACGTGTGCCGTCTAATGATGGAGGAATATCCCTCGGACAGGCCGCAATAGCTGTGAATCTTATAAACCATAAGAAATGAAGTAAAACATGTGTTTGGCGATACCGGCAAGAATTGAAGAGCTGGAGGCAGATAAGGCGGTTGTTAACGCGATGGGCAGCCGGTTCCGTGCGAAAACCACTTTACTGCCGAAAGCCGCGGTAGGCGATCTGGTGTTGGTGCATGCTGGCTTTGCCATATCGCTTGTCGATGAAAAAGAGGCGGCCGGCACGTGGAAGTTAATTGAGCAAATCAACCGGGCAGGTAAAACAGGAAATAAAGTTTCGAAATAATCTTATGTCCAGCGAAATTGATGAAGCGAAAAATATTATGAATCTGGCCTGCAAATCGTTATCCAGGCAGGTCAATATAATGGAGGTCTGCGGTACTCACACTGTCTCTATTTTCCGAAATGGTATAAAATCAATCCTGCCGCGGCAGGTCAATCTGTTAACCGGACCGGGATGTCCGGTTTGTGTAACGGGGCAGGGGTATATCGATATCGTTCTGCAGTTAGCCGATCGCAATGATTGTGTAATTGCCACCTACGGCGATATGATGCGCGTGCCGGGCAAAAAGACTACACTGGAGGCAAAACAGTCAAACGGAAACATCAAAATTGTGCTCAGCAGCGAAGACGCTCTGCGGTTGGCAAAAGAAAATCCCGGTAAGAACGTCATTTTCGTTGCAGTCGGTTTTGAAACAACAGCTCCGGCTACAGCAGTTATTGTCAAAGAGGCCGCCGTCGAAGGGATTGACAATCTGTTTATTTTGAGCGGGCATAAACTGGTTGTACCTGCGATGCGGGCGCTGTTGGTTGATAAGAACGATAATATAGATGGTTTTCTCTGTCCCGGCCATGTCAGTGCGATAACAGGCTTTGGCGCTTTTAACGAGATTGTTCAGCAGTTCAGCCGACCATGTGTAGTAGCTGGCTTCGAGCCTGTACAAATAGTGAAAGGCCTTGCCGAGATTTGCCGTCAGCTTGCTGAAGGTAAACCCGAACTAAAATCTGTATATACAGCAGTGGTAACCGAGAAAGGCAATGAAGAGGCGCAGAAACTCCTCCATGAGTGCTTCGAACCGGCAGATGGATATTGGCGCGGATTAGGCAGAATTAAAAACAGCACATTGAAACTGAAAGATAAATACAGCCGCCTCGATGCCTTCAAACGATTCGGCATAACCGAAACAGCAACAGAAGAAACTGAAAACTGCCGATGCGGCGAAGTGCTGTGCGGGCTGATAACACCGGACAAGTGCGGTTTGTTTGGGAGAAACTGCACGCCGGACAGCCCCGCTGGGCCATGCATGGTCAGTTCCGAAGGCGCTTGTGCGGCGTGGTTCAAATATGGTGAACCTGTATAATGAAAGCAGGAAACGGTAAAATCTTACTGGCCCATGGCGGCGGCGGGCGACTGATGCAGCAATTGATCAGCGAGCATATTGTGTCCGTGCTGAACAACGATATACTTGCGGAATTAAACGACTCTGCCAAATTAAATCTCGCATTCGGTTCAGTGTACTTTACCACAGACAGCTACGTTGTTAAACCGCTGTTTTTTAACGGCGGCGATATAGGCAAACTTGCCGTCTGCGGAACGGTAAATGATCTGGCTGTTGCCGGAGCAAAACCGATTGCTCTGTCCCTGTCGCTGATAGTCGAAGCCGGTTTTGAGCTTGAATTGCTCGATAAAATCCTGGACAGCATCAGCCGGTCAGCAAAACAAAACAATGTCAATATAGTTACAGGTGATTTCAAAACCGTTGAAGCCGGCGCGGTCGACAAAATTTTTATTAATACCTCCGGTATTGGGATTCAATTGCCCCATGTGGATTTGGGATTAAGCAAAATTGCTGCTGGAGACAAAATTATTATCAACGGCACGATCGGCGACCACGGCATGACGGTCATCTGTCAGCGACAGGGTGTTGAATTTGAAACGCAGTTGAGTAGCGACTGTGCCGGGCTGTACAGCCTGACCTCTGAATTGCTCGAAAATACCAATGGTGTGAAATTTATGCGAGACCCGACTCGCGGCGGTTTGGCTGCAACCCTTAACGAGATATGCAAAGGTACCGGCTTGAACATCAGAATTCGAGAGTCTGATATCCCTGTTAATCCGTCAACACAGGCAGCAGCGGACATCTTCGGCTTCGACCTGCTGACGGTTGCAAATGAAGGTAAGTTCATTGCGGTAGTCTCAGCCGAATCGGCGGATACCTGCCTGAATATTTGCAGGAATCATCCGCTGGGAAAGGAGGCAGGCATAATAGGTGAAGTTGTCGAAGCTGATGGAGTAGCTGTTGTGGAAATTGAAACCGAAATAGGCGGGAAAAGAATTGTTCAGATGCCTTCCGGCCACCAGCTTCCGAGGATATGCTGATGCACGAGATGATAGTAGCCAAAAATTTGCTCGAAACGATTATATCTGAAGCCGCAAAGCAAAACATTCAGCCGGTCAAGGCCAAAATTAGCTGCGGAGCTCTTAATTGCATCAATGACGAATTGCTTGCTTTCGCCTTTAATGCTATCGCCCAAAATACACCGTGCCAAGGCATGAAGCTCGAAGTGGAACATAAACCAATATCGGGGCGCTGTAGAAATTGCAGCCGGGTTTTCGAGGTTAAATGTTTTAGCCCAAAATGTTCAAAATGCAGCAGCGAAGATTTTGAATTATTGCCGGATCCGCCTTTGGTGTTGGAAGAAATCGAATTTTAAGCGGAGTATACGATGGGAAAAATCAGTATCGGTAAAAAGATTCTCAGTGCGAATGAAGAATATGCACTTCAAAATGCATCTCTGTTAGCAGAACATGGGAGTTTATGCCTGAATATGATATCCTCTCCAGGTTCGGGCAAGACCTCAATTCTTGTAAGAACGATTACTGAATTGAAAAACAAAAGCAGAATCGGTGTCATAGAAGGCGACATCCGGACCGATATAGATGCCCAAAGAATCAGGGCAGCAAAAGCGCCTGTGGTTCAGATAAATACCGAAGGTGCATGTCATTTATCCGCTGTCCAGATAAACCGGGCGTTAAAAGAATTGCCGCTCCGCGATTTGGATTTGATCATCATAGAAAATGTTGGCAATCTTATTTGTCCTTCGGCTTTTTCACTCGGTGAAACACACAAAGTAGTTGTGCTTTCCGTTGCCGAAGGTGATGATAAGCCTGCCAAATATCCTGCTATCTTTGCAAAGTCCAAAGTCCTGCTGATAAATAAAATCGACCTTCTTGAGGTGCCGGACCAGGTCAATTTTGATATCAATAAGGTCAAAAAAGACTCTCTCAGATTGAATAAAAAAATTGAGATTTTTCCCGTTTCAGCTAAAACCGGCGATGGATTCAAAGATTGGCTGAAGTGGTTGATGTGTTATCCTGAGCTCTTAAAAAATTGAATGGAGAAAACTTGACAAATAGTGCTCAAAGTGTACTATGTACCCCCTGTTGTCAGGCTATGGTGCTGTCTATGTTGTCACGGCAGACGCCTGAAACACCTCTTAAATTGAAAAGGGGGTATCTCCTTAGCTCCAGTTGGCTCTATATATTGTGCATTTCAGATTTTGGCTGTCGCTCATGTTTGAGAAGCCGTCCGTAAGTCATCGGCTCCACAGATACTGCCTGCTGTAGTAGTCGATAAAAAAGCT
>JBDRHL010000150.1:0-9700 GCA_043816955.1 Planctomycetota bacterium | reverse complement strand
CTTAGCTCGACTTTTGCCATTTATTATAGTTAAGCTGCCTGGCTAAGATAATCCAGCAGAAGATTCCGTAATTTTGGGGATAGTTTTTGAAAACCATTATGATAAGAAACCTTTTCAAAAATAGTCTTTTGCCAAAACAATCGTCGTATCGTGGCAATGGCATCAGAGAAGGTGGGCTCGGTTTTGCTGTACCACTGGGTGCTTTGAACTTCGATACGGTGATTGCGTATGTGTTTCGCAAAGATAAGACAAACGATGCTGAACAACCCAAGCAGACACGGGGCGGTACGCAAGACCGATTTGGCCACATACTGCCGCGGAGTTTCAAAACCCAAATGAGTACGCATTTCCTGAAAGGTTGTTTCGATAGGCCAACGTGCTGTAAACCAACTGACAATTTGTTGAAGGCTCAGGCTGGTGTCGGTGGTGTAAAAGTATTCATCCCGGTGAGTGCCTTGAATGTCATGGACAAAAACCCAGCGAACAGGAACCAAGCCTTTGCCGGCCTTGTACCATTGACCGGTACCCCCCGTAAGTTCGACTTGACGATCAGAGCCGCCATACCAACTAACTGTGGCAGGTATCAATTTTCGGTGAGCCACCAGTTGTTGAGGCTTTGGCAACTTACGGCCTTTGGTACGGGGACGGCCATTTCGTTTTTTAGTTGGCTTTCTCGGCGGTGCGTAAAGATTAGCGTCGCCATGGTAGCGGCTAACCAGTGTGGCATGACGTTGATGGCGATGGCAAAATCTGGCCAATTCATGCGAAGCATAGCCGCCATCGCCCAAAAACACGAATTTTCGCTGTGGAAACCAGTGTATCAGTACAGCCATCAGTTGACGAGCCAGGTGAGGTGCGGTTTTATGCCTGCATTTTTCAGCAGGATTGAGTTCCTCCGGTCGATACAGGGCACACAGTACCGGCAATGCCCATCGTCTCGAAGTAAATGGAAATTTTACCGAAATTGCCAACACTATCCACCGATGCCCCCAGCGATAGACTATATGTTTGTGTGCCGAACGGACCGCATCGTGGTGGCAGTCCTTGCCGTAGACATGTTTACCTCGGTGTTGAGCGGTAGTGTCATCTATGGGAACCAAAACTGGTTCGTCAAGAGGAATGAGTTGCAGAATTGCTGTTGTCAAAACCTTGCCCAGAGGCCACAACGACCAACTCGCCCGGGAAAAGACACGATGATAAGTACTGTAATGCCCATCAATCACCGAACGCATTGTCCACAATACTGCAGTGACCGTTCGTCTGCCTATGGTGATAATGGCTCCGATGGCCAGTGGAAGGATACGCTGGAACGTCGGTTTTGTAAACGCTGTAGAAAACTGAAGAAAAAGTTGTTCTGCTGCCGATGGAATAGTAAGCATAATGGACTCCTTTCCAAACTTATTATCGTTAACAACAATAATAAGCATCGGCAGGAGTCTATTTTTTATTCCAATGTGTTTTCTATCCATCGTTCAGCAGCCTAAAAAATGGCAAAAGTCGAGCTTAGGGATACCATTAATAGCTTGTCGGAGGGTTAAAAGGCTGGTAGAATACATGGGCAGTTTGGAACGGACTTTGTAAGCGGAGTTTTGACATGGCAAGAAATACCAATGGTTCGAGCAGACGGAGAAGCCTTTGCAGTTTTTGTGGTCGCAGCCGTAAACAGGTTGACACATTTGTCGAAGGGCCGAGCGGGGTATTTATCTGCCCGGAGTGTATCGACCTGTGCCACGACATAGTAATTCAGGAGCGGAGACGTCTAAAAGGGCGCTCAGCGATGATTTCGGAGACGCCCAGGCCCAGGGCAATAAAGGAGTACCTCGACCAATATGTTATCGGGCAGGAGCATGCGAAGAAATATCTGTCGGTTGCGGTCCATAATCATTACAAGCGCCTGGTTCACAGCGACATGGAAGATCCTGATGTCGAGATCGACAAGTCTAATGTGCTTCTGATCGGGCCGACTGGTTCCGGCAAGACGCTGCTTGCGCGGACTCTGGCTCGTGAACTGAAGGTGCCGTTTGCGATATGTGATGCGACGACGGTTACTGAAGCGGGGTACGTCGGGGAGGATGTGGAGAATTTTCTTTTGCGACTTCTGCAGGCAGCAGATTATGACGTCGAGACAGCGCAGAGGGGTATAGTATATGTTGATGAGATCGACAAGATTGGAAAAACTTACCAGAATGTGTCGATCACGCGGGATGTTTCCGGGGAAGGCGTCCAGCAGGCGCTGTTAAAGATGCTCGAAGGAACGACTGCGAATGTTCCTCCCCAAGGTGGAAGAAAACATCCGGAGCAGTCGTATATCCAGATTGACACGTCACAGATACTGTTTATCTGCGGGGGGACGTTTGTAGGCCTTGAGAATATTATCAAGAAACGGCTGGGCAGAAAGATGATAGGCTTTTCGTCGGAGCAAAGCGGCGCTGACGATTCCAAGACTGAGTACAGTGAAATTATGCGTAAGGTTGTGCCGGAGGATATTATCGAATTCGGCATGATCCCGGAGATGGTAGGGAGACTTCCTGTAATTGCGACGCTGGATGCGCTTGATGAAGCAGCGTTGATAGACATACTGACTAAACCGAAGAATGCTCTTATCAAGCAGTACAAGAAGTTTTTCGAGATGGAAGAGGCGAAGCTGGAGTTTACCGAGGGCGCTCTTCGCTGTCTTGCTCAAAAGGCCCTTGAGCGTGACACGGGCGCACGTGCCCTGCGTGCCCTGACGGAAGAACTGATGGTGGATCTTATGTACCAGCTTCCGGAGGAGTCAAAGCCTGCTGAATATGTAATCACGCGTGAAATTGTGCAATCAAAAGCTTCTTTATCTGCGGCGAGAAAAACAACGAAAAAAGAATCCGCTTAGGGGTTTTGATTACAGGCCTAGTACATCGTAACATTTGAATTTATGGGTCAAAGCGTTTCATTTCGATACGGAATTAATCTCATTAACAAACTGGATTCCCGCCTTCGCGGGAATGACAAAGCCCAAAATCAAACGTTATGGAGTACTAGGGAAGCATGGGGCGCTATTTTGCCGAGAGGAGCACCAGGGGGGAGGGGTGTTTGAGGGCGGCAAGCTGTATGTGGGCGGTAGAGCTTTTAGCTATGGCGGCCAGTGCGTATTGAATTTTGGTATAGGGAATATCTTTGTCTGCCCTGAGACAGACGATGCGTTTGCTTTGGGGGAGGGGTTTAACTCTTTTATCGATCGCTTCTGTAATTTTTTCGACGATTGCTGTATCTTTTCCTTCAAATGTTTCGGAGCCTACCGCATAAGCGACGAGACCTGAAGGCGAGAGGCGCATTACCGTGATAGTAGTAATGTCGCTTCCCGGCTGGTTATCCGACTGAACGTGGGCACAGCGGTCGGGGACTTTAACGGGGAAATTCTCGGCTACGATGAACTGGCAGAGCACCATGAAGAACACAACCAGGAGGAAGACGATATCTATCAACGGGGTCATGTTGAATTGTGCCGAATTGTTTTTGTATACGGGTTTCAGGATCATCATACATTGCCGGCATTAGAGCTTTGAATTGTTTTTATGGGCACTTTTATATCCGGAGGTTTCGAGGGGGAAATCTGCCTTTTTTCCGTCGAGGGCTGGCGCCGTTGTTTCAGTAAAATAGCTATCTGCCGGATCAGGGCATCAGCGTCGGCTGCGGCCTGGCCGGCGATTGATTCAATTCGGTTTCTGAAGATGCCGTGGACAGCCAGAGCGGGTATCGCGATCAGAAGCCCCCAGAAGGTGGTAACCAGAGCGACAGAGATGCCTCCTGCGAGCTGGGCGGGTTGAGGCTGGCCTCCCGCAATAACTATTCCGTTGAAGGCGTTTATCATGCCCAGGACGGTGCCGAACAATCCCACCATTGGTGCGACATTTCCAATAATGTTGCACCATTCGATCTTTCGCATAAGGGCAAGAGTTTGTTCCTGTAGCGATTCTGCGACGAGAAGCCTGGTCCTGGCAGGCTGGCGGTCGTCTAAAGGGTGGGGGGCGGCAGCGAGGAATGCTTTACTGAGCATGTCTTTTTGCTGTGCCATTTTCGCCAGCGTTTCTCTGTAACCCTGGGAGCGTAAAATCGCAATGGTATCGGCGGCAATATCGTCGGGCAGGAGAGTGGTTTTTCGAATTGTCAGAAAAAAATCGACAGCCAGGTAGACGGTTATGACAGACATCGGCAGGAGGACGAACCATACGATGGGGCCGCCTGCTGCTACATACTGGGTGAAAAAAGTTTTTTCCCGAGTGCCTGCGGCACTATTGCGAACTGCCAGGACGATTGCGGCTGCGATAAGGAGCAATCCTGCGGCTATGGTGAATATTCTAATAAATGTTTCCTTCCTCACATCGGGCCTTTCATCAATCATCAGCGATAAATTTAAATTGTCCGCCACTTCGGCGGGCTATGTTTTCCAGAAGGGCGCAATCATTTTTTTGTGTCCAGAAGCCTATGGTGTTTATTTTTGTATTCGGAGCAAGGTTTTTTCGAAGATTTTCGACATCTGCGGCGAAGCTGAGTGAATCCTGTTCACTCAATTCGAAGCCGTCTGTGAGAAAATAGATGACATCCGGTTTACAGCCGGTTTCATCACGGGCGAGGAGGGCTTTTTTCACGGCATCCATAGCGTTGGTTCTGCCGTGGGGACTTGAGCGTTCGATAAAGCGTTGAGCGTCAGAAACGGTTCTGCCGGTCGCTCTTATGAGCCTGCCGTCGTGATAGAGCTGAAGCCGGTCGCCTCCGAAGAGTATCAGGGCGAAATACTGGTCGGGCTGGAGGGTGCTGATGGACTGCCGGAGATTTTCCAGCACGACGCTGAAGATTCCCTGCATTGAGCCGGAGCAGTCGACTACGTAGCAGAGTTTGCGTTCATCTGCGGGGATACCGAAGAAATCGGCATTTGTGATAATTTCAGGTTGCTGTGGAAGAGCAGGGCTAATAAGCGGGCTTGTCAGTTTAGCCGGTGTTTTGTCGCAGGGCTGCTGTGAAGTAGTTTGTGTAATCGGGATCGGAATGTTAAGCGGCGGGCAGGTTTGCGAGGTTTTTTGCGGCGTCAGAGGCTGTAGCTGTTTTATCTTTGGCTTTGGAATTACCGGGAGGGGAGCGGGTTTGATGATCTGTGCTCTTGGTGTCTGTGTTTCTGCCTGAGGGTCCTGAGCCTGTGAGAAATCAGCAAGTGCCAGCACGGCCAAGACGGCTGCGTGGAAACCGATGGAAATAAGCCATGCCCACAAGGCTTTGGTCCCAGCGGATGACATTAAAAGATTCCTCCATGAATCATAAACAGATTCAGAACTCCACTACCCTTACATGCGAATATACAGGTTCGAGCATATTGGACAAAAGGATAACATCGCCGTTGTGAAGGCGGATGCAGCCTAACGAACTTGGGTGGCTGATTGAGTTTGCGTCCTTGGTGCCGTGAAAAGCGAAGCCTATTCTTCCCTTTGCCTGTCCTTCGAGGCCTTCCAGGCCGATCCATTTGGAACCAAGGGGGTAATCGGGATCATCGGCAGTATATGTTCTGCCGTTCGGATCGGTCCAGGTAGGCTTTTCCAGCTTTCCGCCTTTTTCGACCCGCCACAGTCCGGTCGGCGTTTCTGAGCCTGCCATGCCAAGCCCTACATCGAAGCTTCGGACGTATGTTGTCTGAAGGTATACGTCCATGGAAAATGTTTTGCGGTGTACGACGACGTTAAAAGGGCCGTTGATCACTTTTATTTTTTTGCCCGCCTGCAGAGCTTCCGCTCTTGGGATATTGTTTATCTGCATGAGGATCTGATATGGGACTTTGTGATCCTTGGCGATGTTCTGCAGGAGATCTCCGGATTTAACAAGATAGGTATCACACAGGTCATCGCCGGGCAGGGGTTCGCTGCTGAAGAGCCATGTGTCGGCAAGGAGGGACATGACTTTCTTAACGTCTTTTTGCTGTGCGGGGTTGAGGGGCATCTTCAGTGCGTCGTTGAATTTGTAGCGGGCGGCGATAAGTCGTCCAGCGGCGAGGTCATCCTGTGCGCGGCGTATCAGGTCGGCAGCTTCGGTGTTGAGGCCTGAAGTAATATCGGCGGCTGCCTGTGCGAGATCAGGCTCGGCGACAGCAGGTGGTGTCGGTGTGGGCAGAAGAGGGGGTATTGAGGAAGGTGCCAGTTTTCGCTTTGGTTTTACTTCGGGTTCAAGAGGCTTTACGGCAATGCGTTCAGGCTTATCGGCGGGCTGTTTTTTCAGAGAAGCATCCTGAGGCGATTTGCCCAATGAATGTATAATAAGAAATAGAACCACAATCATCAGCACGAACAGGATTATGTAGAAAGCAAGTTTCCGGGTTCTGATTTTCCGCTGTCTGTATGACGTATAATGGTACTTTGTCATTTTTTACCTCGCTGATTTTTATTGCAATATATCACCTGTTCATCGGTAACCAGAAAATCCACCAGTTTGTCGTGTCTGGCGGCGGGAATCGATGTAACGATCTGTTCTTCGAAAGCAAGGCCGCACCTTGCGGCGGTGAGCCTGGTATTTGCGAAAAACATGTCATAGTGTGCGCCTCCTCTTCCGAGCCTGTTTCCATTTTTATCAAAGCCGAGTCCCGGGGCGATGACAAGCTCTATTTCTTCCAGCGCCACAGGCACGCCGGCGACGGGACTTTGCAGGTTGTGCTCATCGTGTGTAAGGCCGGTCTCAAGGGAATGTATGCGGACAGGAATCATGTGTCTTTGCTGCCAGGACATTTTGGGTACGGCGACGACTTTATTTTCCTGCCATGCATGGAGGATTATGGGAGCGGTGTCGACCTCATGAGGCAGGGCCAGGTATATCATGATGACCTGTGCGTCCTGGAACTGCGGAGTGTTGATGAGATTGTGAAAGGCTTTTTGACTTTTTTCAGTCCGCTGCTGCGGCGTCAGGGTCAACATCCGGCACTTCAGATCCTGCCGCAGCTTTATTTTTTCAGCATTAACATCCATGTTACGGGCTCTTTTTTGACTGATTGCATTGTTTTATCAGGATTTGGAGCTTTTGTAAATAATCGTTAATATTTTTTTCGTAGCCGGTATTGCCGGGTTTGTAGTACGGTTTTTCGAGTTTTACGCCCAGGTAATCCTGGGGGACGAAGCTGTCTTTGTAAGTATGGGGGTATTTGTAGTCGGCGCCGAATCCGGCTTTTCTGGCGGCTGGGTAATGGGCATCTTTGAGATGTTTCGGGACGGGGATTGTCCTGCCGGAGTTGACGTCGGCGACGGCCTGCCAGATAGCGGAAGCGGAGGCGTTTGATTTTGGGGCGCAGGCGATGTATATAGCGGCCTGTGCCAGGTGGAGCTGGGCTTCGGGGAGGCCTACGAATTCGGCGATCTGGAGGGCGGAGGCGGCGAGAACGGTGGCCATGGGGTCGGCATTTCCGACGTCTTCAGCGGCGCAGACGGCTATTCGTCTTGCGATAAAGCGGGGGTCTTCGCCGCCTGCGATGAGCCTGGCGAGCCAGTAAACCGTGGCGTCAGGGTCGGAGCCACGCATACTTTTCTGTAAGGCGCTGGCAAGATCGTAGTGAGTATCGCCGTCGCGGTCTGCAACGAGGGTTTTTTGCTGGATCGATTCTTTTGCGACTGCCAGGGTGAATTTTATTTTTTGGTTTTCGGCGTGCCTGGCCTGCGAGAGTACGCCGATTTCAAGAGCGGTAAGGGCCTTCCTGGCGTCGCCGTCGCACATCACAGCAAGGTAGTTGAGTGCTTCCGGTTCGGGCTGAATCTGGAGTTTTCCCAGGCCTCTTACAGGGTCTTTTATTGCACGTTTGAGCAGTTCGAGGATGTCGGGTTGCGAAAGAGGCTCGAAGCGAAAGACGGTGCTTCGTGAAATCAGGGGGGAGTTGACGGCAAAATAGGGATTTTCGGTAGTTGCGCCGATGAGGGTGAGCAGGCCGGTTTCGACGTCGTCGAGGAGGACATCCTGCTGAGCGCGGCTGAAGCGATGTATTTCGTCGATAAACAGGACGGTTCTTCGGTTGTTTGCAAAAAGGCGGTCTTTTGCTGCGGCGATGACATCGCGAATATCCTTTACGCTTGCAGCAGGTGCGCTTAGGTAATGGAAATAGGCCTGGGTCAGGTTGGTGATGACTTTGGCGAGCGAGGTTTTTCCGATGCCGGGCGGGCCGTAGAATATCACGCTGGTGAGCTTGTCGGCTTCGAGCATTCGCCGGAGGAGTTTGCCCGGTGCGATGAAGTGCTGCTGGCCTATGAACTCATCGAGGGTTCGGGGCCTCATCCGGACGGCAAGGGGAGATGATGCCTCTATTCTGGTCTGTTCTGCATCCGTGAAGAGGGTTTTATTGTCCTGCGGCATTTGGGTAATTATAAGCGAAGAGCGGGGTTTTTGTCGATAGTTTGGAAAAAATTGGGGTAGTCACTGATTTTTTGGGTTTACTTTCTTTGTTTTCTTTCTGGGTCTTCCTACCGGCAGCGGCCTTAGACGGCGGCCAAGTAGCTTTTCCATTTTACTCAAAAAACTATCGCTACCTAACGGCCTGCCTGTATGGGTAGTCCGTCTTAAAGTCATAACCTGCGATTCATCAATACCATCCAGTAAAGCATTTCGCCATTGCTTTGCAGTAATCATTTCATACCAGTCGGACAGGTTCAACAGTTCGGATCTGCATTTTTTATCTATGTGTGACGCCGCACTTGACCATTCATAACGCCATGGCACTCTGCACAGTTTTGCTCTAACAGGATTAAGCTCAATATATTTCATCGCGGTGTAAAAGTAATTTTCATCCAGGGCACATGAATAAAATCTGCCTTGCCATAAATGTCCGCTGCGCTTATGAAACCGGTTAATGTATTGGGTATATCTAAAGTGCGTTCTGCCGATAGCCTTCGCAAGCGAATCCTCCTGGCCAGGTATAGCCACTATATGAACATGATTGGTCATAAGACAATAACCCAAGACCTCCAGTCTGTATTTATCAGCATGCTGTTTTAAGTAATCCAAATAGACCAACCGGTCGTCGTCAACAAAAAATACATCCTGGAGATTATTGCCGCGTTGAGTTATATGATGGGCATATCCTGTCGCTACTGTCCTTGCTAATCTTGGCATAAACCTAAAAATATATAACTATTTTGAACTTGTCAAAGAAAAAATAGGTGACTGTCCCTATTATTTCCTATTATTTCCTATTATTTCGTCCTATTATTTCCGTCCCTATTATTTCCGGAAATAGTTGTCATTATATCAAGCCATGTTGAGCGAAATAGTATTGCATGTTGTGCCGGAAAGGTTGGGCAGAAATGAACCGCGAGCCGTGACGCGAGAACGTAAACATTACCCGAAACTGAGAAGCACACGAGAACAATGGAGAAGAGCCTATGCCGCTTAAGGAACCGCCATTCGTGACTGTCCCTATTATTTCGTCCCTATTATTTCATTATCGCAGAAATTATGCCGGATACGAGGAGCTATTGGAATTGTCCTTAGATTGGGAGTATTTGAAAAAACTAAAAAACAATTGACTTGATGAGGCATAGCGATTATAATGGATTTTATAATGCCATAATTACCGGAGGACCGATGGGAAAGCAATATCTCTTCGCCATGATGGCAATAATAATCCTGTTAGCACCTGTTGCGGTTTCCCAGGGCCAGGTCCTTTACGAGCTTATCGGTCTGGGAATGCTCGGCACCTATGCAGACCACG
>JBDRHL010000149.1:0-9067 GCA_043816955.1 Planctomycetota bacterium | reverse complement strand
GAAATCCTGCAAATTCTCAGCATTGTGCTTTTCGAGAAAACCTCTATTACACAAGTACTTACGAAAAATCTTTTGCAAAATGGAAATAGCCAGTTTCATAACCAATTGCTATTATTCGACTTATAACGGGACAGTAGTGATGCATTATAATAATCAATAACATTTCCAGTGTTCCTGCAAGAAAATCAATCAGCTGTCCATAGGGATTTCACCCGCTTTACTGAGGGCGATTTTTGTAAGAATAGGACCTATGATTTCAAAGAAAATACAGGTTGCTGTTACAGTAGTAATTGTGCCGGTGCTTATTGCCAGGGCATGGGGCAGGTTATACTGAGCAGCGATCTGGCTGAATTCCTGATTAACAATAAGGGACAATCCGATTGCTACCCCAGCCTGTGAAAGGATTCCCATTCCCACATATTTTTTGACTTTTTCTTCCACCTTTCCGAGCAGACCTCCCAAATACGCGCCGCCCATAAGCCCTGCGGTTCTTCCTAATATGTAAACTATTCCAATAGTCTGTAAAGCCGGCAGAGCCGATAATTCCAGGTGTGCACCTGCCAGGCAGAAGAACCGGATGAAGATCAATGGCATGATTTCAAGCAGTGGTGCCATAACACGGTGAACGAGAGCCTGGCGTCTTGTGTTGACAAGGATAAAGCCGACTACCATATTGGTCAGGATCAAGGACAAATGCCAGCGTATCGACAGGCCGGTAGCTATGAGGACAGCGCCGAAAATAACGATTAAAATATCTCTGGGGTTTTCCAGTTTGCGAACCACCTGGCAAAACAAAAATCCTACGATGGCCCCGACCATAATACTCAGGACAATTTCTTTCAGAGGCGGCAGCAATGCAGGGAGAATACTGCCATTCTGGCTGGTTGCTTCCCCAATAAGGAGATTTTTTGCCAGGGCAGCAGCAAATCCAAAAATTATAATAGCCAGGCCATCGTCAAAACCGACGACCGCATAGAGGGCTTTTGTGAGGTTTCCTTTTGATTTGCATTCCTGGATGACAGCGACAGTTCCGGCAGGAGCGCTGGCAGGAGCCATTGCCCCGAAAATAAGAGACATGGGCAAGTCTCGAGTGAGCAAAAACACAGCAATGGTGACGACAAAAAAGGCGCCAAAAGATTCGGCAAAAATAATGGTAATAATACCCGGCCCAAGGCGCCTCATTGAAGAGAGACTAAGCTCGATTCCGATACTGAAGGCAACAAGACCAAGAGAGATATCCGTGATGAAAGAAAGGTTTTGCATTGTATTGGAGTTAATAAGATTCAGTAGTGAGGGGCCCATGAGGGCTCCTAAGACCATGTAGCCGATGATAGAGGGCAACCTAACGAGTCGGGCAGTGCGGCCCATATAAAAACCGATAATCGTGGCAATGCCTAGGAAGGTTATGGCGGACAAATGCAAAAACGAAATATCTAAATTCATGGTAAATACTCTTGATTATTAAGTTCCAGTTGTATTTGGTTAATTATGACCCCATATCAGAGAGAACCGGCGGCATAAAAGACATCCTGGATGGTTACCATAACACCTGTGCATTCACTCAGACTGCCTGTGATAGTTTCTATGCATCGAATAATTTCGTTGGAAAGTCCTTTCTCAGCAACGAGTGTGATAACCTTGCTGAAGCTACTGGGTTTATCTATCCAGAAGTCAGCGAAAAGAGGCATCTGGGACAGATAGGCACCTACATTTTCTGTGTTGGCGATGACGAGTGAACCTGTTTCTATTCCATTTAATTTCTCAAGGATGTCCAGGAAGATATTTTCGTCCTGTATAAACACATTACACATCACTTTAGTAGTCTGCTTTTTTGTATCTATTTCGGCGTGGGTGTGCCGGAGAAAGCTTTCGTATATGGTTTCAGATGTGGTTTCAGCGAGTATTTCTTCCACAGAGCCGGGGATTAAAAGTGTCTGTGAGATGGCGGAAAGCAATTTGAGGTGCTTGCCGGCTTCTGCTTCGGGGGCTATTATAAAAACGATAAGATTAACTTTTTCATTATCCAAGGCGTCAAAATCAACCCCGGATGGTATGGTAATAATACCGACCACGAAATCAGTAATCGCCTTGAGTTTACAATGAGGGATTGCTATGCCCTTTCCGAAACCAGTAGAGCCGAGTGATTCGCGATGCTGGAGACCGGTCAGAATTTCCTGGGGGTCTATTTTTTTTAAGATCGGACTTTTTTTTGCAATTTCAACGATTCTGCACAAGGTTTCGGTTTTGTCGTTTAACTTCGCAGAAGCCACGACACATTCTTTTCGCAAAACATCAATCAGTTTCATAGTTTATCTCCTGTGTGTTTTTCATTCTTTACACGAGGGCAAGTTTCAAAACCTGCAGGATTATTCCGGCTCATCCTGAATGTACGTCCAGTATTTTTACAGCCTTCGCTATAATATCGACAGCCTGGCGTTGTGATGAGACCTGCTGTAACTCAGATCTTATATTTTCATTCCTTGTGAGCCAGGATACCTTGGCCATTAGCTGCAGATGAATCTCCTCACGGGTAGCACAGATGAGAAAGAAGAGGTGAACCAGTTTGTCATCTACAGCCTCGAAATTTGTTCCTTGGGGGCACAAGCCGAGAACGACAGCAGGTTCTTTGAACATACGCTCTATGGGCCTGCGGGGATGTGGCAGAGCTATTCCATGACCTACTGCGGTGGTCATGATACGTTCGCGGTCGATAAGGTTCTGCAGCAGTAAGGCAGGGTCTTTTGCAAATCGGGTTTTGCGTAAGGGTGTAACAAGCTGCCTAAGGATATATTCCTTAGGTCCCGGTGCGATATTTAAAGTTATCAGATCTGGACGTATGACCTCAGTAAGGGGCAGAAGGTTTTTTTCCTTATTGATTAACGATTCCAATTCTGCTGAAGGCATGGTCTGCATCCTGCCTGCGAGCCAGTCCCGAATAACAGGGCGCATAAAGCGCCACTGGCTGGCGATTTTGGCAGCAGGGATTTCGCCGCGTTGTACCATACGCAAGACGGTCTTTTCGGCCAGTTGAAGATACTCTGCGACTTCCGGCAGGGTCATAACCTCATTTTCCTGTTTCTGATCAATTTTGGTCATTATAATACCTCTTGCGTCCTTAGAGTCCAGGATAGTACCTTATAGTTCCTTTTACGAAGATATCAAGGGGGAAAGTTGACTTTTTTGAGAATATTTCATATTTTTTTAATTAAGGTTTAGGACCAGACATATAGGGAACCGCCGAGGGGCGCGGCTAAAATGGCAAAATAGCAACGAATACACGTCTGCATGACAAGATATACAGGGTAGCGCGAACAACAGCTGATCTGGCGAATTGTAAAGATGTCCACCCGGAGCCCATTGCTGAGGCGATAAGCTATCGTAAGCTGGACAGGGCTATGAAAGAATCAGGAATGATATGGAGGCGTTTAGGCTCATCATCAGTGCTGGCCTTACGCGTCTGTTGGCTAAATGGCGAATGGGAGCAATTATGGCAGAAAAAACCCTTGGCAGAATGAAAAATCTACCTGCAAACGTGAAGTGTACCCTCTGGGTAAAAGGTAAAAAGGAGGAAAAATTATATTGCATGATTTGAGATAAAAAAAGATAATAAAGTTTTTCGGTTATTTTGAAATCAGAATCAAAGGAGAGTTGATGGGACCGGTACTTCAGCAGTTGATGGCGCTTCAAAGCATCGAAAACAGGCTAAGAGCCGTGAAGGCCAAACTCGCCAGAACCCGCCGAACCGTAATAATACAGGAAAACCAGGTCAGAACGCTTGCAAGCAACCTTGAAACCAAAAAAGAAGAGATTCAACTAGCCAGAATACAGTCCGACCGGCTTGAACTGGAACTGAAGACAAAAGACGCATTGGTGGCAAAGTACCGGGCAAACCTGAACACGGCAAAGACAAACAAGGAATACGCTGCTTTACTGACCGAGCTGAATACGACCAAGGCGGACAACGCAAAAATAGAAAACCAGATACTGGACCTGATGAAGAATATCGAAGCCGATCAGGCACAATGTGATGAAATTGCACAGCAGATTGAACAGCAGAAGCAAAAGCTCGAGCAGGTCAGAAAGGAAGCGGACGTTCTGACAAAGCAGTATGAAGCGGAACTCAGCGAGATCGAGAAGGAATGGCAACAAGTGGCAGAAGCAATGCCGGAAACTTCTCTGGAAATCTTCAAGAGAGTCGCCGACACATATGATGGAGAGGCGCTGGCTGTAATAGAAAGGCAGGACGAGAGAAAAGAAGCATACAGTTGCGGGGGATGTTTTATGGGTATACCGATCGAAACCGTGAACCTTCTGATGACAAGAGACGATATTTTCCGCTGTCCGAGCTGCACTAGGATACTCGTTCTTAAAGCAACGGAGATATAAGATTGACACAAGGCATACGTCTCTATACCGATGGCGCCAGCAGGGGCAATCCAGGGCCTGCAGCAGGAGGGTTTGTCATCGTAGGCCAGGACAATAAGCAACTAGAGGCAAAAGCTTTTTTCCTGGGGACAACAACCAACAATGTCGCCGAGTATACAGCGGTGCTGAAAGGCCTGGAAGCCGCGTCGCGGCTGGGAACCTGCGAAATCCTTATTCTCAGCGACAGTGAACTGATGGTTCGCCAGCTTATGGGCCGATACAGAGTAAAAAACCAGAATCTCAAAACTCTCCATGCACAGTGCCTTAGTCTTCTGGCTGATTTTGAAAAGTGGGACATCCGTTACATTCCGCGAGAGGAAAATAACGAAGCTGACAGCCTGGTGAACCGGGCGCTGAACCTGGGACGGGATGTTCAAGCCGACCTAAAAGCAGTACCCAAAGATAAAGGCGGTAGAAAAATTCGGCTTGGCATGCTGATCAGCGGCGGGGGAAGAACGGTTCTGAACATAAAAAAAGAGATCGACGCCGGAAATCTTAATGCGGAGATAGCGATCGTCATAAGCTCTCGATCCGCTGTGGCCGGCGTCCCGCGGATTCGAGAGGCAGGACTCGATCTGGAAATCGTCAGAAGGAAAGACTACTGTGATACTGAATCCTTCAGTAAAAAACTTGAGGAAGTGCTGGTTTCAAGAAACGTCGAACTTGTTGTTCAGGCAGGGTGGCTGTGCCTGTGGCGGATACCCGAAAAATTTCAAAATCGTGTGATGAATATCCATCCCGCACTGCTTCCCAGTTTCGGAGGAGAGGGGATGTGGGGTCACCATGTTCATGAAGCGGTGCTTAAGCACGGCTGCAAGGTTAGCGGCTGTACAGTACACTTCTGCACAAACGAATATGACAAGGGGCCCATTATCATCCAAAGGACCTGCCCGGTGCTGGAAGATGACGACGCCGAATCGCTGGCTGCAAGGGTCTTCGAGCAGGAATGTATCGCTTACCCGGAAGCCATCAGGCTTTTCAGCGAGGACAGAATCACGGTGCACAACAACCACGCCGGAATTCGCAGATAAATTCCGTGGAGAGCATAGTTGTGAACAGGCGACAGAAATCACTGTTTATGAACTTCATCGTGATGGTGATTATCACAGGTGCGTTTGCGTTTCTGATGATAAACTTGCGAAGTGTACTTAACCGTTCGGAAGCAATGCGAGCAATGGAAGAGCTAGGAAAAGCTGCGCTGCAGTACCGCACAAGGACGGGCGCCCTGCCGAGCGAGGTATACCTGCGGAACATGATAAAGCAAATCGAAGGAAGTGTACGACTGGGGCATGTACGCTACAGGGCGATGTGGATTGAAACCGGCGCGTCGCCCGACACGATTCTGGCATACGCGTCCAACCCGGCTCAGTCACTGTTTGTGCCCAAAGGCTATGTCGTACTAAGGCTCGGCGGAAGTGTCGAGTACATGCGCAAGAATGATTTCGAAGAACTCCTTGCGAAACAACAAACAGAAGCAGAAGTTAAGCTGCTGATTGACCCAAAACTGAAAGAGTAAAGACCAGCAGTTGTGCCTGTCACAGTTTTTCGGTCTTTTGCGATACGTCTGCGATTTATAAGAACCATAGGTTACTATATAATCTTCAAATTCACAGAACTGATTAACGGGGCTTATCATGCCGGGCAACGACAGGCTCGCTTGTCGACATAATATGTTGCAAGGATAGTCGCAAAAAGCAGAATACTGCCCAGTGCAAGTGTGAGGAAGAGTTTTTCATTTCCGAGAAATTTTATCACGTAGGAACTTGCCAATGGGCCAAGTGCGGCACCGAGTGCCCCGGCTGCGACAACAGCGGCAGTGAATTTGGGACAGTTTCGCTGATTTTGCGCAATTGCAACCGTGACAGGCCAAAGTGGGCCATGGGCGATTCCACTCAGGATGACCAGCACTGTAGCAAGCAAGGGGGTTGCCGCCATGAACAGAAGAAAGTTAATAACAATCATTGATGCTGCAGCGACAATTTTTACAGGCCAGAGTGTAAATCTTTCGAGCAGAAAAAAAACAACCAGTCTCGCTGCGATCACTCCTGTCCAGAATAGTGCAACCCGGCAGGCCGCCGAAGCAGGGCTGAGCGCAAGATGCTTTTCGAAATACGGAGCGATCCAGCATGCCGCGGAAAATTCGATGCTTACATACATAAAAAGTGCAAAAGCCAGAAGGATAAAAAACGGGTCAGTCAGCATGACAGTGCTTGAGGTTAGAGTAATCTCCGTACAGGCTGGAATGTCCGTGGCACAGCCCGTGATGCCTCTGCGATTATGGAGCTTGAAGAGGATACCGACTGAGAGGACGCCCAGGGCGAAAATCAGCATTGCGATTCTCCAGGAAAAACCAAAGCTCAGGAGAACAGCTGCGATTTGCGGTGCAGCGATAGCGCCAATACAATAGAATGCCTGGGAAAGATTTATAAACCTGCTGGATTTGGGCCTATCGTATTCTGATATCATAATTGAAGCGAAGGTTTCGACCCATCCGCCGAGGATGCCGAAAGGTACGGCCAGGACAATGAAGCCTGCAAAGTTCCTGAGTGCTGCCAGACAAAGGAAAATTATACCGGTACCGATGAGGCCTGTGAGAACAAGGAACCTTTTGTGAAACCCAAAATGCGTTACAAGCCGGCCGCCGGCTAATCCACCCAGAGCAAAGCTGAGGAAATAGGTCATATAGATATAGCCGAAAGATTCATACGCTATCTTCAGCTCAGCAGATATGGTTGTCGCCAGCGGCGGAATCGCAGCCGAAGTAACAGCAAATGCCGTTAACGCTAAAAGGATGGTAAAGACGCCGAGGTGTTTCGCCATTTGTGCTGCTTTTCGTATTCCTTGGCAAAAATCAACCGGACTCAATGCAGATCAATGTCAGAATATATATCACCTGTACACAGTTTTTGGCCCGAAAAAAGGTCATTTATCACACGCCCTGCTATACAACTACTCTTGTCTGTCCAGCAGATAATCTGCTCTCCGATTTTTCAGGCATAAACCCGAAAAATCGGGGCGACAGGACTTGAACCTGCGACCTCTTGACCCCCAGTCAAGCGCGCTAGCCAAACTGCGCCACGCCCCGTAATTTCTATATTCTATCACAAATAGTATAAAACACAAGCAAAAAGCTCCGGTCCGCAATGCTCCGGGCAGTTGACAGGCTACTCTGTCTGCTGTGTTTTTTGCTCTCGCAAGGCAGTTGCTGCAGCAAGTATTTCGTCATCACGGCCGGTGCCTGTTATTTCGATGAGGGTCGGCATTAATGACAAAACACTCGTATCCCGTAGAGCAGCTGTGCCGGTAACATCAATTGATTTTATAGGCACGTCCGCAAGCATATCTAGGTTTGTAAGTTTCTCAACATTGCAAAGATTTATCTTCTCAAGCTTCATCCCTTTCAAAGGCCTAAGGTCATCTCGCAGTGAGCGACATCCGCTTAACGATAGTTCCACAAGAGGCATCTTTTCAAGGCCGGTAAGACTGACAAGAGAATCGCAGTTATCGAGCGTCAATTTGCGCAGAGGCATATCTCTCAAAGGCGCAATAATAGTGATATGCTCGTTGCCTGAAAGGTCCAGCTCAACGATTTCTCTGCGGTTAGCCACAGCTTCACGAATAAAAACTTCCATGCCTCCATTGACTTCACTGAGTTTTGCCCGAAGCATATTTAACTGTTCCGCCGGTTTCTTTCTGTTTCGAAGTCGGGCCCATGTCTTTAGCTGACGGAATTTGGTTTCGGACATTTCCGCCTGGACGTTGGCCAGGCTGCGTTCAAGCCGGTCCTGGTTTTGTGTTGTCTGGCTTTGTATAAATGCAAGCAGGTTTTGAAGTTTGGCCTGTTCCTGTGTCAGCGAAGCAACAGCTTCAGTCAGGTTTCGTGTAATTTCAGTTACCTGCCGGATATCCACAATATTTTGCCGCAGTTCTGCCACCGCAGCAGAAAGTTTGTCATTGCTGTTTTGAATGTTTTCGATGTCATTTTTAATCTTCTCTGCTGTGCTGCTTTGTATGGCGGTCTGTTCGGTATTACGGTGCACAGTATCAGTTAGCCCCTGCAGTTCTGTGCGAGTCTGTTCGGCTAGAGCAGGTGTTTGCGCTGCAAGCCCGGCAAGTTTATCGACCTGGTCATTTATGCTATTGAGTTTGTTTTCGAGATTTTCGATAGCTCTTGCACTGCTGTCAGATTGCTCAGAGAGAGTTCCGGCAACACCTCCGATTTCAACCAGTTCGCGATGGTTTTGTTCGATTGTTTCTGAGTGGGCGGCAGCTTCGGTGGCGAGTTGTCTGGCCTCTGTTGCAATTGCCCTTAGCTCAAGCTGATTTTGCCTGATAGATGCTATCTGTGTTATTTCCGCAATGCACCATAACACAGCAGCGACGAGACCTACGGTTACAATACCTGAAACAACGATAAGAATTCCCTGAAATGAGCTAATTTTCCTTATTAGTTCTTGCATCATCACTCCATTCTAAAAATATTTTTGCGGTAACTAAGCTCGACTTTTGCCATTTTTGGGATCGCGGCGACGTAAGTGCTTGATTCGCAAGAAGTTACGAACACAGCCGTTCACCCAAAACTAGTTATCATAACTAACGTAATAACAAGCACTTACGACATAATGGCAAAAATCGAGCTAAG
>JBDRHL010000148.1:0-5208 GCA_043816955.1 Planctomycetota bacterium | reverse complement strand
TAATGGTGGGCTGGGTGGTGCAGTAGCGGAGGTGTTAGCTGAGGCTGGCACGGGTATACCGTTTAAGATGATAGGTTTGCCTGATACTTATGTCCACTGCGTTGGCTCTCATGACTGGCTTCTGGATAAGTTTGGTTTCTCAGCCGAAAACATAGCGAAAACTGCAAAGGAACTATTGCAGTGACAGCCATGAATTCACAAGACAGGGTGATGGCAGCAGTAACAGGAAAAATACCTGACAGGGTTCCTGTGATGGAGATGTTTATAGATGCCAGAGTAATAGATTCAATTTGTCCAGGCATGTGCTATGAAGACTTCATTGATTATGCCGATATGGATGTTGTAACCTGTCTGACTATGGCCGACAAACTGGAAAACATCAATTGGGTTAACAAAGAAAAAAAGATATGGCGCGATAAATGGGGTGCTTTGCAACAGACTACCGGAGAGACAATTTCAATTGTTGTTCCTCCTGCGGCAGTCAACAGTGAGGAAGACCTGGACAATTATATCCCTCCTGATCCTGGCAAGGCATTCGTTCTTGACCACGCCAAAAAACTGGTTGATCGCTTCAAAGGTAAAAAAGCTATTGCCGTCGTAGGAGAAGCCAGCTTCGCCCCGGTTGTTAACATGAGAGCCGGCTTTGAGAACATGTTTATTGACTATGCTACAAGACCCGAGTTAATTCATAAACTGGCAAAGATTGCGATTGATTATCATATAGAGCTTTATCGTAAATTACTTGCCGAAGGGGTGGAGATAATCGTCTTGGGGGATGATTATGCGGGCAAGAATGGTCCATTTATGTCCCCTCGGCATTTTGCAGAGTATGTACTGCCTGGGTTGAAAACCGTTGTCAAAGAAGTCAAATCGAAGGGCGGGTATATTATAAAACATTGTGACGGCAATTTCTGGACTATCATAGACATGCTTATTTCTACGGGAATTGACATGCTTGGGCCTTTGGAGCCTGCCTATATGGCTCTGGATAAGGTAAGAAGGTATTCCGGCGGCAAAGTGGGAGTTGTTGGAAACATAGATGTAGACCTTCTCTCTGTCGGTTCTGTCGAAGAGGTTAAAGCTGCGACAAAAGAGTTGTTATCGAGGGTATCTCCGCTTGGCGGCCACATACTAAGCTCGGGCAATACGATATCTTCCTCGGTCAAGGGCGAAAACTTTATGGTAATGCTGGAAACCGCAAGACAGTTCGGTAAATACCCGATTAGTATCAATTAAGATTGTAGGAAGGAAAAAGTATGCAGGAAAAAGCTATCATTAGAGAGGAAATAGAAAAGTTGAAAAAGTATGCTGTTTCGCACATTATCCCTCACTATGCAAGTAATGAGGAACTGGCCAGAGAACCGAAGATTTTCACCACAGGCGAAGGTTGCTATGTCTATGACATACAAGGCAAAAAGTACATAGATACTTTCGCTTCGCTTTTAACTACCATATGTGGTCATCACAGACCTGAGATTAAAAAGGCCGTCGTTGAGCAAATGGACAAACTCGAGTTTTGGCCCAATTATTTCGATCAGTTTACGCTCCCTCTTATCGAACTGGCAAAAAAGCTTGAAGAGATTATGCCTGGTGATCTCGGTGTGAGCTTTTTTGTCAACAGCGGCTCTGAAGCAAATGAAACAGCAATAAAAATGGCAAGACAGTACCATCGGGAAAACGGCCAACCCCATAGATACAAAATTGTTGCCAGAAAATATTCATATCATGCTACCACATTGGGTGGCACTTCATGTACGGGTATACCATGGTTCAGAGAATACTTTGAACCGTTGATTCCAGGTGCAGCGTTTGCTCCGCCTGCACGTTGTTGCGAATGCGAACTTGAGCTGAAATATCCCGATTGTAAACTGGCGTGTCTCAAGGCTATGGAAAAATTAATTCAATGGGAAGGTCCTGACTCTATATCGGCAGTAATCATGGATCCTATACCAGGCTCTAACATCGGTTATCCGCTGCCGCCGGATGGGTACCTCAAAGGCGTACGAGAACTTTGTGACAAATATGGCATACTACTAATTTTTGATGAAGTTCAAACTGGCTTTGGCAAAACAGGTAAATGGTTTGCCTGCGAGCACTGGGATGTTGTCCCGGATATTATGAGCATAGGCAAGGGCTTTACCGGCGGGTACATACCGTTAGGGGCAACTGTTGCTACACACAAGGTTGGCGATGTGTTTACTAAACCTGGCAAAGAGTTTCGAAGCGGCAGTACTTACGGCGGCCATACGCTTGCCTGTGCTGCAACATTGGCGAATATAAAAATAATCCAGGATGAAAACCTTGTCGAAAGAGCTGCGACAACCGGAAAATACCTGAAAGAGCGTCTGGAACAGCTTTATAAATACTCAATTGTTGGCGATATTCGTGGCATCGGCATGCTTTGGGCAGTTGAATTAGCGGCCAACAGAGAAACTAAGAAGAAGCTGGATACGAAACTTGACATAGGTACATTTATTCGCAGATGGTGTTGGGACAATGGCATGATCCTTCGCAACAACGGAGATATCTTGGTATATGCACCTGCCTTGATAATAAACAAAGAAGAAATTGATTTGATGGTTGATCTAACAGAAAAAGCTATCCAGGCAGTAATAAAACACTACGGTTTTTGAGAAGTAAGGAGGTTAAACCCAATGTTATCAGAATCGAAACTTCAACAATTACGGGATAGGGTTTATAAGATGCTTGCCGAGGTTGGTTTTCTTATTGAATCTGAAGCGTTAACTCAAATTATGTTGAAAAAAGGATGTACCATCTCGCCCTTTGGGAGAACCAGAATCCCAAAAGAAATAATCGACGAAATGGTTCAATTCCAAAAAACCGGACAGATTTCAGATGCCCAAGACCAGGAACTTTTATATTTATGCGGGCCCGACTGGGCACATCACATCATCTGGCATAAACAACAGAACCGTATCCGATCAGAACTCAAGCGAAGGCTTCTAATGTCTGCTTTCGATTGTGGGCCCACAAGGTATTATCACTACGAACAGCAGAAGCTACTTCCGGTTGATACGGACGTTTTTATTAAGGCCAAGAAATTTGCTCAGGCAACACCTGAGATAGGTTACATCAGCACGTGGTATCGACAGGACGTTCCTCCAAAAATGGAAAGGCTGGAATCCTTGGTTCTTGGTCTTAAGTACACAGATAAATTAGATGGTGTAGAAGCAATTTATCCACAGGTAATAAAGTATCTTGTTGAAGCAAGCCAGATTATTACAGGAAAAACCGGCGACAGCAGCTACCTTGCGGGCTCGGAATGTATCACATCACCGTTGATTATGGGGACCCGTTCTGCAGAGGACATTTTGGAACGTGAGAGAATTGGCGTTGCAAGGTATCACGTTGCGACCATGCCGACTATCGGAGTCTCTACGCCTGTTACAATGTCAAGTGCGGTGGTTCTAATGGCTGCCGAAATTTTAGGCGGTATGACTATCTGCTGGTGTGTGGACCCTGAATCGGATATATCAGGTAGAGCTATTTGTAGTATCCTTGATATGAGAACTGCCCTTCCGCATTGCACAGGTCCTGAGACGACGGTAGCCAATCTGACTACCAAAGCGCTCTTTGATGCTTTCTGGGGTGGCCAATGCTGGGTTGAAATCTTCTTAAGCCCCCACGCTATAAGGCCTGGTCTTACCGCGGTATGTGAAAACCTTCTCGGAGGTTTGCGAGCAGGGAAGATGTTGAATATCCCCGCAATGCCTTATCCAGGCATGGGTACACTCGGAGATGGCGGCATAGGTTCATTTGAACAGTTTATACTGGACAGGGAAATTCGCAACGCTCAGCATAGCATGAAGAGTGATTTTGATTTGGATGATTTTCCATTTGATGAGTATTGCAGAGCGATCGAAAATAAAACCGAGTTTTTGAGTCATGAACATACTTTGAACCATTTCAAAGAACTTTGGTCTTCGGATGTGTTGATACCGATGGAAGGTTCTCAGGATGAGAAAAATATATTGGACAAAGCCCATCAGAAGGTCCAGGAAGCTATCAATAGCTGGCAGCCTACCGATTTCCCGCAAGAAAGAATGAAGGCTTTGGAAAAGATGCTAAGAAAAGCTGGGAAGGAACTGACTGATTAAAAAACATAAAGCAAATTTTGGCGATTCGTTATGGGGAACTTATAACAGTCGAGAATGAAAGGGTAGCAAAATTAAAGTTTATGATTTGAGCATTCCAGTTAAAGACGGCACAGCTTGGTATGGTAAGCAATGTGAGCCAGTCAAGATAATAAATATCGGCTCCTATGCGAAAGAGGGATGGGTGTCCCACATTCTCACATTAATGGTTTTGTGTGGATCAACATATATAGAAACTTCCGCGCACTTATATCCAGACGGCATAACCCTTGCTGATATTGCGCCTGAATTTTTTCTTCGGCGAGCTTTTATTGTCCATTTACCTAAAGGAAAAAGAATATTGCCTTGTGCATCAAAACCACCTAGTGATTTTAGAAAAAAGCAAGATGCTTTACTGCTTGCCTCTGGATGGGATGAAAAATCTGACGAGGCGGACTATTATGCAGCAAGCCCTTATTTTTCAAAGGATCTCCAGGAATTCATTCTGGAGTTGAGTCCAGCCATTCTGGGTGGGGATATGCTTTCCTTTGACGCTCCAGATGATGATAGCCAGCCGTTTTTACACAAATACTTCCACAAAGGCGGAATTATACTTGTTCCATTGGTGGGCCTTGGAAAAGTCCCAAAGGAGGTAGTGACTTTGTGTGCTGCTCCATTAAAATTGGAGAAAACCTGTGCAGCGCCATGCCGGGCGCTCTGTTGGTAAAAGATAGCCCGATGGACTGAACTATGCTGAAAAAACAGAAAACTAATCTTCTGGATGAAATTAAAGCTTTACCTGTTGTAGGCTTCCATGAGCATGTGCGTGGGCATAGTCAATGTCAGCCATGTGAGAATGTGACAGATTTTTGATTGGCTTATACTTGCGGACTGTATTGCATCTTGCGAGGTTCTTTGAAAAGTTGATAATCGGCTCATGATTTACTACGAGGAGCAATATTTATTGAACAATTTCATTTTGCTGCATAACGAACATCTTCATGCTGAAAATAATTTCTGACAACCTGTGGTCGACGTTGAGCGTTTCGCAGATGCGATCGAACTTGCTGCATCATTCCCGGCTGATCTTTCGGACGCTGCCGACCTACCACAT
>JBDRHL010000147.1:0-4827 GCA_043816955.1 Planctomycetota bacterium | reverse complement strand
GAAATCCTGCAAATTCTCAGCATTGTGCTTTTCGAGAAAACCTCTATTACACAAGTACTTACGAAAAATCTTTTGCAAAATGGAAATAGCCAGTTTCATAACCAATTGCTATTATTCGACTTATAACGGGACAGTAGTGATTGTAAATAGTATTAAAGTATCGTTGCAAAAGGAATTTGAACGAATGAATTATAGAGAAAGAGTTATTAGGACAGTGCAGTTTAAGGAAGTTGATGAATTGCCTTTCCGCCATGCATATGGCCTTATGCCAGGCGTGCTGGAAGACTGGCATAAGCAGGGACTGCC
Organism: Planctomycetota bacterium; assembly: GCA_043816955.1. Taxonomy (GTDB): domain Bacteria; phylum Planctomycetota; class Phycisphaerae; order Sedimentisphaerales; family CAYZTY01; genus JBDRHL01. Next base: position 4,521 of record JBDRHL010000147.1, on the reverse strand, counting down.
GGCTTCAGTCAAAACGGAGAAGGATATTTATGAATACTTCGGTTTTCCAACCCGCTCAAAACAGTTGCCCGTGAATGTGCTGTTCGACCCGCTGTTCGAGGAAAATATTATTGAGGAAACTGATGAATATCGTATTGCCAGGGATTTTATGGGGCGTACAACCAAAGTAATCTGGACCTGTTCAACGCTGCCGGTTGCGATTGACTGGGCTGTTAAGGACGAGGATAGCTGGCTGGAGTTCAAACGCCGTTTAAGGTTCAAGTCTTCACGCATGGGCAATAACCTTAAAAAAGTTGCAGCAGAAAATGTTGTTACCGGTCATCTCAATACCTTTGGTGTGATGGGCTTTTACTGGTTTCCTCGAGACTTGATGGGAGACGAGCTACTTTGCATTTCCTATTACGAAAAACCGGAGTGGATACATGATATTCTTGAAACCTGGTGCAGTATAATTGAGCAGGTTCTTACGGCCGCCCTAGTGCAGATAAAGCTTGACGTTATTCACTTTGGTGAAGATGTCGCCTACAAGACTGCAAGCATGGTTAGCAAGCCTGTCTTCGATGAATTTATCAAGCCTTATTATGCTCGCATTTATAAGATCATCCAGAAATATAAAGTGCCGGTTTTCTCTGTGGATTCTGATGGTTGTTTGAACGAGCTTATTTTCTGGTTTGCTGATTGTGGCGTAAATTATATTGGTCCGAATGAGGTCAATGCGGGTAATAATATAGTGGAATATCGCGGACAATTCGGCAACAAAATGGCTTATGACGGAGGACTTAATAAGTTGACGCTGAAACAGGGCCGAGACGCTATCGATAAAATGCTCGAAAATACTATCCCGTTTATGAAGGAAACAGGTGGTGGCTGGTCGGTGTGCCTGGATCATCGCGTTGTAGAAGGTACGCGCTTGGATGATTTTAAATATTACGTGGCTTGCGCCCGTAAAATGATCAGGTTTTAAGGAAAGGAAAGCGGAAGTAATTGTTATGTCAAAAATCACGATAGGTCTGATTGGAACCGGCGACATACTTGATTGTCACTTGTGCGCCTTGAGAGCGAATCCGGATTATAAACTTATCGGTATATGTCGCCGTTCACCGGAAAAACTCAAGGCACAAGCAATGGAGCTTGGTGTTAAAGGCTATACGGATTATCATGACCTGCTTGCCTGCCGACCTGACGTTGTTCTAATAAGTCTGCCGCACAATCTTCATTATCAGGCCGCATTGGATGCTATTGATGTAGGCTGTCATATCATGATGGAAAAGCCCATTGCCTGCAGTATGAACAAAGTTAACGGCATGATCACTGCTGCCGAAGAAGCCCGAAAGGTAATAATGGTAACAGAAAGTTCATATTGGCTGCCGAGTTATCGCACAGCTCGCAAGATTGTCCAAAGCGGTCTGCTCGGAAAATTGCTTTTCGGAAGTTTTACAAATTATCGCTTTTATTTTAATGACGATCGGCCAAACTGGTTCCTACAGTCTGAAACCTCAGGCGGAGGACAGTTTATTAACCTCGGTGTGCACCGCACCGCAGCCGTTCGCTGCATAATTGGTGATGATTATTATGAAGAGGTAGCCGTAATGGCTTCGGTACATAGGAATCATCCTCAGTACGATATCGAATCTGCAACTAAGGCGATGGTGATATATGCTGAAGGCCAGGCCGTTACATATGAAGAATGTGGTTATTACCACCCCCCTGCAGAACTACCGCAGGGTCTGCACTTTGTCTTTGAAAAAGGTATTCTCGGAATAAAAAACGATTGCGTATGGACAAGTGATAAAGACGGAAACGTTACTCATTATGAGCTTCTCGGCGAACATACCGGTGGAGCATACGGCGTTATTTACGGACAAATGCTAAAGGCGATGGATGGCCGAGCCCATTATCCTACGGTTCGTCACGCTGCAAAAGACGTGCGCATCGCACTGGCAGCCTATGCCTCAGCCGAGAAAAAAAAGACTATAAACCTACGGGATTCCGAATGGACTATTCCGCAATGATAAAACTGGGAATAATCGGCTATGGCGACAGGGCAAACTACCTGACGGACATACTCCTAAAAGTTGATAATAATCTGAAGATTCAGGCCGTAACCGATATTCGAAGCGAAACCATCAAAGCCAAATATTCGGACAAACTGGGTGCTGCGCATTTTTATACAGATGCAGACCAGATGCTTCGTAATGAACCACTTGATGGTGTTATAGTTGCGACGCGATGTTCTTCACATACTCCGATGGCGTCAAAGGTGCTTGAATATAACCTGCCGCTTTTTCTGGAAAAACCGGTAAGTATCAGTATCGAACAGATCGACCAACTGAGCAGGTACATAAAGGACCCCGACGAAAAAGTCGTTGTTTCTTTTCCATTGAGGGTTAGCCCGCTTCTGCAAAAAGTAAAACAACTAATTGAATCCGGTGTCATTGGCGATATAGCACACGTAATCGCTCATAACTATGTACCGTATGGCAGAGTGTATTATGCAGACTGGTACCGTGATTCCGATGAAACAGGAGGAATGCTCTTACAGAAAGCAACTCACGATTTTGATTATATTAATTATTTGCTGGAGCAGACTCCTGTCCGAATTGCAGCTATGAGCTCCAGGCAGGTATTCGGCGGAGATATGCCTGCGGGCCTGACTTGTTACAGGTGTAACCGACAGGATAGATGCCCCGAAGGGCCACCGGCATTGAAAGAACAGAATGAAATGGCAGGGATCAGTAAATATGACCATTATTGCTTATTCGGACAGGATATAAAACACAGTGACAACGACAGTGTGCTTATCGAATATCAAAACAGCGTCCAGGTCAGTTACACCCAGAATTTCTTTGCAAGATGCAAAGCTGCCGGCAGAGGTGCAACATTAGTCGGATACAAAGGCACTCTTCGTTTTGATTGGTATAAAGAATTGATAGAGATAATAAGCCATCATAGCAATGAAATTACCGAAATAAGATTGAAATCTGGGGGTGAACATCATGGTGGCGATGCCGCATTATGCAGAAACTTCATAAACTTAATCAGGAACCGGCAGTCCTCTCGTACACCGTTACATACGGGCCTGCTCAGTGCCTATATGTGCCTGCTGGCACAAAAGAGTGCCACCTCAAAAACTTTTATGGAATTTGATACATCGTTAATCAGAAAATTTGCATAGGGATCCAAAAGTCAGTCGAACTTGAACTTTTTATAGACGTAAGGTCTCGGCCAACTACACCCCTGCAAAAAAATGGCTGTGGCCGCCAATCTGCACCATCAGGCAACTTTCACTATCTGATTCTTAACGACACCATCATCTTCAGCACCCGAGTTCGGCATCTTCCAATTGCTTGGCAGCAACTCGTCAATCTTGTCGGCAGGATGAATGCTAACCCTTTTAAGTACATCCCTGAAATACACAAACGGATCAAGTCCATTCAATTTGCAGCTGGCAACGAGGCTGTAAATTATCGCTGCTCTTTTGGCTCCAGCTTCGCTTCCAGCAAACAAATAATTTTTGCGTCCAATTACCACCATCCTCAATGTCCGCTCCGAAGTATCATTGTCAATATCCAACATCGGGTCATCGACATACCTGATAAGAGCCTCCCACTGGTTCAATGAATAAGTTACAGCTTTGCCTATGGGGCTTTTAGGCAGAACTTCTTTTTTATACCCATCAAGAATTGTTTTAATTTCTTTAAGTATCGGTTTTGCTTCTGTCTGTCTGGCCTGGAGCAATTGTGCACTGCTGTATTTTTCATCAGCATCAGATTTTCTAAAGAACTCATCATAACCGCTATAAGCATCGGCCTGAACATAACCGCAGTAGTTACCAAGAAATTTTATTGGCCCTTCTCTCGACCTGGTTGTTGTAAAATCAAAAACAACATCGTTACTGTTTCCAATGTATGCCCACAAATAGCCGTTATATAAATATCCTTACTGATGATGGAAGCGTTAGCATAAACCTGATTCACATAAAGTCGAAAGCACGTTGCTTAATGTTTTGTGGTCTACGTCGGAACTAATTCGCAAAATATTATCAGAAGTAAGAACAAGTTCTAAGGCAACTGATTTATTCTTTGGCATCGCTACTTTGATGAATGCTGAGGAACTCGAGTCTTTTTGTTTATCCATTTTAGGCTCATCGCCTTCGGTCAACTTTTTTCGCCATGAATAAAATGCCGGCTCTGACAAACCCTCCTGTTTACAAAACTGGCGAACGAAAAGCCCGCTTGATTTAAATGTTTCCAATACCATCTGCCAGAATTACCGCTGGTCAATGTCAGATTCTTGCGTTCTACCCATGATTGCCTCCAACTAAACCACGAGTGAATTATTCACTTTTCAAAGAACCAGACAAGATGTCCTTGGTCAAGACCTTATACCAATTCAAGATATTAACTGCCGATAGCCGATAGGTATTCCAGAGAAGATTCTTTAAGGAGTTCTGGAATGCCAAGACCATTAACCGTACACATCAATCTCAGCCCAAATGAGAATGAGTTGGCAAAGATGGCC
>JBDRHL010000146.1:0-2799 GCA_043816955.1 Planctomycetota bacterium | reverse complement strand
TATAAGCTGTGAAACACTAAAATTGCGCTTTGACAGCTCATCAAAAAGAAGACCTTCCAGTTTTTCACTGATGCGACTTGTACCGACAGTAACTGTCTTGGCCTGATGTTTTATTGCATCCACAGGACGGGACATATAATTAATAGATTCACCAATATATTCAAACAGAGTATTAAGCATGTTAAGTGCAGTACCCTTTTTCCCAAAATCTATCTCAAACTCAGCCACAGGCAGCCTTCCGGCCAGATATTTAAGAAGAAGTGTCAGATCTGAAGCCTTGGCAATAGAAGTCGGGAATTTTTTTTCGATTTTTTTTGCTCTGAATTGCTTGTAAAAATGTGCAATTTTTTCTCTGAACGTTTTTTCAAGTATGACTTCGTAAACATCAAGACCTCTATCTGCATAATCATCAATAATATCCTGCAGTTCCTTGCGGAATGCATATAAAAAACGCGATCCTTCGTTAATGGCAAGGGCTGCATAGTATCCCCATATATGCCCGACCAGAGTGTTCAGGATAGGTGCAAAATGCTGGTTTACAGCTGGGACATGGAATACATCTTCTGCATAAGCATCAAATCCGTTCTCTCCCTCGTCAGCTATAACAACAGGAGTGGCCTTATGTGCCTTGAAAATGGCCGTATCTTTAATTATATCACCTATAATATTTCTCTTTGTCCCTGCAGCACACACAATTATAAGGGGCTCGGATGATAAATCTATATGTTTTTTATCCTCTATGTAATCAGAGGAAATCGTCTTGTAGCAGAGTTCGCTTAGCTTGATACGTATTTCATCTGCAGAAGCTTTATTGGTGCCACTTCCAACCGCTGCCCAGTAATTCTTTGTTGCAGCAAGCTTTTTGGCGGATTTTTCTATCTCTTCCCTCATCGATAAGACTTCTCTCATATGTGATGGAATTTTCTGCATCTGCCTTATTTCTTCTGCAATAAACTCATCATTACGCAAACCCTTTAAACTCGTAATTTTAAGGCTTAAGAGAGCCCCCGCTATAATCTGAGAATAGAATGCCTTTGTTGAAGCCACCGACATCTCAATATCACGTCCGCTGCTTGTGTACATAACACCGTCAGCCTTAAACGTAATGTCTGAATCCCTGCGGTTGACTATGGCGATGGTATAGGCCCCTCGTTCTTTAACCATATCCACGGTACGATTTGTATCTGTTGTCGTACCGGACTGGCTGATTGCGACAACAAGTGCATCTGCCATACTGTCTTTGTCATCATCTTCATTAAGCTTAAATCCGCTGAGTTCTGATGCCTTAAGTGAACAGGCTGTAAAAGACGGTTCATCAATGTAATAATTTAAAATATCTGCACATGCCTGTGCAGCAACCCCAGCTGTGCCCTGACCGACAAAATAAATCCTCCGTATTTTATTATTTGTAAGTGCTTGCTGAATGGATATTGGAAAAACTTTTTCATCAAGTGTTAATACGTATCTCTGTTTCTTGTCCCCTTCGATCTTCCAGCGATTCTGAAGAGTCTTTTCCACTGAAACAGGGGCTTCGGAAATTTCTTTCAGGAAATAATGTGGAAATCCCTGACGGTCTATATCTCTTGATGTTATCTGCGTACGTTTTATATCCTTTTCCCCAATTTCAACCTGGGTTCCGTCATAAAACATTGCTTTAATGTCTTGAAGGGCTCCGCCGGATTCCTGGCTGAGCACAAAAATCCGCCCCTGAGTTTTGCCATCCTTTCCTTCAACAATCTTTTCTCCGTCCATCTTGAGATAAAACGGAGTCTGCTCTACAAAACCGTAGACTTCAGAGGTCGGCATATAATGATTTTCAGATAGTCCTATAAAGATAGCCTGGCCGCTGCCTTTCTGAGCAAGAAAAAGCTTGCCTGGAGCAAGATCCGTATGCATGAATATGGCCTGCGAGCCTTTAAAATCATTGACCGCCAGACGAAACGCCTCTTCTATATCATTCCCCTGTAATATATATTTTTCAATCTGCAGCGGGATAATTATTGTATCTGTAGTTAAGTCTTTATGTATTATATTGCCTTTGCTTTCATATGCTTCTTTAAGCTCAATGTAATTGTCGATATCTCCGTTAAGACAGACATGAATTATTCCGCTTTTATCCGATATGTTTTTAGTTCCTTTATTATCAACCGGATGACAGTTGGGTTCAGTAATAGCCCCAACAGAAGCCCAGCGGGTATGAGCTCCGATGGTATGATATTTGTACGGGCACAAGATAAGTGCTTGGAAAATTCGATCATTCTTTATCTGATTTCTCAAAAAACTAATATTGTCTCCAAGACCACCTATCTCGGCAGCTATCTTATATGTAAGGGCAATGCTAACGCATTCCTCTCCTCTTTCATCTTTTGTTTCATTAATAGCCATGCTCATGTTGACAAGGACATCATGCTTCGACCGTGCCCTAAACTGATCAGCAAGATTGCTATTGCCTGATTCGGCCAGCTTTTCTTTAAATCTTTCAAATTCTTCTTTCTCAAGGATAAACATAAGAGATATACCGGCTGAATCACGGCCTCTTACCTCGAGACGGTCTATACTGTTCAGGACTGCATTGATATTTTTTACGACTTTTAATGTGGAAGAAGTAATGGACTGAAAATTCTGGTTAAAAAGCTCTCCAACTTTGATAATATTATCTAAAATTTCCGAGGTAATACACCATGAAATATCCTTTAGGTCTTCAATTCTGCGAGACATAGTATCAACTATATCAGCATCAATAAATCCCATATTATCTGACAATAATCTTGATTCCATGTCTATGATGTCATTAAGATG
>JBDRHL010000145.1:0-37060 GCA_043816955.1 Planctomycetota bacterium | reverse complement strand
GCGGCCGTAACTATGACGGTCCTAAGGTAGCGAAGTTCCTTGTCGGGTAAGTTCCGACGTGCATGAACGGCGTAACGACTGGAGCACTGTCTCAAGGACGGACTCGGTGAAATTGTAGTTGTGGTGAAGATACCACGTACCCGCGGCAAGACGGAAAGACCCCGTGAACCTTTACTGTAGCCTGGTATTGATGCCTGGTATGTCATGCGTAGGATAGGTGGGAGACGTTGAAGCGGCACTTTCGGGTGTCGTTGAGTCATCCTTGAAATACCACCCTTGGTATATTAGTCATCTAACCGCGACCCGTGAATCCGGGCGTGGAACCGTGCTAGGTGGGCAGTTTGACTGGGGCGGTCTCCTCCGAAAAAGTAACGGAGGAGCTCAAAGGTACCCTCAGCGTGGTTGGCAATCACGCATTGAGCACAAGGGTAAAAGGGTGCTTAACTGTGAGACTTATACGTCGAGCAGATGCGAAAGCAGGACTTAGTGATCCGGTGGTTCCGTGTGGAAGGGCCATCGCTCATCAGATAAAAGGTACTCCGGGGATAACAGGCTTATCGCCTCCGAGCGTTCATAGCGGCGAGGCGGTTTGGCACCTCGATGTCGGCTCATCACATCCTGGGGCTGTAGGAGGTCCCAAGGGTTCGGCTGTTCGCCGATTAAAGTGGTACGCGAGCTGGGTTCAGACCGATGCGAATCAGGTCGGTCCCTATCTGCCGTGGGCGCAGGAATCTTGAGGAGATATTTCCCTAGTACGAGAGGACTGGGAAGTACTGACCTCTGGTGTACCAGTTGTCCCGCTAGGGGCACGGCTGGGTAGCTAAGTCGGGAAAGGATAACCGCTGAAAGCATCTAAGCGGGAAGCCTACTCCAAGATGAGGATTCCATGGACTTTGTCCTGAAGAGCCCTGGAAGATGACCAGGTTGATAGGCTGGGTGTGTAAGCACAGAAATGTGTTCAGCTTACCAGTACTAACGCTCAATTACTTGGCCGTATCAATCTTTAATTGATGCGTTTCAACCTGCTATAGAGGTTTCGCATATCCGCATATTCCTGATAAGTGAATATTTCCGGCGGTATATTTGCCGGATAAACGAGTTTCCTGGTGACCTTACGAGCGGGGAAACGCCTGATCCCATTCCGAACTCAGAAGCTAAGCCCGCCAGGCCGATGATAGTCCTTCGGGGCGAAAGTAGGTGATCGCCAGGATTTTTTTATAAAGGCCGATACATATAACGTATCGGCCTTTTCCTTATTTCATTTATTGTTATGAGCTTTCCTTTTGGTACCTGTTTCATTATCTCGCTAACCTGGATGGGAGCCGGTATAACATAAGTACCCGCTGGCCAGTTTTTGCCCTTTTTCCCATCGAAGCGTTCAACCCTCGGCAGATCTTTGCTGTTTTTCAACTTTTTCTGCCATGCAGAACCCAACATAGGGACCAACTCTGCCATCCATTAGAATTTATACTTCATGCTGAGCATCGTATACGTTATATCCTTATGCTCAGAAATTGATTTATCCAGTGTTACTTGGTGATAAAGGCCTGGCACGAAAGAAAGATTTTCGGTAATATTAAATTTAGTTGATATACCAGCAGTGAAGTATCCCCAATCATGAACTTTATTCCCAAGGCCGTCATAGTAGGCTACTTCTGTTGATAACTTGATAGGATTTTTCAACTCAAAAACGTTCATGTCATAACTAAGCAGGAAACGATGGACCCATCCTGTAACATTGCTATTGGTATAACCGCTTCCGGCTGGATATTCATAATGAGCTATGTAACTCGGAGTAAAACCCTTCGGCAAAATATTCGGCCAGGCAAATTTAAATATCCATTCAAAAGTAGTGCCGGCCCTTCTTTTGTCCAGGCCGGTGTAGTATTCATATCCGACACTGATATCATAAGTTGTAGCATAGGATTCATCGTCAAAGAGTCTACCTTTGTAGTACGGCCTGAAATCAAATCTCTGCTTATCGACGTAACCACTCGAAGTGGCATTACGGTGGGTAACCTGGAAGCCCAAACCTGTACCGAAGAAATCCACATCGATTGTCTTGAAAAGCCCCCCTTTTGCCCCATAGGCTTCGACACCTTTACTCATCCACTTACTGGTGTAGGTTAAATCCAGTGTGACACCCAGTTTCTTTTCCTCAGCAGCATAAGCAATGTTCGCAGCATTCAATAAAATCACAACCATCAGCAAAACTTTTGTTCTCACAGCAGTTTCTCCTTAAAAAACATCAAACCATACCATTCGATCGGAACGTTATATCCCTTTGTCGATAATTTTTGCTATGCCAAACCACAACTATCGAATAAAAGGTCATCTTGTTAGCAGACTCAAGCAAATTATGCAAGGCAAAAAAACAAAATTTTATTTTTTCCTCTAACAAAATTAGCAAGTAGCTTATCACAAAAGCAAAGTTGCTCTGTACAAATCGGTCATTACTTTTTATCAGAGAGGGAATTTGTCGGAACATACATGGAAATCTTTCTTATATCTTGTTCCGTAAGAGGTTGTGATAGATTCTCTGGTCGTAATAAATGACTTTAACAATATCGGGGCATAGAGGCTCAACAATTTTTTATGGTTTCAAGTTATTTTACAAAAAGGTGTTGACAAGTGTTTGAGGTTTTTTAGAATTACCCCTTCTTTGTGATTGAGAACTCAAGTTGGTAGTAATTGAGATATGAAATATCATAGAATTCCAGACGAAACTATCGGACGTTTACCGCTTTATTTACGAGAATTGCGGTTACTTTCTCAGCAAGGCAGACAGAATATCAAAAGCGGAGAATTTGCGGATAGTCTCGGTGTAAATTCAGCGCAGATCAGGAAGGATTTGTCTTATTTTGGCGCCTTTGGGACTCCTGGGGTTGGCTACAAAGTCAAAAAGCTTCTCCGCCAGTTATGCAGTATTTTGAAACTGAAGAACATTCATAAGGTGGCTCTGGTCGGTGTAGGCAATCTGGGCTCTGCCTTGCTGAGCTACTCCGGTTTTGCTCAGTTTGGTTTTGAGATTGTTGCGGCATTTGATAGCGACCCTAATAAAATCGGCAGCATCAGAAATAATGTAACGGTGGAAGACACTTCAAAGCTGAGTACTTTGAAAAACAGAGGAATCAAGTTTGCGATAATTGCTGTTCCGGCTTCAGCAGCCAAAGAAATAGCGGATCAGTTGGTTAAAGCGGGAATTACCGGCATCTTGAATTTCGCTCCATCTTGTTTAGTAGTGCCCAAAAAAGTCAAGGTGATAAGTATCGATATTGCAATAGATCTTGCACGATTACCGTATTATTCGCGTGTTACGTTGAACAAGTAAAATATAATGTGGAATTACCAATCAAAAAATGTTAGAGATTTAATTAGAGAAAGGAAAAAATCATGGCAGAAGACAATTTTTTAAGTCCTCCGGAATTAGCTAAGGCTTTTGTCGGCGTTGGTGTAAAGAAGGCTAGGCTTCCAATCAGCAAAATGGTTTTGCTGGGTATCTTGGCTGGTGTATATATCGGTTTTGCAGCCCACCTGGCAACAACTGTTGCTACGGGCTGGTCAATGGCGGGTGAATCGGCCTTTTGGGGTCTGCAGAAGTTTTTTGTCGGTGCCGTTTTTAGTGTGGGACTGATGCTGGTAATAATTCCCGGCTCAGAGTTGTTCACGGGAAACAACCTGCTTACGGTAGCTCTTTGTCATGGTAAACTCGGATTCGGCGGTGTCTTGCGAAACTGGATACCCGTTTATCTGGCCAACCTGATTGGTTCGATCATATTGGCGTTGATAATTGCCGTCGGCTCGGGTCTTCTGGACAGCAAAGTGGGGGGAACGGCGATCAATATCGCTTTTGCCAAGGTTACAGCCGATAAGGGTCATAATTTTGCGTTTTTCTTCAGGGGTATCTGTTGTAACTTCTTGGTATGTCTTGCTGTCATGATGGCAATTGCAGCCAAAGATATTTCCGGAAAAATCTGGGGCATTTTTTTCCCAATTATGGCTTTCGTTACTTCGGGTTTTGAGCACTGCGTTGCAAATATGTATTTTATACCAGCAGGCATTTTCGCAAAAAGCTTTCCAGCAGCAGTAACGGCTTCAGGCAAGTCGGCTGAGCAGTTGGCAGGACTGAACTGGGCGACAATGTGGACGAACAATCTTATTACCGTGACATTGGGTAATATTGTTGGCGGTGCGGTCTTTGTCGGCGTAGTATATTACTTCCTCTATGTACGTGGTACGGAAACAGAGGCTTAATAAGGATACAGGAAGCTTTAAGCCTTTTTGAGCAGAAAGGAAATGAATTTATGAGCAGTTCGGCTGTTTCAAAGACCAATGAGCACGAATGTAAAAAGAAGCTTTATGTTCCGTTCATGTGCAAAGTGGAATTTGTTCGTGATCTCACGGCCACAGAGAAACTGTTCAGGCTGACCAGAGAGGACGGCAGGCCATTTGGTCATAAACCCGGCCAGTTCATGCAGGTTTCCATCACGGGTATTGGTGAAGCCCCGATTTCAGTTTCATCTTCGCCGACCCGCGGCGACTATCTCGAACTTGGTGTCCGTAAAGCAGGGACTTTAACAACTGCCATGCATGAACTCAAGGGCGGAGATGTGGTAGGCTTGCGCGGCCCGTTTGGGACTTTTTTTGATACCGATTCAATGAAAGCCAGAGACCTGCTGCTGATTTCCGGCGGGTGCGGTCTTGCGCCGATGCGCGCCTTGATTCAGTATATTGAAGACTGCAGGGATAATTATGGCGATGTAACAATCCTATATGGAGCCAAATCTCCTGAAGACGTATTATATAAAAATGATCTGGCTGAATGGCAGAATTCGAAAAAAGTGGAATGCCGGGTTACAGTAGATAGTGTCCCGCAAGGCTCTTGCTGGGACACCAACGTGGGTTTGATTACAAAGCTGATCCCGCCTTTACAAATCAATGCCGGGAAAACCACAGCAGTTATTGTCGGGCCGCCGATTATGTATAAGTTTGTAATCAAGGAGCTGCATTTGAAAGGCTTAGACGACAAAAACATCGTTGTTTCACTTGAACGCTATATGAAATGCGGAGTCGGCAAATGCGGACACTGCACAATCGACCATCTTTATTGCTGTATCGACGGTCCGGTGTTTACGCTGGATCAGGTTGCCAGTTTGAAAGGTGCGATATGAAAAAAGTTCTGACAACCTGCCCCTATTGCGGCACCGGATGTATGTTCTACCTGGTCGTTGGAGATGACGGTGCTTTGATGGGAGTTGAGCCCAGCAGCGAACATATTGTCGCCAAAGGTCAGTTGTGTGTAAAGGGCTGGAATGCGTACCATTTCGTGAACCATCCGGACAGGTTAACGCTGCCAATGATTCGCAGAAATAACAAAATGGAATCCGCTTCCTGGAACGATGCGATTGACGCCATTGTCAGCAGACTCAAAGAAATCCAGGCAAATCACGGCAATGACTCAATAGCGTTCTTCTCATCTGCCAAGACAACAAATGAGGAAAACTATCTGATGATGAAACTGGCCAGAGCGGTTTTCAAAACAAATAATGTTGACCACTGCGCAAGACTTTGCCATTCGTCAACAGTTTTAGGTCTTGCGGCAACTTTCGGATCAGGCGCAATGACAAATTCCATCTCCTGTATGGAACAGGCAGACTGCATTCTGGTTACAGGTTCAAACACGACCGAGCAGCATCCCCTGATAGGTTCGCGAATTATCGAAAACGTTACCAAAAGAGGTGCAAAGCTTATCGTTGCCGATAATCGAAAAATTCGCCTGGCACGGCTGGCAGATATCCACGTTCGCTGGAAAAATGGTACGGATGTCGCTTTTCTTAACGGCGTGATGAACGTCATTATCACACAAGGCCTGGAAGACAAGGAATTTGTCAGGAACCGCACTGAGAATTATGAGCAATTAAAGAAGACTGTTGCGAACTATCCGCCTGAAACCGCTGCTAAAATATGCGGTATCAGTCCTGAAGAAATTGTAAGTGTTGCCAGAATGTTTGCCACCGCAGATAAAGCCATGATTGTCTACTCGATGGGAATTACGCAACATACTCATGGAGTCGATAATGTCAAGAGCTGTGCCAATCTGGCGATGCTTACGGGCAACATTGGTCTGCCCGGAACCGGGGTCAATCCTCTCCGCGGCCAAAACAACGTCCAGGGTGCCTGTGACATGGGTGCGCTACCCACTGTTTATACCGGCTATCAGAAAGTAACCGAGTCTGACATAAGGAAGAAATTCGAGAAAGCCTGGGATGGAGAGGCTTTGCCCGCCGAGGTCGGCTACACGGTTACAACCGCGATTAACGCTGCCGCCGAAGGCAAACTCAAGGCTTTGTATATCATGGGCGAGAACCCAATGATGTCCGATCCTGACCAGAATCATGTTCGCGAGGCAATGGAGAAACTGGACTTTATAGTGGTTCAGGACATCTTCCCAACACTAACAAGCGCATATGCCGACGTGATATTGCCGGCAGCATCCTATGCGGAGAAAGACGGCACTTTCACTTCGACAGAGCGAAGGGTACAACGGGTTCGCAAAGCCATTGAGCCTATTGGACAGAGCATGGCAGATTGGGAAATTCTCTGTGATGTCGCAAAGCGGGCTGGTTACAACGGCATGAAATATAATTCAGCCGCGGAGATTATGGATGAAATTGCCGCTGTAACGCCGATTTACGGCGGCGTATCGTATGATCGCATTGATCAGGTGGGTTTGCAATGGCCCTGCCCGAATAAAGATCATCCCGGTACACCGGTATTACATTCCGGCAAGTTCAGCCGGGGATTAGGTATGTTCAGTCCCGCTGAGTATCGCCCCTCCAAGGAACTGCCGGACAAGGAATATCCGTTTGTGCTTTCGACCGGCCGATGCTACTTCCATTTTCACACAGGCACAATGACCAGAAGATCGCAACTGCTGGATCGTGAGGAACGTTTCCCCTACGTGGAAATCAGTCCTCAGGATGCCAAACAACTCGGTATCAATGACCGTATGTGGGTATATGTGACAACACGTCGCGGCGAAGTCAGGGCGATGGCTCGTGTTACGGATATTTCTAAACAGGGTGTGCTGTTTATGCCGTTCCACTTTGAAGAAGGTCCTGCTAATCTTTTGACCATCAACGCTCTGGATCCTGTCGCCAAGATTCCCGAATACAAGGTATGTGCTGCAAAGATAAGGAGTGCGTAATGCGGGTATTGACAGAGCAGAATCTGAAGGCGTTTTTGAAATCTGTCGAGGTAGATTATGATGTACGCGTGCCGATCCGGCTGCACGATGGTACCAGAACGCTTGGAAATCTCAGTGAAGGTCCCTTGGCTATTGCTGGCGGCCCCATACCACAGAAAATCACCAATGTATTTTTCCCCCAAATGGAAACTATACTGACTATCAGTACAAACAGCTTGGAAACGCAAAAGCCGCTGGAAAAGCCGCTTCTTGTGGTTGGATTTACTGCACAAGACGCCGACGGATTTGAGTTTATTGACCGGTTCTACAGTGAAAACTATCGAGACGATGTTTATTTCAACAAACGGGACGGAGCATTGATCGTTTGTGTGTCAGGGCGATGTGGTGCCGACGGTGAATTTCTGAAAATTGCCGGTGCCAAGTGCGATATGGAATTGATCTGTGATGGACAGGATTATATCGCCGCTGCATATACCGACAAGGGTAAGGCTTTGCTCCATAATATCCGAGGCGGCAGGGACGCTTCAGCCGAGGTTTTAAATGAACTTCAAAAAGAATCTGATGCGCTTCCTGCTGATGATCTTGAACTCATTCAAAATGCCTCGAAACTTCTGCTGGAAGAGAAGGTGCCCGAGGATTTCTGGGTAAGTATCTCAGATCGTTGTATTGCGTGTACCTCTTGTAATCTGGCCTGTCCAACCTGCACGTGTTTCGATGTATTCGATCGCAGAATTAACGGCCAGACCCGGCGATACAGGATGTGGGACTCCTGTCAGCTTGACGGTTTTATGCGTGAAGCCAGCGGGCATAACCCCATGGGCAAGGAACATATTCGAACCCGCCGCCGTATTCATCACAAGCTTGCAGCCGATTTTACCCGCTGGGGGCAGTTGACATGCATACTATGTGGCCGCTGTGATAATGTCTGCCCGACCGGAATCGGCATCAAGGCAGTATGTCGTGAAATGGTTGATAAATATGGGCCTGCATGACAAAAAATTAAAGACGCATACAATCGCTGCTGCAATACTGGCTGGTGGCAGCGCCAGGCGGTTAGGCGGTATCGCAAAAGGCGCTATCCAGATTAGCCGGGGTACCTCTATTATAGATCGACTCATAGAAGAACTTACCATGGCCGGCATTAACGATATTGTTATCGCAGCTAATGATCCAGCGCTATATCAAAAACACGGGGTAAAAGTTATTTCTGACATCAGGGCCGATATCGGCCCCATGGGCGGCATCGAAAGCGGGCTTGTGCATTTCAGCGGCCGATCCGATGCCGTAACATTTGTTCCCTGCGACATGCCGAACATCAGGGCAAAGGATTTCTTGACTTTGAAAGAGGGCCTTGTAGAATCAGGAGCTCCTGCTGTTTTTGCCGAAACGGCTGGTTTTTTTTGGCATCCGTTATGTGCAGTTGTGCATAACGATCTGCTGGAGGAAATATCGGCAGCTATTGATCGTGGAGAACGAAAGATTCGAAACGTTTGGCGGCAGGTTGAAGCTGTCACTGTTCGCTTTACTGACGAAACTACATTTTTCAACATTAACAGTCTGGCCGATATCGATAAATGGCAGAAACTAAAATGAAAAAAAGAATTTACGTTAAAGCTTCTATGGCCTCTTCACTTGAAGCATTTCTGAATAAGGAAAAAATTGACATCGAGATCGTTACCAATCAGCAAGGCGATGTTGAAGTTATTCAATGTGAAGGACCTAAAGAGAGCAAACTGGATATTATCTATTCAGGCGGTTGGATTACCTGTGAGACGGCCCGCGATCTGGCAAAAAAAATAAAAATCCCGCTGGATAAAATGGGAAAACTCCTGAATTACCTTGATGTCAAGATCCGAAAATGCGGGCTGGGGTGTTTTAAGTGAGCTTAACCTGGGTTATATCCGGTGCAGGACGTGGCGTCGGCAAGACAACACTTGCTTTGCAGTTATGTAAAGTGCTGCCTGACAGTGTTTATACAAAGTGTGGTCGAAGCAGCGCAAAGGCAGGCAAACCAGGCAGGTTCTTCAGCAACCTGGCACAATTAGAATCCTTTATAGAAACTTCGAGAAGCTCAAGCAACCACATTGTTGTTGAATCGAACGCTCTGGCCCTGCTGGGGCAAGGTGATATACTCATATTCATTGACGGTATCCCAGGCAAAGCACAATTCCGTAATGACACAGAACAGCTTCGAGCAGCAGCCGATATTGAAATCTGCCGCAACGCTGTTACCGCTGACTGGAAGAAAATCCTTTCTGCCAAAGTTAAATCCAAATGTCTTCTCAAAGCAGTCTGTAGCTGTCTGGCTGCACAGAAGCAATACCTTTTCGGCTCTGAACCCGTTGTACGTAGCAAGGTATGGTTTGAGTCAGCAGGATTACACGTTTTCGGCACAGGTCTTGCTCGACTTCTGGAAAATGTGGATCGCCTGGGCACTTTACAGGAGGCAGCCAGGGCCGCCGATATGAGTTATCGATACGCCTGGAATCTTATACACACAGCTGAAGTGCACCTTGGTAAAACGCTTATCAATCGACATGCCGGCGGTCGGCATGGAGGAAGCTCAGTTTTGTCACACGACGGGCTGTACATACTTAAGGTCTTTAAACAACTCAACGAAGAAGTTGCTGTTTTTGCCGACAGACGATTCGCGAAACTTTTTGCCGGGAGAAAAACTGATGCCTGAAACAGGTGAAATGATTCTATTGTCCGACGCACTTAAAATTGTCGAAGAGCGACTGGTCGGAATAACCCTGCCCGTCGAAAATATCCCTGTTCACCAGGCACTTGGCAAAACCGTAGTTGAGAACCAGATAGCCCGACTTGATCTGCCGCCATTTAACAAATCAGCGATGGATGGATACGCTGTCTTGGCCAGCGATGAGCGAGAAGAATATCGTATCATAGAAACCGTCCCTGCCGGCAGCACCCCCGGTAAGCAGCTTACGCCGGGTACCGCGACAAAAGTCATGACCGGAGCCCCTGTACCCCAAGGCACAGGAAAAGTAATCATGCTTGAGCAGACCTGTGAGAAAGACGGACGAATCCGCGTTTTATCCCATAGCCATACAACTAATATCTGTTGTAAAGGGGAAGATCTCCGCCGCGGCGATATTATCATCCATGCTCCTGCTGTACTTGGTCCGCTGGAAATTGCCAATCTCGTTTCTGCGGGAATTACAGAAGTAAAAGTAGCTCGGCGTATTCAAGTAAGTATCATTTCAACCGGTGATGAGCTTGCCGATTCTCCCGAGCAACTCGCTATGGGCAAAATAATGAACTCAAACAGCCCCATGCTCAATGCCCTGTGCGAAAAATACGGGCTGCAGGTTATAAGTAATTCAATGGTGCCGGATAAACTCAACAAGACTGTATCAGCACTTGCTGAGGGTTTGAATAGTGCTGATATTGTTATACTTTCCGGTGGTGTTTCAGTAGGTGATTTTGACTTTGTAACTGAGGCGATGAAACAAGCAGGTCTGCAATTACATTTCAATCGCTTAGCTGTCAAGCCCGGCAAACCAATGACCTTTGCCTCTTCAGAGAGAAAAATCGCCTTTGGCCTGCCTGGTAATCCTGTTGCTGTATACCTGATGTTTCATCTGTTCGTATTGTACGCAGCAAAACTTATGACAGGCCTGAAACCAAAAGTACGCTATGTCATGCTTCCGCTTGCCCGCGATTTTAGTTGCCGCCAGGCCGAACGTATGGCTTTTTTGCCTTGTCAGCTTGCACAAAACGGGATGCTGGAACCAATCGAATACCACGGCACTGCTCATCTCCGGGCCTTATTGGATAGCGACGGTTTTTTCATCGTGCCTAAAGGTGTAAATAACCTCCCTGCCGGTGAAAAGGTAAGTTACTTGAGCATAAAGGGAAACTTCGAATGATTGACAGGTTTGGACGAAACATTGACTATCTGCGAATATCGGTAACTGACCGCTGTAATCTTCGATGTTGTTATTGCATGCCGCAGGAAGGAGTTAAACTTTTAAGGCACAGTGATATTCTTTCTTTTGAGGAAATTATCGAAGTAACTAAAACTGCGGTTGATATGGGAATTACAAAAGTACGACTTACCGGCGGGGAACCTCTTGTCCGTCGTGGTATATTGAATCTGGTTCAGGCTGTAGGTGCTATCGAGGGTATCAAAGATTTTGCCATGACAACTAATGGTGTGTTGTTAGCACAATACGCCCATGCCCTGGCTGATGCGGGATTAAAAAGGGTAAATATCAGCCTGGACACAACAGATGCCGATCGATACCGGCAGTTAACCCGATGCGGTGATATAAACCGCGTTTTTGCAGGTATCCGGGCGGCGCAGAAAGCCGGCCTTAGCCCTATAAAACTGAATTGTGTAACCGGGCGGTTTTCAAGGGAATCTGATGCTCAGGCAGTCAGGGAATTCGGGAATTCCAACGGATTGGATGTAAGAATCATTCAGCAGATGGTCTTTGAGACAGGTTGTTTCTCTATTGTGCAGGGTGGTACGGGTGGTGATTGTGCCCGGTGTAATCGGCTTCGTTTGTCAAGCGACGGAAAGGTCCGTCCCTGCCTGTTTTCGGATATTTCATGTAGTGTTCGCTGCTTAGGTGCCCGTCAGGCACTCCAACAGGCTGTTGATGAAAAACCGGAAGCAGGCGGGCCGTGCACACACGCCGTAATGCACCGGATAGGAGGCTGAAAAATGAGTGACCTTACACATGTAAACGATCGGGGTCGAGCCAGTATGGTTGACGTGGGAAATAAGAAACCACAGCGAAGATCGGCTGTAGCAAAAGGAATCATTTATTTGTCCACAGAAGCACTGGGTCTTATACAGCAAAATCAAATAAAAAAGGGAGATGTACTGACAGTAGCGCAGGTTGCAGGTATTCAAGCCGCAAAGCAGACTGCTGGGCTTATTCCGCTTTGTCATCCGCTTGCACTGGATAAGGTTGATGTCAAACTGGATATAACCCAAAAAGGCATCAAAGCTCAAAGTGAAGTCCGATGTATCGGTCGAACCGGTGTGGAAATGGAAGCTTTAACAGCCGTCAGCGTGGCGCTGCTGACCGTCTAATGACATGTGCAAGGCTGTTGACAAAAATATGCGAATCGCCGACATAAAACTTATAGAAAAGGTAAAAGAAGATGTCTGACACAGGCAGGGTCATATCCGTAAATATTTCCGTGCAAAAAGGCACTATCAAGCAGCCTGCCGCTGAAATACTGATTGATAGATATGGTGTTGTCAATGATGCTCATGCCGGCCTTTGGCACCGACAGGTAAGTTTGCTTTCCCGGGAAGATATCGATTCTTTCACGAAGATTGTTGGAAGACAGATAAAACCGGGTGAATTCGCAGAGAATATCACCATTGCCGGCATCGACCTCGGTCAAGCAGCAGTTCTGGATAGGTTTCACATTGGCCAGGTCGAACTTCAGGTTACACAGATAGGCAAAGAATGTCATGGCGATGCATGTGCCATCTATCTGCAGGTAGGCAAATGTGTGATGCCAAAGAAAGGAATTTTTTGTCGGGTGATTAATGGAGGCAAAATCAAGCCTGGCGACCCGGTTGAATATCTTCCGAGACACATGAGGTTCCTGGTTGTAACGCTGAGTGATCGGGCTTTTACCGGCCGGTACACAGACAGGTCAGGACCACGGGCGAAACAAATCCTCGAACAATATTTTGTCGATAAAAGATGGCATTATCAGATTGATAATATTTTACTTTCGGATGACACAGATAAACTCAGCGAAGTACTGACCAAAGCAATAGATGACAAGGTTGACGTAATTTTTACTCTTGGAGGCACAGGTATTGGCCCAAGGGATATTACACCGGAAACCATCACCGCCGTCTGTGACAAAATAATCCCCGGCATTATGGAAAATATCCGAATCAGGTACAGCAGGAAAAATTCTTGCGCCTTGTTGAGCCGAAGTATCGCAGCAATTGCGCGCGAAACACAAATATATGCATTACCTGGAAGCGTACGTGCCGTTGAGGAATATCTTACCGAGATACTTAAAATACTGGAACATGCCATCTTAATGGTGCATGGATTGGATGCTCATTGACAGGTATTGGAATGAAGCAGAATAGCGGTAATATTCCTGACAGCTTAAAACACGCAGTTTGCTCGACAGAAGTCTTGCGTGTTGTTCCCGATACCTCCCTGCAGAAGGTGGCTGACTGTGTGGTTTCTGAGCAGCCTGTAACGATCATGGTGGACAAGGTGGGCAGTTTTACTATTATGTGCACCCCTACGGACATTAAAGCGCTTGCTGTCGGTTTTGTCTATTCAGAGGGCATGATAGACACCATAGATGATGTTGCTGCTGTTTTAGTAAAAGAAAATCTGCCAAACGTTGTCGGTATCCGGCTTGAAAATCCCTCGCAGACGGCAATCAGAAGAAATTTAATAATCGCTAGTTCATGCGGTATGTGTGGAACACGAAATATTGAAAAGATACTGTCGGACATGCCCACATGTGCTCAGACCCTGAAAGTAAACACTAACCTGCTTATTGAGGCCACTGAACATCTGCGCCCCATGCAGCAGATGTTCAAGGTTACAGGCGGCTCACATGCTGCAGGAATCTTTACCTCTTCCGGCAAATTTATCGCTTTCGCCGAAGACCTGGGCCGTCACAGCGCCTTTGATAAAGCCATCGGCAAATGTCTTTTGAACAGACTGTCCACAAAGGGTTGTGCGGCCGTGTTATCAGGCCGGATAAGTTTGGAAATGGTAACCAAAGCCGCCAGAGCCGGTATTGAGCTGATTGCTGCGGTTTCAGCTCCATCGTCATTCGCTATCGAAGCAGCCAATAAGTGGAATATCACTTTATGCGGTTTTGTCAGGCCGGACAAAATTAATATTTATACACATCCGGAAAGAATCTGTAATTTACAGACTGGTGGTTGAAATATTTCGAAAAATTTAAGGAGATTCAAATAAAAATGTTTAAGCAGACTATGTGCTTGAGTTGTTTTTTGTTGGTTGTTGGAACGTTATATCAGGCAACAGCAGGGAACTACATCCCGTGGGATGAACTTACAGCAGATTGGTGGATAGATTTCCCTGATGGTAATGATCCAAACATGTATCCCGTAAATGCAATTGATAATAATGATATAAATGAAGCATATCCAGTTTCATTTGTTCAGGCCGCAACCGGCGATAAGGCAAGGGGTATGAATGCATTGAAATTTATACACGGCGGAGAATCGGAAGGACACCTTGTGTCAAAAGATAAGGCCGGAAGCTTCAAAATAATCCATACTGGCGACAACAATATTTTCACCGACATCCTGCTTTTGATTGCGATCGGTACTAACGGCTTGGACACCAGCTTTTCAATGACAGTCAATTTAGAGGGACAACCACCTTATATCCTGAATGTGAACGACTTTGTTTACTATGACAATCCATACGGCAGACCGAGCGGTTTTTATTCAATAACAGATCCGAATATTGAGCCGATAAGTTACGCTTTCGATACAGCCATGGTTACCGTTTACGGCGTTTCAGGTGTCACAGACCTCGAACCTTTGGGAGGTACTATAACCATTAACTATTCCTTTGACCATGTTCCTGCCCCTGTTGTATTCAGCGTGTACGGTTACGTTGCTGCCGATCCGATACCGAGCATTTATCATACCAACAGAGCTTTGATTGATATCAACAATCCTTCCAGGAATGTTTCAACTTTTGCGGTAACTATTGACGGCGACCTGAATGGTGATCTGAAAGTAGACTTCGCTGATTTTGCAGTAATGAGTCAAAATTGGCTTGCTGGAGTAAAATAAATTGTCTAAACGCATCAGAAGCGCCTTTACACTGGTAGAGCTATTAATCGTGATAGGCATAATAGCCTTCTTAATGGCATTGGTTATACCTGCCTTAGGAAGAGCAAGGGATCAATCAAAGATTATTATCTGCAGGAACAACCAGAGAAATCTTCTCCTGGGATGCCTGCTATATGCCGGTGACTATGATTCCAGGCTTCCTGTTGACAAGCAGCTTTATAACCCCCATAATTCTTTGATCAGAAATTTGTCCGACAGGAGCTATATTAGAGAATCAAAAGTTTATTATTGCCCGAGCGAACAAACAGATGAGCTGAAATATTCAGAAGAAAATTTCAGCGTTGGTAATATAGGTTATTTTTATTATTGCTTTAGTGACAGACCTGCAAATAGATATTTGAGTACGTTTTTTCTCAAAAAATTAGAATGGCCGAGATTATTGAAAGATACGATGAACACCAATAAATGGGTTTTCAGTGATAGCTGGTTCAGCAACGCGCCGACAGCACATCGCTGGTATAAAAAAGGTGTGAACTATGTTACTCTCGGCGGTTCGGTACATATGGTAAAAGAAAGTCCGCGAAGAGAGTTTGAATAAGACTTTATTATGAAAACTATCCTGATAGGAATAGATGACACCGATAATCCAACCAGCCCCGGCACGGGTAGACTGGCTCGAAATCTGTGCGCCGAACTTATAAAAAAAGGCATGAAATCATTAGGGGTTACAAGACACCAGTTCCTGCTTGACAAGGCGATACCATATACCTCGCATAATAGTGGAGCGTGCATTGCCGTAAAAAGTGAAAATGGCGTCAAGGCAGTTGATTTTGCATTTGATTTTGTGGCTTGTGCATCGGCAGAAGGCTCTGACCCAGGAGTGTGCATAGCATTTAATGATGATGTTGCCGCGGACATTATCGATTTTGGTAAAGCGGCACAAAAAGAAGTGCTGACAATTGAGCAATCCTTCAAACTTGCCAATGGCAACGGCATCAAATTGCGCGGTCTCGGCGGAAATTGCCAGGGTGTCATAGGTGCCCTTGCTTCCGTAGGGTTACGCGCACAAGGCGCCGATGGGCGTTTTATCGATCTGCCGCAACTTCGTGAATTACCACGCAAAGTCGATTTCAAAAAACTTAAAGAGATCGGTATCTGGCTTGTGCATAAAAGCGAAAAACATATCCCCGCTGAAAATGATATCTATGACACCCTTGATTGGCTGCGACCTCGCTTAATAGATAGTAAACCTGTGCTAATTGTAGAATGGAGTGAAAAAGAAAATGTCTGGATCTCTGTTGACCGTAAAAAAAGTGAACCTTCACAGCATAGTAAAAAGTTATCAACTTAAAATGTTATTGGTTTCCGTTTCTGTTGGAGTTCTGGCGGGACTATTGATAGCTTTGGTGCGTTTGCACTTAGGCATGCCGGGCCATAAAGCCTTTCTCTGGATGACACCGGCACTTATAGCCAGATTAAGAAGTAGATGCAGGATCGGTGCCGCCGCAGCGGCACTGTCTACTGCTTTAACAACATATTCTCTGGGAGCCAACCTTGCCGGCGGTGTGGCAGGTATGCCTATGATCATGCTTGCAGGTTTAATTCTTGATGGGGTCGTAAACTTGCTTGAGAAAAACAGGATTTCAGGTATAGTAATGATTCTCGTGCTTGGCCTCGCTGCTGCTGCCGCCAATCTGCTCTGCCTGGTTAAAAGAATGATTTTGCCGACAGGTCTTAATCCGAATTTTATCTTCGGTGTATCAGGACTCTGGTTTAAACTGTTTTCTTATACATTTTTTGGTTTAATTTCAGGTATTGTTGCTGCTGTTATCAGTACAAGGCGAACAGAACACAATTAACACAGAACCACAATGCAATAAAAAGGGCTGCGGTTTTTATATCGCAGCCCTTCTTGTTAACAAAAATGCCGACTACATGGGACAGTCAGGACATATCCCGGGCTCTTCCCAAGGATCGCAGTAACCATCATAGTTGCATCCGCCCCCACCACAGTCTGGACACGTCATCGGATCTTCCCAGGGATCACAGTAACCATCATAGTTGCATTCGCCACCACCACAGTCTGGACATGTCATCGGATCTTCCCAGGGATCGCAGTAACCATCATAGTTGCATTCTCCACCGCCGCAGTCCGGACAGGTATATGGATCTTCCCAGGGATCACAGTAACCATCATAGTTGCATCCGCCCATACAGTCCGGACAGGTATATGGATCTTCCCAGGGATCGCAGTAACCATCATAGTTGCATCCGCCCATACAGTCCGGACAGGTATATGGGTCTTCCCACGGATCACAGTAACCGTCATAGTTGCATCCGCCGCAGTCCATTGAGCAGGTGTATGGGTCCTCACCCAACTCAGGCTGGCATATCCCATCACCACAGTATCCGCAGTCCATTGGGCAGGTGTTTGGGTCCTCACCCAACTCAGGCTGGCATATCCCATCACCACAGTATCCGCAGTCCATTGGACAGCTTATGGGATCCTCACCAGGATCACAGATGCCGTTCCCGCAGACCCAGCAGTCCGAATCGTCATGGTCAATATAGCCGTCACAATCATCGTCCAGTCCATTGTAACATTCTTCAGGAGCTCCCGGATTGACAGAACCGATTGTATCGTCACAATCACCTTCGCAAATCCTGTAGCCATCACCATCAGCATCTGCTTCATCAGGCGGAATTGTTCCGTCACAGTCGTTGTCCAGTCCGTCACAGAGCTCCGGCGCAGTCGGATACACGTTCGGATTGCTGTCATCACAGTCGCTGCCGCCGCACGCTTCGTCCTCATAGCCGTCTCCGTCGGCATCTACACAGGGCACGATTTCGTCGAGCCATACCTCGGCAAGACGCGACACATCAATGAAGTCGACTCTGCCGCTGTAGTCATTATCGCCGGCCATCAGGTACCCATCATAAGGCTGGCCGTCAAACCTCTGAACATCCTGAAGACACAGTTCGCCATTAAGCAAAAGATCCGGCCGGGTGATTTCAAAAGGATAGCTGCACGGATCAGCGTCGGGGTTAAAGATGATGAGGCTTTCGATGTTTTCCTCTTCCGGTGTTTCCAGCCTCACAGCCGTAAAACCCGGAAGGTTCGGGCATACTCCGCCCGTGAACATAAAGCGGATTGTATTCGGATCGACGTTGGGATCAGGCTCAGTAAAAGGCTGACCTGCGTCAAGCCACTGGCCCATATCTACAAGGATGTATACTCCCTGGTTTCCGGTAATATGCCCTTCAGGGTCACCTAAGCTGGGAATAACAACCTCCGAGACCCCATAATTGTAGGGAACAAAGTCCTCAAGGTACTCGTAAATCGGTCCCAGAACCCAGCGTCTGCGCCAGCAGGACTTCGGGCAAGGCCGCGGCACATATTTCGTCCACGTTACGTTGTGGCATGGCGGACCCCAATAATATCGCACAAGCCAGTCATTGCACCACCATGGCAGATAGCCCGAATACGTATGGCATCGCCGCACATATCGATGTGCCAGCGGCACTGTAACCCGACGGCAGTTCCGTGTGCCCCACACCGTCATCCAGCCGTCACGCCAGGCATGGTATCGCCACCGAGCCGCTTCGGCCACTTCAACAAACATCGCACATAGAAGTGTTGCTACACAAATTAATAATACGATTTTTTTGGTTTTCTGAGACATGATTCCATACCTCCTTCATGTAATTCGTACCAACTCTACAATCGTGTATCTCTCATCGGACAGCCTGCCTTTTGAGTGATTCTGCCTTCATCAAGAAATCTCCACCTGTGTTGATGACCAACATTCACTGCACACTCCCCCACCATGGCATAGTATCCCCCTTTTCTACAATATGGCAAAGAACCTCCTCATCCGTGCCTATCTTTACTTGCTTCCTCTCAACAGACAGACCCAATCCGTTAACTAAAAATTATACATCCCTGATTCCTCAAGTCAACATTATTATTCGAAATATTGACATCACATCGCTACTTTATCTACAAAAAACATCGAAAAACACCTTATATCATGCATAAGGGATCCTTGAAAAACCAACCAACTCGTGTGAATGGTATTGGCTGACAGCCTTAAAAAGGAGTTGATCGAATTTTGATCCGAGTTTCTTTAGAGAGTCCTACCAAATTAGTGCGATTTTCTAATCTTCCAATATATACCAGGCCTGGCGAAAACTTTTTATAGACACATTGAGTGTATTGCCATTCTCGAGTTCAACAGATTCGCTTGAGAATGCATCACAAGCCTTTGGTTTTTTCAGTCCCAGATTCTCCAGATTAAGTTTTACCCTGCCTTCAATTCCAGGCTTGTCTTCGTTGAAGTTGGCTATCATTACAAGAGCTTTACCTGGTTTTACGTGGGCAGATACCTTGATCAATTCATCCGGAACGGATTTAGCGGGTGGTTTTTGGGCCCAATAGCCCACAAAGTCGTGCAAATTTGCACCAAATTCGCCTTTGGCCTTCCAGAACGGCCAATCCACCAATATCTCATCGAGTCGATAAGTCTCGGAAATCCCAAGGCCATGCACAAACGTGTACGTGCAAAGTTCTATCTGTGTAAATGGTGCAAAGCAGTGCGATTCGTTTCGGACAGGCATTCCATAGGGCATGCCGTTCATCTGGGCACGCATTGCCACAAGCGGCATAATCTCGAGGTTCTTTCGCCCGTCACGTTTTTGTCCCATTAATTGCTCGCCTTCCCACACACAATCCCAGAAAAAGCAGGTCGGTGCATCCCACTGGCTGGACTTGTGCTGCTCGCAATAGCCGCCGCGGTTTTTTATAACATTATACATTCTCCACTGATTAAGCCGACCCTTCCAGATATCACGTTTTGCAACAAAGTCACCCTCAAAATTCGTAATGCCGCACCCATGAGCAGTATTCTTACATCTGGTGTACATCCGTCCATCCAGGAAAAAGCCGTTAACCCCATATTCATCCATCAATCTGCCCAGCCGCCAGAACCAGTAGTCACCATATTCGCTGTAGGGACAGGCCTGATATGTTTTTTCATCGGGAATCCCCGGCTGTATGAAGGGTGTGCCCCGCGGTTCAATAAGCATCGAGTCGGCGTAGGTATCCCACATACGATCCCAGTTCGACAGGCTGTTATTGACATAGACAATCACATCCATGCCAAGGCCATGTATAGCCTCAACAGCTTTTCGAAAAGCCTTCTCGTCTTTGATATAGAGTCCCGCACAAGCCTCATCGGTATACTGACCGGCGTGGAACATGATCTGCTTTGTACCCAGAAATGCTAAGCCTTCGACAACGCTTCTAACAGGGACTTTCATAGAATCAACACCCTGACCCCATTTACCGGCAGTCAAATGGGCATCAGGCGAAAGGTATCCTGCCTCAGCAACAGCAGAGACCTTTTCCGGCAGAGTGGCCCTTCGGCCGTTAACCCATCCAAATTTGTCGAAATTATCCAGCAAAAGGGTATCACTGTCTGCTGCTGGTGGTTCTGTAAGATCAAATGAGCTGCGAGGCACACTGGATATACGCAGGCCGTCCACAAAAACTTTCTTTCCTCCTGCGTAAATATTAACCGGATCTATTTTCATGGTGCCTTTTCGGGGAGAGGAAGTATTGACTGCCTTTCCATCTACATATAAAACCACCTCTTCACCCCACGTCATCGCTACATGTGTCCACTTGCCCGGCTCAAGATCGATCCTGCTTGGCGAAACAATATTCATACTCCAGTTTTCTTTAATTCGACCTGTTATTCCAAAACCGCCGGGTTCCCATTGCAGAACCATCTGATAGCCTGGGCCGTGTGATACCAAAAGAAATTGTTCGGTCTGCTTGTGCACAGCCGGGTCAAAATCAGGTCTGACCCATATCTCCATAGTCCCGGCATCCATCTCGATGTTGCCGTCAGACCAATAGTCCACCGTCGAAAACCAGGCTGGGTGCTTACCTACATCCTCGTAACCGTATTTGTAATGGCGCGACGAACGCAGTCCCCGTGTGTTTTCCGGCATAGGTCTGGCGGGCATGGCCTGTAAACCAAAAGTGAATGTGCGGTCTATATCATATACCTTATCATCATCAATGTAGTTAACGCGCACCAAGACATCTTCCTTGCGAGGGATAAGCTCCATCGCTTCTTTCGGGTTTGTCAACCTCCAGTCAAACGGCATCCCATCGAACCAGCACAAGCCTCCGTCATCATTGAGCAGGTAATAGTTCGGTATAATTTCGTGAGTTTGCCTTTCACCCGGCAGCCAGTAAGTTGTGAAAAAACCGCCAAACCGACCCGGCCCGCGATGGATAAATTTGGCAAGGTCTTTTTTGTACGGAATCTCCAGGGCATAACGGCTTACTTTGGCATTTCGCGGGATTCTCAGGTCTACACGTACGGTGCCATCGAATTCTATCCTCGTCGAAGCAGTGTAAGTAACCGGTGAATCTTCACTCTGCCATTCAAAAACAGCGGCAGCAGGGGCACCAATCGGACCATCAGGCTTTGCGCAAAGCAGTTGCCAGCTTTTCGGCATCGGCTCAAGAAGCAAACGACACGGTTCGTGCAGCAGTGCCGTTTTCTTCGAATATACCTGGCTGGGCACAGGGCCTTGCTCAAATTCATATTCCCGGCCCCAGACGCTGACCGTTCGGCCTTCAAGAGATATTACCTGCCATGGATCAGGAACCTGATCAGGTATCCCATCGGTATTGTCAAGCCACTTCGGTTTGGGAGACGTTGCAAAGCCGACAGTTTCTTCGACTACAACCTTATCCTGCTGTGAAAGGCTTACATGCAACTTGTACCGGCTGCGCTCCGGAAGATCCGGAAGTTTCTGTCTGTATTCGATTTTGCCGGCTTTGTACGGCATTGTGCCCAGCCTCGCCACCACTTCTTTGCCCTGCTCATCAAGAACCGTAAATGTATACACAGTGTTAGAATCGACATCAAATACACCCCGTGCCTGAAGCTGACAGTCAAGTGTCTCACCACGATCACGTAGTTTCAGCACTACATCGATACCAGCCTTTTTATCCACGACCAGCGGCCATTCAATCACTACCAGATTGTTCCCATCTTTAACCTTGGAGGTATCCAGATCGGTTGTCTGGCCCCCATAATAA
Organism: Planctomycetota bacterium; assembly: GCA_043816955.1. Lineage (GTDB taxonomy): Bacteria > Planctomycetota > Phycisphaerae > Sedimentisphaerales > CAYZTY01 > JBDRHL01. Next base: position 14,929 of record JBDRHL010000145.1, on the reverse strand, counting down.
GCTGGCATAATCGCCTTATCGGCCCGGCTGAACGTATACCGCAGTTTGAACAGACCATCCGGAATATCAGAAAGCTGATGAACCACCTGACGGGAATCGAATCGTGGCTGTTGAGTGTCTGTTGCAACGACCTTGTTATCACGTGTTAGAATCGTCAATGTAGAATTCGTGAATCCTTCTTTAGGCAGAACCACCGCGTCAGCTTCAAGGGCAATGTTGCCCTGCCTGAAGTAACTTTTTTTTGTCAGTGCTACTGCAGGGACGCCGGGTTCCAGAACAAGTGTCCCGGCAAGGTCCGGTCCGTTGTAATACCATTGTCTTCCCGACCAGGGAAAGACTGTCCGGTCATCTTCCGGAGCAACCGCTGTGCGAACCATGGCAAATTTCATGCTGGAAGGCGAAGACAAACCAAGCGTACTGAAAGGGATCTTAATCACGGCGATCCAGCCGTCATCGAGTATTTTTGTCGCTGAGTCCCACACCCCGTTCCAGCTTCTTTCCGTACCGAACAAATCGCATCGGATATTTTTCGGAGAGAGCAGAAACTGATAATACTCCTGCTGGCCTTTAAGCTGGGGTGGAATAAGAAAAATCTCGACACAATCATCCTTGTTAACATTCCCATCGAACTGTGTAATTTCAGTTACGGGTTTCGTACCGGCTGGTGCATAACAGCGGAACGCCAGATAGATTGCATCAGAACAATAACCGATATGTACCACTGTTTCAAATCTGCCAGGTTCACCGGTATTGTAGTTAATAAAACCGGGTATCTTTGCAGCGGACTTCCAATACGCCTGGTCAATATCCGCCTCGACAGGCGGGGCCTTTGGCAACATTGGCACTACAATCCTTGGCATGGCAAAATCACCCGGCTCAAAGCCATCGCCTGAGCAAAGATGCGTCAAAGACAGACAAACCACACAGAAAACGATCAACATGACTTTTTTACATCTGCACATTTTTTGCTCCTCTATAATATTTTTTCTATCAGTACTAACACAAACGTTTCCGGCTCAATATCCAGAGTTATTATATTATCCTTCACAGGTATCTGTTCCTGAGTCAAGGCGTTGGTTACTTTCGGATCGGTAAAACCTTTTAGTTGCAGGGTTACATGTGAGGTTTCGCCGCCATTGAATGTTCGCAGGTTAGACAGAACAGCCAGCACTTTACCCTCCCGCTGCCATGTCGCAAAAACATCGTTCTCGTCAACCGGAGATGCCCATTGGAGATATTTGTTGTCTCCGTGCCGCCAGGCGGGGGTAAAGTCCGCAAGACGGGCCCCAAAGTTTCCAAGAACATTGTAAAGCCTTACAGTAAACTGTGGATTCATACCGCCAGGCAGAATTCCCGTACCATGTGGCAGAAACCATGCAAACGCCATCTTTGTCTGCTTGTCAGCTTGACCAGACCCTTCCTGAAGTAAAGTATCAAATACCATCGGCAGGCCATAGTTCGTAGCCAGACACCGTGTTTTCAGCTTACCGATCCCCATTGATTGAGCGTAACTCTGGTTAGGCTGGAGGCAATTCGGCGGCGTATAAGCAACAAATTCTCCGGTTAACCAGTCAGTAGCAAACCCGGTTATCGGCGGAACAAACTCCCACGAATGCACAGCGAAACGATAATGGGGAAACTTATCATCTTCTGCTGCCGATCCAGCAGCCGGAACAAAAGTGCTATTGATGGTATCCTCAAGCATAACAGCAAATCTTTTCATCGCCTCGCGGGCTTCCAGCAAAGGCACAGGGCCATGAATATTACCCTCATCATCTACCCAGCTTTCTCCGTGACCATGATCAGGATTATTACACGAGATCTGTCCGCCAAGCCAGCCATCAAAGTATACGCCATCGAGGTTGGATTTTTTCAAACTCTTCTGCCACGACCAGGTGATAAAATCCATGAAACTTCCTGCACCGGGACAATCCACATAGTTCCATACATCATCCCACCTGTTTCCATCCAAAGGCCACCTGACCCATTCACGGAAGTAATCCTTAAATGGGCTCATGCTTTTTTGAATCTTCTGTGGGCAGCAGCCGGGTCCCACGAGCGCAATACCGACCTTATGATAGCGCTCGACAGCATTTCCCACCGCCGCAGCATCCCAATTTTCAGTGTCATGCAGCCCCTTGAAAACCGTGCCGAACCCATAATTGGACTGCCATAGAATGACCCAATCAACGGGAGTATTCATGTCCCTGTCGAAATTTTCTCTGCCTGGTGAAGCAGAATCACTTATCCTGCAATGCCAGTCTCGCGGCAATGGCTTTATCGGAGTTGCCTGCAGGCCAAACGAATAAACAAGACCATCAGCCGAGACCGGGCTTTGTCGTATGTTCATCGTATAGACCGATACCTTTTCACCGGGACTGAATGTGCAGTAATTCTTAAAAGAATTGGGCTTCCAGTCTTTTAGACTGCTGTAGGCAAAACCAAGTCCCAACTCTTCGGTTCCGAACCAGTGATAGTAGTTTGGATACTGAGGATAGGGATTAGGATTGCCCATCCGGTACTGTCGCCACGGAATTTCTATCGCTTTTTCCCCGACAGCGCCTGCGTGGTCGAAGCTATTGAATTGATAATAACGGATATTATCAGCAGACATCGGAACGTCAATTCGCAGTTCTTTGAACTTTACCGCCTTTTCCGGGTCACTGAACTTCATTTCAGTCCACAAAAACCCGTCAAAGTCCATATGCATTTTAACCGTGATATGAACTTCGCCTGCAGGCTGGATATTATAGGCATCGCTGGCGAGCGGCCCATGCTCGATCACACCAACTGCTGTCATTTCAACACGGGCAGTGGTTTTCTGCGTAAATTTGAAATCAGTAAGTTGAGAAATACGTTCCTGCTCCTCGCCTTCTATCCTGCAGATCAGACGCATAGGCTCAGCAAGCATCTCCCTGCCCTGTGTAGTAATGCTGTTTGGTAGTATGCTTTTGTCCCAGCTTACCACCCTGCCCCATGCCAGGACGGTTTTGTCTTTACATTCCAGAGCTGTCCAGGGCTTCAGAACCCTCTGGGGGTCGATACCGATATTGTTCCCGAGCCATTCGGGCTTTGGCGGATGCCGAAACATAATCTCGGTCTGATCAAGTGCTGTTTGCGTTTTTTCGCTGAAAACCGAAACTCTGCATTTATAATCACCCGCCTCGGTACCCCCATAATCCAACCGCGTTTCGATAGTCTTCGCTGCAAGCGGCACCTTTTGGGTTACGACAATTTTACCCTCCCTGTTAACCAGTTCTATAAGGCCGGTTAACGATTCATCCGCAATTTCCCTGAAGTAGTCTATCTTTATAACCGCATAGTTACGGCTGGGCACCAACTGATAAGATACCTTCAGATATGCAGGCTTGATCTCAAAGTGCAGCTTATCAACTTCGATAAAATCCTGCTCATTCAGGCAGTACTTTGAGTTCCATTCGAAGTATTCCACTTCCGGCCAATCGGCGTTTGTTAGCTGTGGTTTACCCCAGTTATCCTTCTGCCAGTTTTCGTAGTAATCCGCCGTCGTAACGGCATCGGTAATGTCCAAATCAATTTCATATTTTTTCCACTCAGACGGGCCGTTATCATACTCGCGCAGCGCTCGTGTGATGCTTGCGTTCTTAAACTTCACCTTAATGACAACCGGACCCAGTCCGAAACCAGACGCGGCCCAGTCAGGGTTATCCACTAATTTGCCATTCTTGTACATCGAGTGCTGCTCGGCGCGCATATAAAATACAAGTTTCATCCCCGGCGTATAAACCGGCAGCTCAAAATCAGGTTTGAACCTCAAGCCGCAATACTTTCGGCCCGCCCAACCAGCAGCCCTGACAGCTTTGCCGCCTTCTACACCATCGTCCGTTAATTGAAGATTGGGGTTTTCTTCCTGCATCGCTGACCAGCCGATTTTTTTTGCATCTTCAACGGTTTTAAACTCCGTCCAGCCATCACTGTCAGCCGGAACTACTTCCGCAGCAGCCAAACTGTTGAAATACAACAACGCAAAAGCACTAACAAACACCATCGATACAGTAGTTTTCATAACCGATTCTCCTTTTCCGGCAATTGCCTCTCAGATAACCATTTTTAACCCGATTCACAATATTGCTCCCATATCCCGGATAAGTTCAATATCTTCCATAGTCACGTGCTGTCTGCACCATTGCATGAATATTTTCATCGGGAGTATCACGCCCGCACTGATCTCCCGTAGACAAAATAAATCGTCCTCCTTCAGCCGCATCATCAATCGCCTTCTTACTCGCTGCTATCACATCCTCTACAGAACCATACCGCATCACATTCGTAGTATGAAGATTACCTTTCAAAACTATTTTATCCCCATAAAGCCTCTTGATCTCAGCAAGATCGCAGTCACCCATTGGGGGAATCTCAAGCGGGTCTATTACGGTGAGTGAAGTTTCTTCAGCAAAGATCTTTACCATCGCCTTTTCAGGGCCGCACGAATGCACGTGTGTGAGTATTCCTGCCTCGTCCGCTAATTCAATGGCTTTCTTGACTGTCGGAAAAGCCAGCTTACGAAATATCTCCAGGCTCTGGAAGATAAGCGTACCGGAAGAGCCGACACAAAGAAAATCAGGCTTAACCTCCATTGCCATAATATTTGCAAAACGTCGTTCCATATCCTCCATGCGCCGGCGGGCTGTATCCTCGTATTTTTGCGGATCGTCAAAATAATCATAAATCATTTCCTGGGAATATAAAACTGCTGATGACGCTAAAACTACACCAACCAGGCCACTATCCCCCATCAGACCTTTAACCCTTTTGAAACCTTCAGGGCTGGTATCTACCGGCATGGGGTCTTTCGACAGTTCATAATCGTCAGGCTCACGCGGCAAACCTATTTTTTCGGGGTCCACACCGGAAGTCGGAGAATCCGCAACATAATAAATATTTACCTTTGGCTCCCATATTCTGCCGGTGTGCGTTTTGTAAAACCTCTGCGTAACAATGCGCTCTTTACTCTTAAAAACAATCGCAGTCTGCCAATCAATACCATCTTTAATTTCGTCAGGAAAGGTAAGCGGGAAGAAGCCGTCGCTAAACCCATCAATATCAAAATGCTTAACACATTCTATATGGGCCTCCCATATCGGCGGATCATTATACAGATACAGGTCCCAGAACGGCCTGCCGGTCAATCGTGCGGGTATCATGTTTGAAAAATCCGGCGAAACCGGAACACAATCCGGAATCCCGCCATTAAGAACCGTTAACAATCGATCTTTACTCGTAATTACCATAGTTCAAACGCCTGCTCATGATAAGTCAGAGACAAGCAAAACACCCAAAAACGACCAGCATAATTTTATTGGATCCTGCACATTTTTCTCTCTTCCTGTTACATTTCAATGAGCATTAACACGAACATTTCCGGCTCAATGTCCAGAGTTATTATATTATCCTTCACGGGTATCTGCTCCTGAGTCAAGGCGTTGGTCACTTTCGGATTGGTAAAACCTTTCAGTTTCAGGGTTACATGTGTGGTCTCACCACCGTTGATTGTTCGCAGGTTAGACACAACGGCTAGCACCTTATCGGCTGAATGATCCCATGTTGCTGCCACAACATCGGGTCTGCGAGGATTCAGAATATCCACATAAGGATTGTCCCGCCAGCAAGGTGTAAAATTGGCAGTTCTGGCGCCAAATTTTTCGAACACATTATAAATGGTTGACACAAGCTGTGGACCGCCTGACATGAAATCGATAGCTCCTACCTGGCTGCCATGAGGCAAAAGCCAGGCCATCATCATCTCTGTTTGTCTGTAAGTAACGGAGATTGTATCATAAAGGTTCGGAACACCCCAGTTTGTCGACAGACAGCGAGTCCGGAACAAATCCATCCCTACAGCTTCTGCCATCGAGCCTTCCGCGGTTTTCATCCCGGCAACGTTGGGCTTAAAGGGATACGCAGCAAATTCCCCGGTAAACCAGATAGTGGCAAACCCGACTGCGGGAGGAACCCAGTTCCAGGAATGAATCCACAAATGGTACCGGGGAAATCCTTCTCGCTTCGCCCCTGTTTTTGGCGGCGGTATATATTCGCTCTTAATGTTGTCTTCCATATAAAGTGCCAGGGCCTTGAGAAACTCACGGCCCTCCAGAATCGCTACCGTCAGGTGTCTTTTCCCATCTGAGTCTGCCCAGCCACAGTTATCTTGATGTGGACTATAGCAGCCCATCTGCCCTGCCGGCCAGCCGTCAAAATAGATACAATCAATATCATAGGTTTTAATGAACTTAGCCCAGGTGCTGAATAGCCATCTGCGATAGGCTTCTGAACCACCACAGTTTTGAAGGTGAGGGATCTTGTCCCAGTTAAGAAGGGATTCAGGGATGTTCTTCCAGGCCATTTTGTAGTCATCGTAATCCTTCATGACAGGGCTGATCTTCTGTGGACAGGTAGCAGGACCAGATACTGCCATTCCCTTCCCGTGAGCATATCGAATGATTTCATTCATCTTGTCGCTGTTTATACCGAGCGGATCATTGAGGCCCTTCATATCCACATTAGTCTGCCAGTTTACCAGAATATCAATCTTTTCGGGGATTTTTTCCTGGGCGCGATGAGGCACATTCATGAAGCTGTTATAAAACGAAGTTGCAAGCATGACATGCCAATCAGGCGGAAGCGGTTTTATGGGTGTGGCTTGGATACCAAACTCATACTTAAAGCCATTAACCTCAACTGCCTGCCCAATCAGATTCATTTTATATATAGTTTCCTTTTCCCCCGGGATCAGGGTACAGAAGTTATCTATAGACTTCGGATACCAATGTTCTAAAGTTCTGTAGGTAAAGCCGAGTCCGAGATCTTCATTGCCGCACCAATGGTAGAAATTAAGCTCAAGAGTATCCGGGCGATACTGCCATTTCAATTGGATCGGTTCATTTTTTACAAAACCAAATGCATCCCTGGCAAAACCCTGGTAAAGAGTAATATACTTTGACTCCATAGGAACCTCTACCCAGAGCTTTTCTATCTTTCTCTTTTTGGAATCAGACAGGTTAAGCGTAATCCAGCCGAAACCATCGTACTCAAACCACATCTGTGCTCTTACCTTCAGTCCGTCGGCAAAACCTTCGGCAACCATTTCCGCGCGACTTTGCTTTTTCGAAGTAAACTTGAAATTATCCAGTCCTATGAAGTGCTCTTTTCCACCAAAAACCGCGACAAGCCGCATGGGCTTTACCAACAGTTCCTTACCCTGTGTTGTGATACTGCTCGGCAGGATACCTTTTTCCCACTTCATTGTCCGGCCCCAAACGGAAATGCTATTCTCCCCATACTCAATAGATGTCCATGGTTTTAGAACTCTATCCGCCTTGGCATAACGATCGTATTCGTCATTCCACCAATCCGGCTTTGCAGGATGCCGGAAGCTGCCTTGGTAACTTTGAATCTTCTTTCCATCTTCAATTACAGGCGTGATGCGGCAGATATATTCGCCGTCAGGCAGCCCCTTATAGTCAAAAACCAATTCGTCATTTTTAAGGGCATCGGAAATCCTCCTGGTTAGAACGACTTTTCCATTTTTGTCGACGGCTTCCACTATAATATCCATAGTAGCCATAGGGGACTTTAACTCGTTCTTCAAGCCTATAGGGTCGATCTTAAGCACGAGGTACTCTTTAGGTGGAACGTTACCGATCGTAACATTCAACTGAGGCTGGATTTTTACAAAACCGGGTCTTTCCAGTAATGCTTTTTTGCCATCAGCGACCTGGAAAACACGCAGCGCCATGCGGTCTATCGCAGTATTCGTCACTGTTTTCTCTATGTCCAGGAGTACTTCAGACTTCGGTTCCAAAGCAAGTTTCTTGGTTGTAGGAATAATGACACCTACGATATCCTGATAAGCATCTTCGGTAAGATAACTACCATGCTTCCAAAGATCAAAAGCAACCTTTAAGTCAACCGGTTTTGCGCCAGGATTAACCGCTTTGCCACAAATATGTACCTTCCCATATTGCGCTTTCCCAAGGCTGGTGAACTGCACAAACGGTTCGCCCTTTGCCAAAAACATAATAGGAACAAAGGCATTCGGTTCGGCATAAGCTGAGCCGCTGAGCATTGCCAGCGACGCCCACGGCCCTGTACGACTGACGCCAATATTCATTGCCCATTTATCACCAGGCTTTATGCTCGTAACATCCAGCTCACCCAAGGGTATTTCTATCTCCGCTGTCCAATATCTGCCCGCTAAACCATATTCTTCCGGTAATTGCTCGCCCAGTATGTGTGAGGCTCTTGCCTGTATATTTCCATTCCATTGCACATCACCGTCCCTAAGATCAGCTAATGTCCCCAGAGGATTGATCACAAACTGGAACAAATGTTTCTTTGGCGTGTAGAAATACACTTCTACCGAATCATCCGTATAAACGTTATCATCTCTGTTCGTGCATTTCGCCTTTAAGGCTCTGCCTTCTTCCTCCGGGCAGAGAGTCAGCAGATAAATTGACGTGTTATCATAACACATAAAAACAATGGGCCCGTTATCCATGATTCCGGGAATATCTTTATAGTCATAGAAACCCGTACACGCCGAGGCGAATTTCCATTCTGCGACATCGAAGTTACCATCAATCTCTGGAGCCGATTCAATAAAAGGAACACTAATCTTCGATGCCATGTCCATTGAGATGAGGTCCTCATCTCGAGCATACACTGTATACTGGATTACAGTAAGACAAACCATCAGTGTTAAGACCAAATTCCCGCTCTTTCTCGTTTTCATAACAGTTCTCCGTCACATATATTTAATTTTAATAACTGCTCCAGCATGATGCCGGAAGATTTTTATCGATACATTCAAAGTATCGCCTTTTTGAAGTTCTACTCTTCCTTTCTAATAAACCCATCATCTTTATCATCAACTTTTTCTAACTTAAGGTGTTTAAACAGTCTGTACAGGTCGCGTGTACCTCCGCCAATAAGCCAAACTGTTGCTGGAATTGTCCAGAAGAAGAACCCGAACACGTAGAATTTCCAGAATTTCAGCCAGCTTTCCGGGTTAACCGTATCCTGACAAGTCAGGTTATACCATATCGTCGAAGCTGATATGACAATCAGGATTATCGCTATTACCCAAAGTATATGATAAAGATGCCGAACAAACCAGTTGCCGCTTGCTGCCTGCTTGAGCTCCATTACTTCCACGTTAACGCCATCTTTTCGATTCAGCAGGCCATCAAGGTCATATTTCTTCTTCAGCGTCAGCAGTGAAACAATTATGTACATTGTGATAGCTGAAAGGCTGGCAACAAAATATACCTGCAGGCCATTCAGTGGGAACTTTTCACTTATTTGTTCAAGAAACCCTATTTTGCCCCATATCTGACCCAAAATCAGCCCGAGAACAGCAATTCCTGAACCTGTAATCATCGCCGCCCAGGCCCCGGCAGTAGTACCACGCCGCCAATACAGGGCGCCAAGGATCACCGCTCCTGCGCCGCCGGTGTAAATAGCACCGGTAATCATCATAAACATGATTATAAAATCGGTTTCCTTGTAGAAAATGCTGAACAAATATACGAACAAGGCGATGCCGATAACGGCGCCTTTAAGCAGCCGGACATGCTGGTTCTGACTGAGAGCTTTTTTTCTGAAAGGCATTACAACATCCTGAATAAACACACCAGTCCAGGCCAAAAAGTAGCTGTCAAGCGTGCTTATCGCCGCGGCTAACATGCCGGAGACAAATAGTCCGACAATCCCAATCGGCAACACATGTGACAGAAAAAGGGGTACCACCATCTGCCCCTTTACCTTTTCATTGGCGATAGTTGCCAGAATGCGCTGGACATAGGCAGCTTTATCAGCAAAGACAGGCAGTCTCATAAAAGCAAAACAGGCGACCGGAACAAAACAAAGAAGCCCGATACCCAGTCCAAGACGCAGGTATGAAACCAATATCATTATTTTTGCTTCTCTTGGGTCTCTGGCGGATTGGCCGCGCGTAATACTCGGAGACCAACTAAGGATGTTGTAGTATATCGAGAAACTTATCATCACAAAGAACCATATCCCAAAATCGCTACCTGTGCCGGTTCTTATCGGATTAACCAGGTCCGCCATGTTCTCCTGTGCCCGCAGGGCCTGTTCCACATGATCCCAGGTAACAAAGCGGTAAACGCCGAAACCAACGACGATATACATAATCATAATGATGCTGGTCTGGATAAAATCGGTTACGACAATAGTAACCTGTCCCCCAAGAAAGCAGAAAAGCACTGCCACGAAAACAAGGACCGCTGTTATTGCTGGGACAGTGGCTATAGTTATGCCAAGCATTTCAAATGACTGAGGCAGCCCGCAGAAATAAACCATGAACCGGCCGCCTACAATAGGAAAAATCCCCATATTCAACACACCGGAAACAAAACACAGTATCCCGCAAAAAATCCTGAAATTGCGGCTGTACCGCCTCTCCAGAAGTTCGTTGAGGGTCATAATCCTTGTCTCACGAAGCCTGTAAATGCCCCAGCCTGTAATAGCAATTATTAATCCCAGACCCAGGGTCTGGATATAATACCAGAAGTATGCCGGGCCGGCAGCATAGGTAATTTGAAGCAAAGCGATAATACTGACGGCGCCGGTACCCTGACCGGTATCGGCAACTATCCCCAGGTACCTGCCAACACCTCGGCCGGCAACAAGCCAGTCGGAAACACTTTTCATATACTTACGGCAGGCTATGCCGATTATGTTTATGCCTACCAGAAAAATACCAACTATCAGCCAATCAATCCCTGACATGAATTCCCAATTCCTCCTGTCTAATCATTATTCACACATGCAGATTATTTCACCGCACCTGATCTTTAAGAGATTTCTCCTCTGGCGACAAGCCTGTAAATAACGCCTCTCTGCCACCTGGCGGTTACGTAGTTCCTGGTTATCTTCAGTGATTCAGGCTCCGGCAGGATCGAGCCGATTTGCCTGCCCAGAGTAGGGACCCTCCGGCGATTAGAGACAATACTAAGCAGCGATGCTTCATTCGGCTTGGTGAAAATCATTATCAATTGTCCATTAAGTGTCTGCCCTACCGCTTTGCCATTGCTTACTAATTGCCAGTTTTTATAAGACAAAGCTACAGGCCGACCCCACGGTTTTTTCGCCGATAACTCAAATAATGCCCTGAGAATCTTCCACTCTTCTTCTGTTATCGCTACGTTGTCGTGAAGCACTCGACTGTAGTACAGGGAACAGGTCCCAAACAAAGCGGCAAGAAGATAATGCTCCTCCAGCCAGTGACTGAACATCACGGCACCATCACTATCAATAATCGTATTCGGTGAAGCGGCAGCCGATATTCTCGCCCGGCGAAGCTTTTCTTCAAGAGAGGCATGGACATCATGCAGCCGGTTCATTGATATAAATTCTGAAAATCGCACATCCGCTGCACTGAAATTAATACAGACATCACGTTTAATCCCGCGGGCAATTTCAGAAAATTTACGACAGAAAAGGGCTACCTCTCGCATACCGATGCCTGCCTGAGGGCAACAGTAACAGCATTTGTCCGGCCCAGCCAGTTGGTTGAGAAAGTCCATCTTCATACCATCGGCATCAAGCCCGTCAGCCGAAAAATAGCCTTCACAAAGCTCTTTAAGATATGCGTCAGCGCCGGGCGACGTATAGTCTATGTGATAGTCGCTGCCGGCCTTGAGAACACCGTACTTTTTTGCCAAGGTGCCACACTCCCCCTGCGTACTTGTTACAAAGGGCTTGCACCAAAGCAGCACCTTGTGCCCACGATCGTGGCACCATTTTATCAGTTCCTTCATATCCTTGAACCGCTCGCTGGGCACCGGGTCAAAATTATTCGGCTCAGTCCAGAAAGCGTCAATTATTACATTGAATTGCCTGCCAAGTTTGCTCTCGACATGTTCTACTGAATTTCGCACCCATTGGCTGTTGTATGCATCACAGCCCCAGTCAATATCCTGGTACTCATTTCTCTGCAACTCCATCATCTGGTCGCCATATGTGCAGTAAAACGGCCATTTCCACCAGCCCGGCAGATTGCGCTGTTCTATTGGGGTATCCGTCACAATGTCCCGTTCAATCAGTATCTGACGATATAATGCAAGCGCCTCCCATCCAGCAGCGGGGAACATAAAAAAGACGCCTGGTGCGGCATATTCCTCGGCATCGCTAAAACTTAAGTGACCACATGGCGTCTCTACCAGCAACCCACGGTCCGATGTCAGCTTAAACACGTTTGAATCGGGCAGCCTGCTCAAACCCATACTGAACCAGCCTGCCGGCATTCTAAGGCTTAGCACCTGTGGCGGCGGAGAAAAATATGAGCCAATATCTGAAATCGGGAAAATTGAGCGGTAGTTCTCCTCAGCCTCCATATTCATTTTCGGGCATGCATCAAAACCTTCGATACAGTGCTTCAACTGCATTCCGTCCCGGTTGCGAAGAAAATATAAGGTCTCCTTAGGTTCAAGAAGCCGGCCCTGGCGAGCTCTGGCAATATAAGTAAACTCAATCCATCGCGGGGCACAGACAACCCGCATACGCTCAAAGCCGCCATTGTCTGCGAACAAGTCAAAACCCTCTTCAGTTGCAACGCACCTCAGCGGAACTGCCATCCGGACCACGCTGCCATCTTTCTGCACGCAGGCAACATCAACCGGAAATTTTACCAGCAGGTTCCCATCAGGCAGCATTAACTCTGCCATTCCATCAACAAGGGATATGCAACACTTATAAGCGGATGCCAAAATACAGATAGCGGATTCCTTATAAGTTATGTTTACCTTGTCAGTTACTGTTTTGTTTTGTTCCGGTTTTCGCTTCAAACCTGTCTGTCTCCTTTTTATAAACTCTGACATATTGATTTAGACCGAAATCGCTTTACCAGAATGCTCTCTGGAGCGAACCGCTGCATCCAAAAGCTTTATAACCTCGAGCGTTTCTTCAATCGGGACAGGCGGCCGGCCTGTAACAAAAAATTCAGCAAGCTGATTGCATAAAGCACCGTAAAAATCACCATTACCCGGAAAGAATGCGGAACACTGCGAGCCATGGATAATGCCGCCAAAGCCTTGGACGGGATTTCGCCGGGCCCGAAGGCTAGCCATTCTTCCATCAGACCATTCCGCCACGATTATTTCCCGGTCTTCATGCCAATGGCTTGTTCGGACACTTTTCAGCCCGGTCCCCATGATAGTTATAATCATTTCCGCCGGGTGTATACCATAATAAACGATGCCCCGGCCCTTCTCAAAGTAGGGAGCAGGACCATATACATCGGCGCCGGAAATATTACCGACCTTCGATTTTGCTTCCAGCATGGTTGGTTCAAACCTCAAAGATGAACTGCTCCAGCACGGAGTCTTGTATTTTTTTATCAAACCCGCGATAGCTTTTGCGTCTTTCATGGTATTCGTAAACGGTTTATCAATAAAGGTGCGCTTCCCGGCAGGGAGTATTTTCTCAGCAAGTTCGAGGTGTGTGTCACCATTCACGCTTTCAAGCAAAAACGCATCACTGCTTTCAATCAGCTCATCCAGGTGATCGACCGCTTTGATGCCCATTTCATCAATCTTTTTGCGCATCTCATCCAGCCGCTCAGGATGAACAGCAGTAGCGGGATCACCCGGCCACCCTGCGACAACTTCAATTTCTTTATACTTCGGATTTTTACCGGCTATGTCACGAAGGTACGCGGGGAAAACATGCGCGTGACTTGTATCAAAACCTACAATTCCAATTTTCATGTCCTTAGCTCCTTAACTTAAGATTTGCCAGAATTATTCAATGTTACCCATTCCAAATCCCTCTATAGCCTGTCCTTATATATCTTTCCGATAATTTCCACTGCCGTCAGACCATCTTCGAAACTGGCAAGTTGTCCATTCTGATTACCACCAACAGCACTTAAAAAAGCCTTCATCTGGTCAACAAAACGCGTATCTTTTGTGATTTTTTCAGTTTTCCATTCATCTTTGCCAATGCGAATCTTCAATTCATCTATAACGGAATAATCAAACTTGGCAGCCCCTTTGCTGCCAATCACTTCAACCGTGGCTGCACCGAAAGGGTACATCCAGGAAACAGTTATTTGCCCTATGACGCCGCTTTCAGAAGTTACCAATAAACAGGCTGTATCATCACCCCGCCCCGGCCAGACGTTCCGCGTCGCTCCTGCCGCTTTTTCTACTCGACCAAACAGATATTGAAAAATATCAATCGAATGACTGCCGTTATCCATTAAACAGCCTCCCCCGCTGATATTTATGTCTGTTCGCCAAACCTCACCGCACCATGAAGATGAACCGACAAAAAAATTAACAAATTCTATCGGCTCGCCCAGCACACCATCTTCAAAAAGCTGTTTCATCCGGTTAATCCCTGGATTGAACCTGTGACAGAAAGCAACCGCACAAATATTTTTTGCTCCTTTCGATATCGCGGCAAGTTCCCTGGCTGATTCAACATTGTGAGCCAGCGGCTTCTCGCAAAGAACGCCAATCCCGCGTTCTGCACATTCTCTTACGATCTCCAGCCTCACATTCGGAGGCGTAGATACTATCACAGCTTCAGGTTCTGCTTTATCGAGCATCTCCTTGAAACATGTGAACGAAGGAGCTTTGGCCTCCTCTTCAAAACGCTGACGCTGTTTCAGCTCAATATCCATCCCGCCGACAATCTTGCCCATACCGCTGAGCACAACCGATTGCTGATGCGCTTTAGCAATACCGCCATAACCGACAAAACCAACACGTACTGACATACATTTCTCCTATGTTAAAAGTCTACTCCAATTTTTATTATTTTTTTACGCAACTACTTGTTAATACAAAGTTTGGAAAATCTTCAAATACCCAGTCATTCTTCAGCGTATCAAAGATAATATTCAGCAGTTTTCTGGCTGTGG